>JBEIGB010000082.1:0-16664 GCA_040382095.1 Lewinellaceae bacterium
ACACCTCCTTGCCGTCCTGTAGGGGCGGGATAAAAGCCCGGCATCCGCAGCCAAACCAGGGGAAAGGATCTGGTTTTCGCTTCTAATAATCGCACATAAACCCTGAAGAATCCTGCAAAAATGAGTGCGAAAACTGCAAAACACAGTTTTTGAGGTATTCAGGATATGTAGCCCATGGATGGCGTGGGTACCACGTACATCATCCGAAGCCCAACCTAAAAATTGAATGCTAAAATTTTCTGCTAATTCCAAAGGAAAAAATTAATTTGGCAAAAAATCGCTTTTTTGTTCTCATAAATTTTTTCAAAATGCCGGAAAAGAAAACCCAAATTAACCTGAATAACAAAGCCGAAAAACAAAATACCTACGATGCCATCGTCGTAGGCAGCGGAATCAGCGGGGGCTGGGCAGCTAAAGAACTCACGCAAAAAGGCCTCAAAGTATTGCTCCTGGAGCGTGGTGGTGCCTATGAACATATCAAAGATTACAAAACGGCTTCCCTGGACCCCTGGGAACTGGCTAACCGGGGTGCCACAACAGCACAACAGCGGCAGGAATATCCCGTTATACACCGTGGCTGGGCAGCCAGCGAAGTCGTCATGGATGCATGGGCAAACGAAAAAGATTGCCCCTACACGGAAATCAAACCATTCACCTGGTGGCGTAGCTATCGCATGGGGGGAAGGAGTATCCTCTGGGGCAGACAAAGCTACCGGCTCAGCGACCTCGATTTTGAGGCCAACCTCAAAGATGGTTATGGTACCGACTGGCCGATCCGTTATAAAGATATCGCGCCATGGTACGACTATGTGGAGCGCTTTGCAGGGATTAGCGGCAGTAAAGAAGGCCTCCCACACCTGCCCGATGGCGAATTTCTGCCACCGATGGACCTTAACTGTGTTGAAAAGGATGCCGCTGCAAAAATCAAGGAACGGTTCAAGGGCCAGCGACACCTCATCATCGGACGGGTGGCAAACCTGACCGCACCGATAGAGGGCAGAACCAACTGCCAGTTCAGAAACCGGTGCTGGGAAGGGTGTCCCTTCGGGGGGTATTTCAGTACCCAGTCCTCTACCCTACCCGCTGCCCTCGCTACCGGCAACCTGACGGTGCGCCCGGATTCCATTGTGACCCAAATCCTCTACGATAAAGACAGTGGCAAGGCAAAAGGAGTCGAAGTCCTGGATGCCATATCCATGCAAACCTATACTTTTTCTTCGAAAATCGTCTTCCTCTGCGCATCAGCCCTCAACTCCACCTGGATCCTCTTCAACTCTGCAACCGATATCTGGCCAGGTGGCCTCGGCAGCAGCAGCGGACAGCTCGGCCACAACGTCATGGACCACCACTATAACCTGGGCGCTTCCGGACGTATCGAAGGCTATGAGGATAAATATGTCTATGGCCGCCGCCCCAATGGCTTCTATATCCCCCGATTTGTCAATCTCAACGGCGACAAAAGGGACTATCTTCGGGGATTCGGCTACCAGGGCGGCGCAGGCCGCGAAGGCTGGAGCAGGGAAATCGCAGAGCTCCATATCGGTGCCGGGTTTAAAGAAGCCATCACCGAACCCGGCTCCTGGACGATTGGCGCTACGGGCTTCGGGGAAATCCTCCCCTATCACGAAAATAAAATCACCCTCGACCAACAACGCAAGGATAAATGGGGGCTCCCTATCCTGGCTATGGATGCAGAACTCAAAGAAAATGAACTCAATATGCGTCGGGACATCGTCCTGGAACTGAAGGCCATGCTGGAGGCCGCTGGAGCAAAAGATATTAAGACCTGGGACAACGGTCATGCAATCGGCCATGGCATCCATGAAATGGGTACCGCCCGTATGGGCCGCGACCCCAAATCCTCCGTCCTCAATGGCTTTAACCAGGTATGGGATGCCCCAAATGTGTTCGTCACCGACGGGGCTTGTATGACCTCCTCCGCTTGCCAAAACCCCTCGCTGACTTATATGGCAATTACCGCCAGAGCGGTAAATTTTGCTGTTGAGACATTTAAGAATATTTAGTAAAAAGCCAAGGTTTTAGACGGACAGGGGTTGTGTAAAAAGGCCGGAGGCCGTTATTTGGCTGACGCCGCCAAATAATATTTCGAACGAACACTTTCTTTCGCCGCCTTCGGCAGCGGAATAATATTTACATAACCCATACTTCTCGGACAGCCTCACCGCAAAACCTTTTACCCAACCCCATGCTTAGGATACAGCCTTATTCAAAACTTTGAGGCTATCCCAACAGTATTTCTGAAAAATACTTTTGGGATAGCCTCACAAAAAACAGGATTCATGAAAGAACAATCAGGAAAAGGCAGAAGGAATTTTATCAAAAGCGCGGCAGCATCCCTGGCAGGGTTCTCTATCGTACCGCGCCATGTGCTCGGCGGTACGGGATACACCCCGCCCAGCGATCAGCTCACCAAAGGGATTATTGGCGTGGGCGGGATGGGCCTCGGGCATTTTGAATATGAAGGCACCAAATTACTGGCCGTCTGCGATGTGGACCGCAACCACCTGAAAAGGGCCCTGGAGCTGGCAGGTCCTGATGTGAAAGGGTACCACGATTTCAGGGACCTTCTCGCCCGGCCGGATATTGACGTCGTACACATCGCCACACCGCCACATTGGCACGGTCTGATGGCTGTTGCTGCTGCGGAGGCGGGTAAAGATATCTGGTGCGAAAAACCCATGACCAGGACAATCGGTGAAGGAAAAAAAGTCGTGGATGCCGTTAACAAACACGGCAGGATGTTCCGGCTCAATACCTGGTTCAGGTTCAAAGATACGTTTTATGGATTAGGAACTGATGTAAAACCGTTGAAGAAAGTGATTGATAGCGGCATCCTGGGCTGGCCGCTCAAAGTGACGGTCAGCGGGGTTACCGGCTATGACTGGAAATTTTTCTGGAGCGGAAAAACCAATCTTAAACCCATGCCGGTCCCCGAACACCTGGATTACGACTTCTGGCTGGGACCAGCACCTTATAAACCTTATAATCCCGAACGTGTGCACGGGGTATTCAGAGGGTATTGGGATTACGACGGGGGCGGACTCGGGGATATGGGGCAGCACTATCTCGATCCCGTCCAATATATGCTGGGGAAAGACGACACCAGTCCCATCCGCGTCGAAGTTGATGCACCCCAGCAAGACCCCGATGCCGTGGGCTCCTGGAGGAGGGTCACCTACACGTATGCCGATGGCTGCCAGATTGTCCTGGATGGAGAGAACCGCGAAAAAGACGCAGCCTACATAGAGGGGCCCAGCGGAAAAATTTATAAAGGATTTCGTTCGACCATCCCGGATTTACAGGCTTTCATCGCAACCCTGCCCGACCCACCTGTCCAAATCGGCATATTCTCCGAATCAGTACGCAGCCGGCAGAAATTCGCATTGAACGAAATGAACGGCCACCGCTCCTGTACGCTGGTCAATATGGGGATTATCGCCGTTCGACTCGGCAGAACCCTTCATTTCGACCCTATTGCCCAGGAATTTATTGGCGATGAGGCGGCCAACCGACTGGTCTCGCAGCCGATGCGCGCACCCTGGATTATTTAATAAGCGTATTGCCCATTTGATTTAAATCTTCTAATACAATGAAATACAGTCTATTTTTTCTCTTCATGACTACGCTGTTTTCCACAAAACTGTCTGGCCAGGATATGCGCTCCCTGAGCACTAAAATCGCAGATATCCTCAATCAGATTCCTGCACGGGATGCTGCACACCGCAATCAACTTGCCGTTGCAACAGTCAATTTAGGCCCTTCCGGACTTGATCAACTCACCGGAATGGTTGTCCCCGATGGAAGCAGCGATGATTCCCGCGTGCGGACCGCACTGAATGGTCTCGTCTTTTATGCAAACCAGCCCGGCAAATACGAAGAAAGGGTACTCGTGGCGAACAGCCTTCTCAGAGCCCTGAAAACGACTGATCACCTCCTGGTCAAGCGCTTTTTCCTTTATCACCTGGCCTTTATCGGAGAACAGGAAATTATTCAACCAGTAGCTGAATACCTGACAAACCCGGAATTAGTGAAAGATGCCGTCCAGGCACTCCTGGCGGTGCGTTCACCAATTGCTGAAACGGCCATGCGCCTCGCTTTCCCCAATGCCCCTGCTACCCTTAAACCCGATATCTTGCAGGGAATAGCAGAATATGCCCTGCCGGCCTCAGCAGCTTTCCTGCGGCCGCTTTGCCTCAGCCCGGAAACCAACATCCGCCAACAGGCGCTACGGGGACTGGCAAAAATTGGCGATCCGGCAGATGAGAAAACCCTCGTGGCTGCAGCAAAATCCACAGGCTATAGTTATGACCCATCTGAGGCTACCCGTTCGTTAATCATCTACCTGGAGTCCCTTGCCGATAATAAACACCTCGCAATATGTCGCAGAATTGCCACCCAGATAATCACCGCTACTTCCAAAGCAACCCAACCAACTGCCGGAATTGCCGCTTTAAAGGTTCTGTCAGATCAATTCGGCATGGATGCGTTTGATCAAATCCTTACCGCACTCGATCATGAACGCGCTGATTACAGGGCTGGGGTACTGAATGCTGCTGCCAGTATTCAGGATATTGCCGCAGTCAGAAAACTAATCGCAAAAGCAGAGGGTGCAAAACCAGCACTCAAAGCCCAGATCCTGCTGCATCTGGCGAATCAGGGACACGCCCTCGCCAAACCTTTCGCCGCAGGATTGGTCAATGCTGCAGACCCTGACGTCAGGGCAGCAGCACTGCAGGCGTTAACCAAATTATCGGGCAACGGTAGCCTCCCTATCCTCCTCGATGCAGTTAGGCAAACCCGTAGCCCGGAGGACAAAATCCTTTTACAGCAGCTTTTATTGCAGGTAGCAGGTAGCCACGATGCCCCTGCCCTGCTGGAAAACCTCAAGACAGCCAATCCGGCCGGGAAATCTATTCTCCTGGATATTCTTGCACAACGCCACGTCCATCAGGCCTTTGCACCAGCACGCGCCTACTGCGCAGATGCAAATACGGAGATCGCCACCGCCGCCTATGCGGCACTGCCCAATTTGGCACAGCCCGACCATTTACAGGACCTGGTGAACTTACTCTCCCGCACCCAGAATCCTGGCTATATCAGCAATGTACAAGCTGCTATCATCGCCATAGCTGTAGAGGATACTGATGAACAACTCTCAGTAATATGGCAGTCAAATCCAGCTTTACGCCCCAGGCTACTGGGTTGTTTTCCGCCCATCGGCGGCAAAAGACTGCTCGCCCTGGTCGAAGCAGCCTATACCGACCCCAACCTAAAATCAGTTGCTTTACAGGCGCTTACGCAATGGAAAGATGCCGACGCAGCAGATTTACTCTTTCAGATCGCGCTTTCAGACGATAAAACTGCTGGGCAGGAAGCCTTCAAGGCATTTCTGCGGATAGTGAGTGCCTCCTCCATGACCCCGGAGCAGAAAGTCCTCCAGCTCCGAAAAGGCCTGGATGCAACGGCAGGACAAAACACCCTGCAAGCGCTCGCCCTTACGCATTTGAGCCGCATAAAAACGTTTCCCGCTTTCATCGCCGCTGCACCTTATCTCAAGCATCCCGCTCTGGCTTCCGATGCTGCATGGGCTATTTATCGGATCGCGCTGCCCACTTCAGACGGCAGCAGCGGCCTCTACGGGGAAACTGTCCGCTCAGTGCTGGAACTGGCCATAACAGCGATTTCAGGACCTGAAAGCACCTATGCCGCAGAGAATATGCGTGTTTGGCTCCAAAAAATGCCTGCCGAAAATGGCTTCGTCAGTATCTTCAATGGCAAAGACCTCACGGGATGGCAGGGCCTGGTCGGAAACCCCATCTCCCGTACTACAATGAAGCCGGAACAACTTGCGAAAGCACAGCAGGAAGCCGATGCCCGACTCCCCCAAAACTGGTCGGTCAGGAATGGTGAAATCCGCTTCACCGGTACAGGTTTCGAAAACCTTTGTACCGTCAAAGGGTATGGTGACTTCGAAATGTGGGTGGAATGGCTGATTACCCGGGACGGCGACAGCGGGATTTATCTGCGCGGCACGCCCCAGGTACAGATTTGGGATACCTCCCTCGTAAAGGTCGGTGCACAGGTGGGCTCCGGTGGACTCTATAACAACCAGAAAAACCCATCCAAACCACTTATGGTGGCGGATAACCCTGTGGGGGAATGGAATATCTTCTACATCCGCATGATCGGGGATAAGGTCACTGTTGAACTCAACGGCCAACGCGTGACCGATGAAGTGGTACTGGAAAACTACTGGGACCGCAACCGCCCTATTTTTCCGGTTGGCCCGATCGAACTCCAGGCCCATGGTACCAACCTTGCTTTCCGCAATATCTTCGTCCGTGAAATTACCGCAGCTAACTACCAGCTCAGCCCGGAAGAAATCGCAGAGGGCTATGTACCACTCTTCAATGGTAAAGATCTGAACAACTGGCAGGGAAATAAAGTGGACTACAAGGTTGTGGACCAAACGATTACTATTGACCCTGCCTCGGGAGGGAATGGCAATCTTTATACCGAAAAGGAATACGCTGATTTTAGCTTCAGGTTTGATTTCCAGCTAACTCCCGGAGCCAACAATGGCATCGGGATCCGTACCCCTCTCGAAGGCGACGCAGCGTACGTCGGCATGGAAATCCAGGTACTGGACAATACCTCCCCAATCTATGCCAAATTGCAGCCTTATCAATACCACGGCTCGGTATATGGCGTCATCCCAGCCAAAAGGGAGTATCTCAAACCTGTCGGAGAATGGAATACAGAAGAAATCCGCATCCAGGGCAACTACATCCGCGTTACCCTTAACGGTACGGTAATCGTGGACGGAGACTTATTGGAGGCCAGCAAAAATGGGACCATAGATAAAAACCCTCACCCGGGGCTTCAACGAAAATCGGGGTATATCGGCTTTTTGGGTCATGGGTCGGAAGTACGCTTTCGGAACATCAGGATAAAAGAATTATAGGGATTTTACCAGCGCACGTCCGGGGTTTTTGAATATGAAAGGGCAGAAGACAGGTAGTTGGTTATCCCCTTCTGTTGAAAGAGAAGGGCAGCAAAAGCGGTGTTCGCTGTCGGTATTCCGCATACGCGGGATACCGCAGC
Source organism: Lewinellaceae bacterium (assembly GCA_040382095.1). Classification (GTDB taxonomy): domain Bacteria; phylum Bacteroidota; class Bacteroidia; order Chitinophagales; family Saprospiraceae; genus JADJPL01. The sequence goes on from JBEIGB010000082.1 coordinate 7,126, forward strand.
GACATGCGCTTCTCCTTCATCGGCATCGTGATCAGCAAGAACATCAACCACAGAGCTACTACCCCGCCGAGGGTGTACCACGGTGCGCCGTAACCCTGTCCAATCAATGCAATACCTAACCAAAACAACATCTCTCCTGCATAATTCGGGTGACGACAAACACCCCACAGGCCTTTGTCCAGTACCTCACCGGATCTATCTAAGCTTGTGTCAGACCATTGGCAGTTTCCAGCCATTGTAATACCTCGCTTTCATCAAGGTATTCGCTGCTTTGCTGGTAAACTCCCCTTTTGCTGCGTCCCAAAAGACTTTTTCGCCGGTTTTATAGGCGATATTCCCCATTTGGGCATTTATTGCCGCGACGCTCCCCGTTTTAATCCCACACGCGAGCAGGGACGCATCATTGCGTTCTATTGCCTTGATGAAACTCTCGGCGTGCAATTCCAGTGCCGATTTTTCGGAAGGTTTCACCCGCGCCATGTCTTCGATTTTAGCCTTTCCGCCCGGTTTTTCGGAAATGATCTCCCATCCGCCCCGGTTGACGATGAGTGTGGCGTTGTTCCCGATGAAGGCAATTCCCTCGTTATAGCCATAATTCCCCCCGTCAATACCGGTCGCGTGCTCCCAAAGCATGTTAAAACCATCAAAAGCATATACCGTTTGCAGGGTATCGGGTGTTTCGGAAGCATCGTCGGAATAAGCCAGCTTGCCTCCAGAGGCCATCACGGATTTGGGGGCACTCACGTTCATCGCGAATAAAGCGATATCAATTTCGTGTACGCCCCAATCGGTCATCAGGCCCCCGGCATAGTCCCAAAACCAGCGGAAGTTGAAATGAAAGCGGTTGCGGTTGAAAGGGCGCATCGGTGCAGGGCCTAACCACATCTTGTAATCAACACCTGCAGGCACTGGCTCATCGGGCAAAACAGGTACGGGTTTCATCCATCCCTGATAAGCCCAGCATTTTACCAGACGGATATTACCGAGCTGCCCCGAGCGCACAAATTTAATCGCATCCGCATATTGCGATCCACTGCGCTGCCACTGGCCGACCTGTACCATCTTCCCGTATTTTTCCTGCGCTTTCACCATCAGGTTGCATTCTTCGATGGTATTCGCAATCGGTTTTTCTACATAAACATGCTTCCCCGCCTCCAGGCTATGAATCATGTTCAGGCAGTGCCAATGATCTGGCGTCCCCACGATAATAACATCTATGTCTTTATCCTCCAGCATTTTTCGGTAATCGTTGTACACCGCAGGCCGCCTGCCCCTTAGCTTCTCTACTTCTGCAGCCCTCTGGTTGCGAACACCCTCATCAATGTCTGCGATACCGATACAATTGACCTGTGGCATTTTTAAAAAAACCGACATATTGCTCCAGCCCATCCCCTTTGCCCCGATGACGCCAAAATTAATCTGATCACCAGGGCTAACGCTTCTTATGTGCTGCGCAAAATGCTCCGCAGATACAAATGCCGGCATGGACATACCGGCTGCCGCCAATACGGAATTCCGAAGGAACCTTCTTCTGTTTTGCATTGATATTTTGTGTTTTAGGTGTTTGACATCCGAAGCTTTCACAGTTTGCGTACCCAAATATTCCTGAAACTGACAAGGTCGCCATGATCCTGCAACATGATGGGCAATTCAGAGGCATGCGACTGATATTGCGGGATCCCGATATACTCGGTGTTACCTTTCAATTCAACGTTATTCTGGACAAGGATGCCGTTATGAAAAACAGTCACACGTGCCGGTACGATAATCAACCCATCGGCATTAAACCTTGGCGCAGTAAATACCACGTCATAGGTATTCCATTCAGAAGGAGGCCGCATCGCATTCACCAGGGGGATATATTGCTTATAGACACTCGCCGCCTGGCCATTGGAATAAGTCCGGTTGTTATAGGAATCCAGAATCTGTACCTCATATCTGCCGCCCATGAAAAAAAGCCCGCTGTTGCCCCGGCCTTGCCCGGTGCCTTTGATTTCGGATGGAGCTTTCCATTCGATATGGAGCTGTACATCGCCAAAAGACGCTTTGGTCTGTATGCCCCCCGTCTTTGGTACTACCTGAAAATATCCATTTTCGACTTTCCATGGTGCAGGGGCATCTTTCTCTGCACTTTTCCATTGGTCCAGGCTCGTGCCACCAAAAAGGACGACCGCATCTGAGGGCGGCTGGTGGTTGAGTGTACCAGGCGTCACCACCCGTGGTTCCGGAACCCATACCTCGGTGGCCTCAGGCGGGAGTTGAGCTTTCTTTTCCTGGGTAAATGCTGGAGAAACGGTAAAAAAGTAAATCGAAATCCCCAAACCTGTTAACATTGCCGTTTTCATATCCGATGTTTTTTATGCAATAATGCGGTTTTTCCAATAAATCATCCTTAAATATTTCGTTTTTTTACAGAAAAACATCAATTATTTTAAAATCGGGGCATTTGAAAAGACAACCCACTCCCTGAAAAAACCCATGAACATTTTTTCATAATTGTATATATTTGCCAATGGAAAAACATTTTATTCAATCAAATTTTAAGCAGATATGAAAAAAGGAATTTGGATCGCACTTCTGGTGATGGTAGCTTCAGTTGCCGTTTACGCTGGCAATGGTACCAATGGCGGCGGGAAAGAAAAAGGTAAAAAGGCCTGCTGCGAACAAAAGAAATCTGATGGTGCAGAGGCTTCCGCAACGGCAACCATGGAAAAAGGCAAGAAAAATGCAAAGGGCAAAAAAGCTTGCTGCGCTGAAAAAGCCGGTACTGCCGCTGCACCCGCCCCTGCAGAGGGCCAAGCTACTGCCCAGGCTGCTGCAAATGCAGCACCTAAGGCTGCCTGCTGTGCAAAAGGACAAAGTGCAGGGACGGCTGCCTGTGCCGAGAAAAAAAGTGCCAACTAAGCATAATTTTTAGGGGTTGTGTAAAAGCCCCTTTTACCACTGTATCCAGCTTACGCTTATAAATAACATTTCGCGCAAGGCTGTATCTCAGTCCTTTGGCGGGGTTCGCCGCCAAAAAATGTTTTTTTGAAACGCCGGTTTTATTGATTTTGCTAAGCAAAATCAATAAAACCGGCGTTTCAAAAAAGTTTATGAGGCTGTCCTAAAAGTATTCTGTCGCCGTCGGCGCCAAAGAACTTATGAGACAGCCTCATAACTTATTAAGCCCCCTCCAAAAAAAATTATTTTGTCGCTGAAGGCGGCAAATACATTACCACGCACACCGCACCCATTTTGTATGCCTATAGGTATATTTCGCCGCTTCCCTGCATTTTTCCTCATAATGGCCATTGCTTCCAGGGCTCATGCAGTTCCTGCTGCAAATCTTGGCAATCCGGGAATCCTGTCCGATCCTGAGTGCTGCATCCTGTTCAGGCCAACTTCGGATTCCTTGCCCAATATTATTCCCCAAAAAGAAAATTTGATATGGCCGCATCGCCGGATTACAGTCGAGCAGTTTAATAATGGGGTTATCCATCAACCCATTCAACTGGTCCAGGGCCTGCTCCCCGGCTTGCTGATTGCCAGGGCAGGAGCTAACCACCACGAATCGTTTACATCGCGCTATCGGGGGATTTCGACTTTTTACGGAAACCCGGACCCCCTGATTGTTATTGACGGCGTACCCGCTGCTTTCTTGGAAAGCCTGGACCCGGGTGATCTGGAAACGCTATCTATCATTGCCGATCCGGTTGGGCAATCCGCGCTTTACGGTGCGCGTGCTGCTGCCGGGGTAATCCTCCTCGAAAGCCGAAAACAGGAAAACGATAGTGCGCGGGTCGTCTATTCCGGAAGCTTTGCGATTGAAGCACCCCTGTTTCGTTTAAACCCGTTGGATGCCGGGGAATTCCGTAAGTTTGCCGGGGCAACCGATTTAGGTACTGCGACAGACTGGCCTGCCGAAGTGGCAAAAAATGGCAGGGCGCATATCCACCGCCTGGCTTTTTCCGGGCAGGCAGGACAGGGGGCCTACCGCGTTTCCCTGAACCTACGGGATGTGGAAGGAATTGCTCATAACGACCGCTTCAGACAGCTCAACGGGCGTTTATATATGGACCAAAAGTTCTTCAAGGAAAAAATCCAACTCGGCATACATCTTTTTTCTACAGCAAGGGAGGGCTCGCCCGGCGATCCCAATACATTCCGCTATGCAGTCTCCACCAATCCGACCATGCCGGTATTGGACCCCTCGGCCACGGCTTTTGGAGGTTTTGCCGAACGGGATATTTTTGATGCCTTTAACCCTGTGGCTATTTATGCCCAGAATATACGAAAAGACAGGGTAAAAGTACTCGGGGGAACCCTGCGCAGCCAAATCACCCTCGCCAAAAATCTGCATGCAGACGTGCTGTGGTCCGGTCAAAAACTCGAAAGAGCGACTGGCAGATACGCTTTTAAATCCGCACGCTATGGTGGTGGATTTTACCGGAACGGGTTGGCAGACCTGACGGGAGCTCAAAATACTTCCAATACCTTTATGGCCGGGATGGAATTTCAACAAAATACCGGTCGCGTCAATATGGTTTTTACCAGTAATTTTTTCCGTCAGCAATTCCGGTTTGCCTCATCCGAAATCCAGGCCGGGGATTTTCTTACCGATGCGTTTAGCTTCCACAACCTTGGGGCCGCTTTAGATATCGCAAATGGTAAGGCACAGGTAGCCTCGTATAAAAGCCTGCAGGCCCTGAGTGCGTTTGCTCTAAAAAGCGAGCTTAAAATATGGGAAATCTGGGGATTTTCTGCTGCGGCCCGCTTCGAAGGGGCTTCGCAATCAGGTAAGGATGCCAGATGGGCATTTTATCCGGCTTTTTCCAGTACCCTCGCCCTTGCCCCACTTTTAGGTGAAGATGAGACTGCCCGTCTCAACCTGCGGACGGGTTTTTCCATCACCGGCAACCTGCCCCGGCAAACACACCTGTCGCAGGGGCGTTATGGGCCTTCCACCCCGTTTTTTTTCAACGGCAATTATTCGCCTTCCTACACGCTTTTGACTAATCCAAATCCTGGCCTAAGTGCCGAGCGCACCACGACCTTCGACCTCGCCCTCGATTTTGCGCTTTTTCGAAACCGCATTGCCGGTTACCTAACCTATTACCGCAGAAATACAGATCGCCTGATCCTGCCGACTACCGTTGCGGTTCCCCCAAACCCGGCCCCGGTGACCTGGCAGAATACGGCAGGGCTCACAAATTCAGGGATAGAAGCCGCCTTAGACCTGGCAATCGCCGTTAAAAGAAATTTTTCCTGGAAAAGCACCCTCAATTTTTCCACTTTCAATACCATTGCCGTGAAAGTCCCCGACCCGCCATTCAGCGGGTTGCCTTATATCTACAGCGCTGCGATCGGAGGGCCGGGCCAGGGTGAATCGCAAGCTGTTGCCCCGATTATCCGTGGCGAGCGCCTGGGACTGCTTTGGGGACCCTTGAGGGCGGGCATCCAACCCAATGGAAGCCCTGCTTTCAAAGACCTCAACGGAGATGGCCGCTACTGCTTTTGCAATGACGACCATACCATCATCGGAAACGGGCTTCCCCGCTTTGCTGCAGGCCTGCAAAATACCCTATCTATCGGGAAGGTGCAGTTGTCGGTGCGCTTACGGGCAGTACTCGGCCACGATATGCTGAATACTTTTCGCCTGTTTTATGAAAATACCGCACCCTATACCCTTTCCAATTACAATATCGTCAAAACAAAGTACTTCGATCCCGCACTCAAACTCCCGGGACTGAGCGACTTTTTCATCGAAAATGCAGGGTTCCTGGAGATTGATAATGTACACCTCAGTTACCGGCTCCCTACACAGAAAAAACAGTATTTCCGGGAAGTTTCCCTTTTCATTACCGCACAAAAACCGGCATTTCTGAGCGCCTATACCGGTATATCGCCGGAGCCGCGCTTTCCCGGAAACGACCTGCTCGCCCCAGGGATCGAACGAAGGGACACATTCTGGCCGGCCCGCACTTTTTCTATGGGAATAATCGCTGGTATGAATTAGCCCCGTCGCACAAAAGGCCCGATGCAAAAAGTCTGATGTCAGCTCTGCGTGCGCCCCTTTCCCTACTGTGTGAAAACTTCAAAAAACAGATGGAAAGGGATTTATTTTTGTTCATTAACTTTGTCCTGCTACTGCAGAACGCGGTGTATTTCCAGAAATGCGAACGCTGCTTCTGCAATGGTGGCACCTATTCTTTCGACACCTATATAAAATCTATGTTAATCAACACATTATGAATAAAATTTATTCCATAACTTTTTTAGCTGCGATACTGGTGCTGCCAGTGATGGCACAAAAGAACAAGAAAGTGCTACCTGCGGCAGCAGAAAGCGCAGCATCCCCTGCGCAATCCACTCCGGATTACAACGCCGTTTTCCAGCCTGTAAAATGGAGGAGCATCGGGCCATTCCGGGGTGGCAGGTCTGTTGCCGTTGCGGGCGTGCCAGGAGATATCGCTACATATTACATGGGTACCACGGGTGGCGGTGTCTGGAAAACTGATGATTTGGGCAATACCTGGAACAACATCTCGGATGGGTTTTTCACCACCGGATCCGTAGGGGCAATCGCCGTATCGGAGAGCGACCCCAATGTAGTTTTTGTCGGTATGGGGGAGCATGCCCCCAGAGGGGTAATGACCCATCACGGGGATGGAGTCTATAAATCCACGGATGCCGGTAAGACCTGGAAGAAAATAGGGCTGGAATTGACCCAGCATATCTCCCGAATCGTTATTCACCCCAAAGACCCGGAAACTGTTTTTGTCGCCGCACAAGGCCCCCTGTACAGCAATTCCGCAGAACGCGGGATATTTAAGTCCTCAGACGGTGGGCTTACCTGGAAAAAAGTATTATTCGTTGACGATAAGACCGGTTGCGTCGAACTTTCTATGGACATGAACAACCCCCGCATCCTCTATGCGGCAATGTGGGAACACGGACGTCTTCCCTGGAAAGTTATTAGCGGGGGGCCGGGAAGCGGTTTGTATAAATCGTACGACAGCGGCGAAACGTGGGAAAAAATTCATAATGGCCTGCCCAAAGAACTGGGTAAAATGGCAATCGCTGTCTCCCGTGCCAATAGTGAAAAGGTATATGCGCTCATCGAAAGTGACTCTGATAAGGAGCAGGGCGGATTATTCGTCTCCGAAAATGGCGGTAAAAACTGGAGCCGTATTTCCGATGACCACCGATTAGTCCAAAGGGCCTGGTACTATATCGAGGTATTTGCAGATCCCAAAAACGAAAATACGGTGTATGTGCTCAGCGCACCCGCCCTGCGGTCCACCGATGGCGGGAAATCCTGGCAATATCTCGATGGCCCGCATGGCGATTATCACGACCTTTGGATCAACCCCAACAATCCAAAGAACCTCGCGATTGCCGATGATGGCGGGGTCGGTATCAGCCTGAATGGCGGCAACACCTGGTCTTCCCAGGCTAATATGCCTACAGCACAGCTCTATCGGATTAATGTGGACAATAGCTTCCCCTACCGGATTTATGCCGGACAACAGGATAATACCTCCCTTTCCATCGCCTCCCAGGAACTGGCCTCCAGTGGGATTACCACCGCAAGTTGGTCGGCTTCTGCCGGCGGCGAAAGCGCTTTCCTCGCTTTCGATCCTGATAACCCCCGTTTCGTCATGGGCGGAAGCTACCTCGGAACAATCGAAGTGTTAGATAACCAGGCCAACGCGTCAACAAATATTATGGCAGCCCCCATCCAGTACCTCGCACGGGATGCCAGCGATATGAAGTACCGCTTCAACTGGAATGCCCCGATTATCTGGTCAAAACACGAGCCTGGTACGTTCTACCACGCCGCACAGGTCCTCCTCCGCACCAAAGATATGGGGCAGTCCTGGGAAGAAGTATCCCCGGACCTGACACGTAATGAAAAAGAAAAACAAGGGAAAGGGGGCGGCCCCTATACCAATGAGGCTGTCGGTGCTGAAAACTACGGCACCATTAGCTACGTCCTGGAGTCGCCTCACGAAAAAGGCGTTTTGTGGGTCGGCAGCGACGATGGTCTGGTACATCTGACAAAAGATGGGGGCAAAACCTGGCAGAATGCCACCCCGCAAGGCCTTAAAGAATGCCTGGTCAACGCAATCGAAGTATCCCCGCACGACCCCGCAACGGTCTATATCGCAACTACCCGGTACAAATTCAACGACCATACCCCTGCACTCTATAAAAGCACGGATTATGGCAAGACCTGGGTCAATATCTCTGCCGGGATCCCAATGGGCGCCTTTACCAGGGTCGTGCGCGAAGACCAGGTACGCAAAGACCTGCTCTTCGCCGGAACGGAGACGGGCCTCTATATCTCCTGGAACGGCGGCAAGTCCTGGTCAAATTTTCAGCTCAACCTGCCCGTCACTCCAATCACCGATCTACGGGTTCACCAGGGGGACCTCATCGCCGCAACCTCCGGGCGTTCCTTCTGGATTCTCGATGATCTCAACCTCCTTCGCCAGTATGCACCGGATACTTCAAAAATGGTACTATACCAGCCATCCGCCGCCGTACTGGGTAATGCACGAAGCGAAATGGACAGAAACAACCCGGGGTTCGATGGGACAAACCCCACCCGTGGTGTAAACCCTGCTTCTGGAGTGGTATTTTATTATTATCTGCCGGAACTTCCCGGCGAACAGGAGTTGCGACTCGAAATAAGGGATGAAAAAGGCATTTTGGTGCGTTCTTTTACTTCGAAAAAAGACCGTGGCTTCCAAAGCTATGATGGAGGCCCTCCCGCTGAACCGACCCTGCCTGCCCAAAAGGGGCTGAACCGCTTTGTCTGGGACCTGCGCTACCCCACAATGCCGGGCGTTCCAGGGGTCTATATCGAAAGCAGCTATCGCGGCCATAAGGCCAGCCCGGGAAAATACCAGGCTGTATTGGTCATGGGTGAAAAAAGCATCCCAACAACCGTCGAAATCCTTCCCAACCCCCGCTACCCTACTACCACAGATGCCTATAAAGAATACCATCAGTTTATGAATCAGGTGGAAGGCATGCTCGCCAATATGCACCAAACCGTAAATGCCTTGTATAAAAAACAGCAGCAACTTACCCAGGTTCTGGAGACTCTTTCAGGAAAAGAGGGGCTGGACGGACTTCATAAAGACGGGCAATCGCTGTTGGAACGGATGAAATCATGGGATGGGAAAATGGTGCAGCGAAAATCCAAAGCGTATGACGATGTAGAGAATTTCCCCAATGGCTTTACCGCTAATTATATGTTTATGCTCAACCACGCTGAAAGCGATATCCCACGCGTGACCCGGCCAGGCGTGATACGCCGTCAGGAGCTCGAGACAGAGTGGTCTGCACTCGAAGCAGAGGCAAAAGAATTACTGGATAAAGCGGTCCCGGAATTCAACAAACGCCTTTGGGAGGCAGGCTTCGGGGCGCTGTGGAAAAATTAAACCTTGAAAAGACGGTCGCATAAGGCGTCTGGTAGCTGATGCCGCTAAAGAATACTTTTTTTAAGCGTCGATTTTATTCATTTTGCTTCGCAAAATGAATAAAAT
>JBEIGB010000083.1:0-16383 GCA_040382095.1 Lewinellaceae bacterium
CCCCCCCCACCCCTCACTTTCCCCCTGCCCGCTTTTTCCTTTTTTTCTCCACATAAAAATTCTCAAAACCGGCGCTCCAAAAAAATCTCTCACTGCTGGAGGCGGCTTTACCCTGTAACATCCGGATGGAACCATACGGGTGTTTTATCCTCCGGATCACCGTTATAACTTACCGTAATTTCCTCTCCGGCCTCAATATCCCGCAAAGCGATGATTTCGAGGGTTTCGTCGTCAATATCCACCTGATAGCGGGCATTGGGTTCGTAGGCGTGGTTATAGAGGGAGCCATAGCCCAGGGCGATCGCACACTGGTCGTCGTTCCAGCCCCAGGAGAAGTAATAATCGTGGAGCCTGGTACCGTGTATGACAGGTACTTCTTCACGCGGGAGGACGATGACCGGGCAAATTTCCATTACGGCGCCTTCGGGGATGGCCTCTGAAGTAAACACCCCCCGGCCACCCAGGCTGCTTGGGGCGAAATAAATATGAGGGAGTCTTTGGATCATTTATCGAAGGAGTTTATAGCAAGGGCACACCGGGGTATGTCCGGAATAAGCACCTGGTGTCGGGTATGCCGGCAGGAAACCCCATTTCAGGACGTTAGCTTTGTTTTATTGAGATCTCTTTCATATTCCTCTGCGTATTCTAATGGGGTCAACCCCGTCTGGGCTTTGAAGAGGCGGTAGAAAGTCGATTTAGAATTAAATCCGGAAAGGTGCATAATGGATTCGTGGTTAATCGGTTTTTTTTCATTTACCATTGATTGAATCGCTATTTTTGCTTCATCAATACGGAACCTGTTGATCATTCCTTTGAAATTGGCATCTCCATGGGTGCTGATGGCATCGTAAAGATAAGCTTTATTGGTCCCCAGGCGCTGGACGAAAAATTTTTGGTCGAGTTCCGGGTTGAGGTAAAGTTTTTCTTTGAGGATTAATTCGATGATGCGGTTGTATAGGGAAAGGGATTTATCTATTATGGGTTCCACGGGTTGCTGTTGAAGAGCTGATGTCGTGGCCGGAATAATGTTGAATGCTTCCCCTTGCTGTTCCTGCTGGTTTTCAATATGTTTCCTGAGTGCCGAAATCTGGGTATCCGCTGCTTTTTCCTTAATAAATAAACGCGTACGGAAGTTGCGTTCGCGGAGATACGCAAACAAAACGGAAATGAGTAGGGAGAGGAGTAGGGTGATCAGGAGCAGGTTGATCTTGTTCGCCCGTTTTGATGAGAGCAATTCAGCATTTTGTTTTTCAATCAGGAGATTTTTCTTTTCGAGGTTGAACCTGGCAGACACTTCGTTGAGTTTTTCGGTTTCTTTCTCGTTGATGATTTCCCGTTGCTTTTTAGAAAACGCTTCATAGTAGGTCAGGGCTTGCTGATACTTACCCTGGGCTTTCAGGGCCACGAACAGCAAGCTGTCAATTTGGATTTCCAGTGGAGGGAAGGGGGCACGCTGCAGATAAGTTTTTGCTTCATTTCCCAGGGTGATGGCTTCTGTGTATTTCAGCTCTGCAAGGCTCATGCGCATGAGGATCGTTTTACTGGTGGCAAGCATCCGGAAGTCGCCAATCTTTTCAGCAATCGCATTGGATTTTTGCAGGAAAAATTTCTGTTTGCCCGGGTTGCCGATCTTTTCGGCTACATCGGATAAGGAACCGTATATCCTAACCAGCAGCAGTAAATCAGGATTTTTTTCGGCAAATGCCAAGGCTTTACTGAGATTGGCTTCAGCCCGGTCAAATCGCTTCAGGAAAAAATCGGCAAGTCCAAGGTTGTAATAATCTACTGGCAGGTTGACCGGATCGTTCTCTTTAATGCTTTCCTGCAGTGCTTCATTATAAAAGTCATATCCTTGTTGATAGCGTTTGTTTTGTGTCGCGATATTGCCCAGCAGCATCATGCTGCCCCTGCGCATCTGATAGTCCCCTTTAACTTTAGCATAGTTGTACATGAATTGGGTGAAGATGAGCGAACTGTCGAGTTTCCCCAATCGGTTGTAGGCGATGGCGATGGTGCGCCAGCTATCAATGAGCAGGGCAGAATCTTTAGACGTTTTAAACAGCTCGAGCGCGATTTTACTTGAAGCAAGGGTTTCCTCCAGTTTTTCCGACCGGTACAATGCCTTGCTGCGCATATTCTGATAATAATGATGCCAACCGGGGCTGAGGCTTTTTGCCTGCCCGAGCTTTTCGTCGAGGTAACGCAAAATGTTTTTCTGGTCACCTGCTTTAATCAATGTATCCAGCTTTAAATCCTGCCAGACGGGGGTATTCCCAAAAGCATAGAAGGGAAAATTGTAAAGGATTATGAAAATGAAAATTCTGAGTATCATTTTTAATACAAAGCTAAGATTTTGGGAAGCGCTATTTAGACCGGCAACAGCATTTTTCTTTTTTTAGGAATAACTTTTTTCTGTTTTGATATTATCTCATCCAGAACATAATCTTTTTTTGTAGGCGCATTCAATAGATTAATATCCTCCAGGACTTAACATACCGTCAAGATTTTCAATGTACTATAAAAAAATATGCGCTCATGAAAAAAATGGGAAGTCACTGCCGTATGCTAAAGCATAATCTTTCACCTGTTGCAATGGGTCGTTCTTTTTCCCGGCACGACCTCGGCTATCCTTTACAGGAGTTGTGTGAAAAGCCCCCGGCCCTTAATTTGACGGCTTTTTCTGCCAAATAATGTTTTTTAAATTGCCGTTTGCGCTGATTTCGCAGAATAAAACCAATTAAGACAGCACTTTATAAAATTTTATTTTGTCGTCTTCGGCGGCAAAAGTCTTCTTACACAACCCCGTTTCCTCAGATTTTATCAAAAATAACAAGGTATGATATTCAAACACATTTTGGTGATTCTACTGCTTTGTTGTACTTCCGGTTTGTTGAACGGGCAGTCGCTCGGCAGGCAGATGGTCGGGTCAGCAGGGGGTTCTACCCGTATTGCGGATCTACAGCTCAGCTGGTCTATGGGAGAAGTCGCCGTTGGCCACCGGAGTATTATCGGTGGTGGGGGTAGATTGACGGAAGGTTTCCAGCAGCCCAACCTGATGCCGCTCAACGAAGGGATAGATCCTTCACTCGTACAGGTCGCACCCAACCCCGTCCGGAATATGCTCAATATGTTTCTACCCGGAGCGGTTACATCGGAATGGACGGTCACGTTGAGCGATGTCAATGGTAAAGTCCTCCTCCGAAAAGCTGGCCTGCCTGCGGGGAACTCGGAGATTGACCTGGGCCTGCTGCCTTCAGGTGTGTATTTTCTGAGTGCTTCCCAATCCGTTGCAGGGGAGATCGGGCAAACGATAAAGATATTGAAGCTTTGACGCAGAAAAACAAATCATAACGATGAAAAGATTTCTACTTTCTTTGATGACTATCTCTTACCTGGCACTTAGCAGCGTTTATGGCCAGTTCGTACCGGAGGGGATAAACTATCAGGGTGTCCTGCTCAACGCCGAAGGCGCGCCGATGCTCAACGCCATGGCGATGCTGCGAATATCTATGGTTTCTCAGGAAAATGGGAAAACCGTTTACTTTTCGGAAATCCATCAGGTACGGACGGATGACCAGGGGCATTTTTCCCTGGTCATTGGCAAGGGAAAATCACAAAACGGCCAGATTGCCACGGTACCGTTCGACAAGCTGCCGATTTCCCTGGAAGTTGAGTTAGGGGATAAGCTTGGCCGCCAGTTCAGGCCTGTGGAGCGCAGCAGGCTACTGGCCGTACCTTACGCCATGCATGCCAATACAGCTTCCAGATTGGAAGCAATGCCTGAAAGTACCGAGAAGCAGCAATCAATCTATTGGATTACGACCGGGAACAGTCTGTCGAAGCCCCCCTCCCATTTTTTGGGTACCCGGGACAATCAGGATTTTATCATCAAGACAAACGATACGGAGCGCATGCGTATCACCAAGGAAGGGCAGTTCAAGATTATCGGGGCGCCCAAAGGAGATCCTGCTAATCCCGGCAACTTTCCTGTCCATATTTCGGGAAGTTCCAACGGGATTTTGATTCAGGTCAATGGTTCGCGGTCTGCTGCCAATAATTTCATGACCTTTGGCGACGACATGAGCCATTCCTGGGGTGCAATAGAAGGACAGACGATTTCGGAACTCCTCGACTACTACGTCTACGAAGCTGAAGTAGCCCAATATACCTTTTCGGGGGCGAGCCTCGGGACCCGTGTGGGCGCCTGGACGGCCGCTGCCATTGCGAATGCCACAGAAGCACCTTGTGGCATTGGCGGATCGGCGCCCAAGTGGCTTGGGGCAGCCGCACTGGCTACCGAACTGGCCAATCTGCTCTCCCAATCGATTACCTGGGCCGTCAATACAAAGCAGGAAGCCGGTGTCGTATATCACTCCGGATTTGCAGATTACGCAGAGTGGCTGCTGCGCGAGCCGGGCGAACCCGATATGGAGCCGGGGTCAATCGTAGGGGTTAAAGGAGGCCTTGTTTCCCAAAATACAGAAAACGGGGCAAGCCACTATTTAGTGGTGTCGAAGAGTCCAGTACTGCTCGGAAACCTGCCTGAAAAATCCAGGGAAGACCAATATGAAATGATTTCCTTCATGGGTCAGGTCAAAGTCAAGGTTGCAGGGCCGGTATCGAAAGGGGATTTTATCCTGCCTTCCGGAAATAGCGATGGCTTCGGGATCGCGGTACATCCCTCAAAAATGCAGGCAGGGGATTACGCAAGGGTAGTGGGGGTAGCCTGGGAAAGTGCAGACGGCGTGCTGCCTTTTCAGCGCATCAATACGGCAATTGGCATCAATGCCCCGGATATGAGCCAAAAAGCAAAAAGACTGAACCTTGAGGTCGAGAATATTATGGATTACCTCGAAGGTAAGGCACCCCTTATGGACGAAGATGCGTTGACGATGACCGCAAATGCGATCCAAATCGCTGCCAGGCAAACGCGGATGGAATTGCTATTCTCAGACAGCGATATGGATGCACTGCTCGATAAGTACGAACCATTCCTGACCAGGCTTTATGACCAGGTAATATCCAAAATCAGGGAGAAGGATCCCGATTTCGGAAATGGCCCCTTTATGCAGGCTTTCAAAGCGAATCCGGTGGGCATCCTCAGGGAAATGCGGCGAAACCCCAATTACATCACACATTGGGCTGTTTTGGACCGACAACTATCCATACCTCCTAAAAAATAATGATGAGTGATATGAGAAATATATCAAAATATATCTTTTTTATCGGGATCGCGCTGTTGGCAATCCCGGGCGCCTATGCGCAGGAAGCCATACCCGGTGGGTTCAGGCATCAGGGGGTTGTACGGGATCCCTCCGGTCGCCCGTTGTCCAATACGCCGGTAACTGTACAAATTCTCCTTTCCGAAGATGCCATAATGGGTAAGGCACTCTATATTGAAACCCATGAAGTGGTGACGGGTGCTACGGGGGAATTTTCCATTATCGTTGGCGAAGGGCATCCGGCTAAAGATCCCTTTGAATCCATCTCCTGGTCCCGGGATAATTTGTGGCTGCATGTTACCCTTCAGAACAGGAGCGGACGGCGCATGGTCAAGGTACTGAGTAGTACGCGCCTGCCCGTGGTACCTTACGCGATGCACGCCCTCACCACTTCCCGGATTACCGGGGTATCGGAAGGAGATACTGAGGCCCTGGAAAAGCAGCAATCAATCTTTTGGCTTACAGGGGGAAACAGCCTGACAAAGCCAGGTACGCATTTCCTGGGTACCCGCGATAGCGTGGATTTGATTTTCAAAACCAATGGGCAGAGCCGGATGACCATTACCGGGCAGGGACAGGTCAAATATGAGGCTGGCGCTACCATGACCGGCGAGGATAAGTTTCCCGTCCATATCAAAAGGGCCATGCAGGGTATCCATATCAAGGCGAATGGCTCGAGGGACAGCAGTTCGGTTTTCGTTGATTTCGGGGATACCGAAAACGCTTCCTGGGGTAGGATCATCGGGCAGACTTTCGCAGAATGGAAAAAAAGTGAATTGGAAGATAGTTGGAGATACAGTTCCGATGCTTACGGTTTCAAACTTGCAGAATTAAGTGCCAGTGTTGCCGGGATGGTGTTGATGGTTGCCGGTGCTTACAAAACGGGTATCGGTGTTCCGGAAGGTATTGCATTGACGCTGGATATGACCGCTGTCGTGGCAGAGTTGGCTTTCTTTATTAAAGCATACGAGCAGTTTGTAACCAATGGCGCTACTTATCAGGGGGTAACCTACTCATCGGGGGCTGCGGATTATGCCGAGTATCTCGAACGGGTCCCCGGGCATCGGAAGCTCGAACCAGGCGAAGTGGTTGGTGTAAAAAACGGGCAGGTAAGCCTGGTCACGGAAGGTGCAGACCACCTTCTGGCAGTTTCCAGCGCCCCTATTGCTTTGGGCAACCTACCTAAGGAGCATGAGAAGGAGCGGTTTGAAAAAATTGCATTCATGGGACAGGTGCCTGTGCGCGTTATCGGAGCGGTAAACATCGGAGATTACATCCTCCCCTCCGGAAACAATGACGGCCTCTCCATCGCGGTAGCTCCGGATAAAATGCGGGCAGCAGATTATTCCAATATCCTTGGTGTTGCCTGGAGCAATAGCAATCCGGAGGGTCCGGCTGATTTCCAACGCATAAACGTGGCGATCGGTATTAATGCATTTGAACTGTCCAGTGAACTGGTACGCCTGGAACAGCAGGTACGGGCCATCAAGGCATTCCTTAAAGGTGAATCCCCGGATTTCAGAACACAAGGCCGGGACGACCAGCTTATCACAAGATCAATGCCACTAAATAGCCCCTCCTCCGACAAACAGAACCTGTCCGGGCTAAAACTCAGCGCCGAGGAATATGCGAGGGTACTTGACGAAAACGAGTCCCTGATCGCGCAGATCTTCCGGAAAGCGAATGAAGGGCTCCCGGACGACGTCAGGAACCACCCGCGGGTCATTGCGTTAATGGAAGCCCCTTTACCGTCGCTGAAGGAAATGTACCGCGACGCCCGTGGATATCTCGCCAGATTAGAGCAGGAGGCTTCAAAGGTGCAGGGAAAATAGTTAATCGAGCAACTCAAACGGTTTCCGAACGATAAATAAACGATACAGGCATGAAAAAAGGTTTTTTGATTATAGCCCTGCTCCTGCATACGGTATTGAACCTGCCGGGGCAGGTTGAAGGGTATCAGCCGAAAGGCTTCAATTTTCAGGCTTTGGCCAGAAATACAGCGGGGAAGTTGATGCCGCGAAAAGGGTTGGAAATGCGCGTATCGCTGGTACAGCGGGATAGTTTTTCGAAAAATATGCGCTATTCTGAAATACATCGGGTCATGACCGATGATCTCGGCCTGTTCTCGTTCTCCATCGGGAATGGCGACCCCGTTGAGGGAAAATTCAGCGAAGTGGATTGGTCGTCGGGTCAGGTATGGATGGATTTGGAAATTAAATCCGATGCCGCAGGTAGCTTTCAGCTTTTACAGCGTACGCAGCTGAATGCCGTTCCTTATGCCTATCACTCCGGTACAGCCAACCGTCTATCAGATCAACCCGAAGCCACCAGGGGCGAGAAAAACCAGTCTATATTCTGGCTCACCTCCGGAAACAGCCTTACCAAACCCGGTGACCACTATGTGGGCACCCGGGATAGTCAGGATTTGGTGTACAAGACGAAAGATATTTCCCGGGGTAAGATTACAAGCGATGGCCAATTGGTCCTCGAGGTAGATCCGGAGGCAATCTCAACGGGCACGATTACCAATTCCGATGCCCTTAGGACTTCTTATCCGTTCACCGTCGAGGGCTCTAATAACGGAATTTATATTAAGGTTGTGGGTTCGAGGAATGGGGATAATAAGTTCTTGAGCTTTCGGGACGATATTTCAAATTGGGGCGCTGTGGAAGGTCAGACCATGGATGAGCTGAAGTCGGCATGGGACTACAAGCTGAACATATCCAACTTTACGATCTCAGCTGCGACCTACGTTGAATTGATTACCGCAGGTGGGATAAGCGCTTTTGCAAATGGGTATGCTGCGTTATGTGTAGCTGCGACCCTTGTCAACGCCTGGCAGGCCCCGGGATATACGCTCCAGGCGATCGGTGACGGGGCGTCCACACTTGCTACTATGATAGGTGCCTCAGGTCTTTCCACCGAAATTATAGATTGGGTAGATAACAATAGCAAGGAAATAGGAGTGTCTTATTCGTCCGGTGCGGCGGATTATGCAGAATGGCTGGAGCGTGGCGAAGGGGAGCGCGACCTTCAGATCGGGGAGGTGGTAGGGGTACACGCTGGACGTGTCCACCTCAAAACCCAGGGTGCCCAGCGGGTGATGATCGTATCCACCGCCCCTGCTTTCCTGGGCAACAAACCGAGTCCGGAGGATGAACACCGTTTCGAGAAAATCGCTTTTGTCGGCCAGGTCAATGTACGCGTCGCAGGCCCGGTGCGCTCTGGCGATTACATCCTGCCCTCAGGGAATAATGATGGTCTGGGCGTTGCGGTGCATCCCGAAGATATGGATTATGATGATTATCCGTACGTAGCCGGGGTTGCCTGGGAATCGGTAGCGGATAATCCGGTAAATATGGTCCGGGTCGGTGTAGGGTTAAACCGCAACGATCTTGGGTCAAAGGTGGCCGGGATTTCAGGTAAGGTCGAGAATATCCTCGCTTACCTCGAAGGTAAAGCCCCTCTGCAGCGGGCAGTACAATCCCCGGAAAAGCGCCTGGTCAAGGTTCCGGAGGTGAAAAAACTGATGTCCGATGAAGCATTTGATGCCTTTCTGGAGCAAAACGAGCCGTTATTGAAGTCATATTTCGCTCAGCTCGATCAAAAAATCAAAACAGCAGGTGGTGATATTGCCTCCGATCCTGTACTTGCCGGGATAATCCGCGATCCTTTGACAGCCGCCAGGGCTATGCGCAGGGATCCTAAACTCGACCGCTTCTGGGGACATTTCGACCAAATGATCTTGTCAAAATAATAGACTTGTGCTCCGACCAGGATTATCGCAGGATAAAAAAATGTAAAGTTTTAACATCATATTTTTGTACCTTATTCAGTCCAACGGTCCCGGATGTCCGTTGGACTGAAAATATCCCATCTCTCTGTATCGGCAGCTAAATGTACAGATCTGCCCTTCAGGAGCAAAAATCGCGCAATAAGAAAAGTACAAATAATAAATAATTGATAATATGAATTTTAACATTCTCCTTTAATGCAAAATTCACTACCTTGAGCGCATTAAAAAGCACCCTTTGTGGGTTGCCCAGGCAGCATTATTTCTTTTTTGGGAATTAGTTTTTCTTTTTTGGGAGTGTGGTGCAAATCAAAAATGGTACTTTTGATTGTTGATTTAAGCAAAGT
Organism: Lewinellaceae bacterium; assembly: GCA_040382095.1. Lineage (GTDB taxonomy): Bacteria > Bacteroidota > Bacteroidia > Chitinophagales > Saprospiraceae > JADJPL01. Next base: position 9,363 of record JBEIGB010000083.1, read on the forward strand.
AGAGTGTGTCTGGATTTCTGGCATGCTCTTATACTCTCCAATATTTTAAGTGCTCTCATGAAAAAAAGTTTCTTCAAACAGGCGCTGGACATCCTGTCCGATTCTTTTAAATTAAGGGTTCGCTCCTTTGCTACAGCGACCTTTCGACGTTGTGTCGGAACTTTCCGCGGCATCCACTTTTCCAAATTTTTTCAAAAACAAGGTCTTATGTCGCTCAACCACGCCTTAGGGTTCCTGCTGTTTTTTGCTGTTTATGTACCGCTGTCCGGCCAATCGCTGGGAAGGCAGCTGATTGGTTCCGCAGGAGGGTCCGGACGCTTTGGCGATCTTCAGATCAGTTGGTCTTTGGGCGAGGTTGCCGTGGGACATCTTAAAGCTACTAATGGTACGGGTCGGTTGACGGAAGGTTTCCAGCAGCCCCGTCTGATGCCGCTTAACGAGGGGGTGGATCCCACACTGGTTCAGGTGGCGCCCAATCCTGTGAAGGATGTGCTCAGCCTGTATATTCCCGGCGATGCGACGGAAGAATGGATAATGACCCTGGGCGATGTCAACGGCAGAACGATGCTTCGCCGCACCGGTCTGACAACCGGCAACTCCGAAGTTGACCTCGGCCAGCTTCCATCAGGGGTATATTTCCTCACCATAGCACGCGAAGCTAACGGTGAAGTCAGGCAGACCATAAAAGTGGTGAAGCTGTAGTCCAAAAGTATTCAAACGAACCAAGCGTCATAATCAATGAAAAAAATCTTACTCGCTTTAATCCTCTGCAGTACCATACTGGGTGCGCTCAACGCCCAGTACAATGCCGATGGTATTCATTATCAAGGCGTCCTTCTGGGCGCAGATGGTGCTCCCATGTCCAACACCAGGGCAGTACTGCGCATCTCCATGGTTTCCGGGGAAAAAGCAGTACATTTTTCGGAAGTCCACCAGGTGCGTACAGATGACCAGGGTCAGTTCACGCTTGTGATTGGCGAGGGCAAATCGCAAAATGGAGGAATTGGCGATGTGCCTTTTGGTAAAGAAAATATCTCCCTGAACGTCGAACTCGAAGATAAGCGCAGCCGCCAGTTCAGGCCGTTGGGGACCAACCGGCTGCTCGCAGTCCCTTACGCCATGCATGCCAATACGGCATCTCGCCTTGAGACCCCTTCCACAGAAGAGGATGCCGAGAAACAACAGTCTATTTTCTGGATCACCACCGGGAATACCCTCACTAAGCCTCCATTTCACTTCGTAGGCACCCGCGACAACCAGGACTTAGTAATCAAGACGAACAACGTCGAGCGCATGCGCATAACCAAGGGAGGGCAGTTCAAAATTACCGGAGGTACTTCCGGGGCTTCTACCGACGAGAAGAATTATCCGCTGCATGTTACCGGAGGTATCCATGGTATTAATATCAAGGTGAATGGCTCGCGTACGGCCCTGAACAACTTCATGACCTTCGGTGATGTCATCAGCCATTCCTGGGGCGCGATCGAGGGGCAGTCGAATCCCGAGTTGCTCGCTTATTATAACTACGTGAATGCGATTTCCAATTACACTTTCTTAGGTACATCCCTCGGTATCCGCGTAGGTGCCTGGAGTGCTATGGCCGCTGCAAACGCAGCAGAAGCGCCTTGTGGTGCAGGTGGGGCAGCTCCAAAAGCGCTGGGTGCCACTGCTTTGGGAACGGAACTGGCGGGTATCATTAATTCGGCTATTACCTGGACTAGTTCCACACAGTTGGAAGCAGGGGTAGTCTATCATTCAGGCTTTGCAGATTATGCCGAGTGGCTGGAGCGCGCCAGTGGAGAATTGCCCATGGATCCCGGTACGATTGTCGGTGTAAAAGGTGGTTTCGTATCGAGGGATACGGAGCATGGCGCGAGCCATTTCCTCGTAGTCTCACACAACCCCATCCTGCTGGGCAATAATCCTGCGGAAGAGCGGGAAGGCGATTTTGAAATGATTTCTTTTATGGGCCAGGTAAAGGTCAAAGTAGCAGGGCCCGTCAGCAAAGGGGATTTCATCCTGCCTTCAGGCAATAGTGATGGGCTCGGTATAGCAGTTCATCCAACAAAAATGCAAACCGGCGATTTTGCACGTGTAGTCGGTGTGGCATGGGAAAACTCCATAGGAGACCTTCCCTACCATTATATAAATACAGCAGTGGGGATCAATGCTGCCGATATGAGCAAAAAAGCAGACTTGCTCAACCGGAGGGTGGAAAATGTCCTGGACTATTTGAAGGGCAAAGCTCCGCTTATGGAAGAAAATGAGCTCGAACTGCTCGCAAATTCCCTGCATACAGCTACCCGGGCAACCCGGATGGAAAAGCTGTTCGCAGATGCCGATATTGAAGTATTGCTGGATAAATACGCTCCTTTCCTAAAGAAAATATATGCCCAGACGGAGGCAAAGCTGCAAAGTAACGACCCGAATTTAACAGTCAACCCGATTTTCCAGGAATTGAAGTCAGATCCGGCGGGAATGCTCAAAGCACTGCGCCGCAACCCGGATTACATTACCCAGTGGGCCGCACTCGACAGAAAGCTACAGGGGGCTTTGCCTAAATAATTTCTCAAAACAGACGACACACTCAGCAATATGAAACAAATCATCTTTACACTGGCAGTCGCGCTCATCGCAATTTCCGGGCTCCAAGCCCAGGATGTTGCCGCCAGGTCCGGCTTTCAACATCAGGGTGTCGTCCGCGATGCCTCCGGCCGTCCCCTGGCCAATACGGCGGTTACCCTCCAGATCGCCATCTCCGAGGACGCGAAAAATGGCAAGGCATTATACGTAGAAACCCATGAGCTGACAACAGATGGTCAAGGGCATTTCACTGTTGTGGTGGGAGAAGGAAAAACATCCAAAGGCGAGTTTGCTTCGACCCCTTGGTCAAGCGGAAGGCTTTGGATGCACGTTGCCTTGCAAAATAAAAACCCGCGCCGCGGGGGCATCGTCCTGAGCAGTGCCCAGCTTCCGGTTGCGCCGTATGCCATGCACGCCATAACCACCGCTAAGATCAGCGGCGATGCAGCATCAGAAGCGACCGATACCGAAAAGCAACAATCTATCTTTTGGCTGACCGGTGGCAATAGCCTGACTAAGCCGGCAACTCATTTTCTCGGTACCCGCGATAACCAGGACCTCGTTTTTAAAACCAATAATGAAACCCGCATGACCATCACCAAAGAAGGTCAGGTCAAGTATAAAGCGGGTGCTGCTGTGACGGGTACTTCCGCGCAGCAGGGCTCTTATCCCATGCACATCCAGGGTGCAATGCAGGGTATCCATATCAAGGTGAACGCTTCGAGGACAAAGCAGAACGTCTTCGTCAATTTCCTGGACGCCACTGCCTCCTGGGGAAGAATCAGGGGGATGACTTATCCGGAGTGGCTTTCCGATGACGCCCCTGATAATTACACGTCTTCAACAAAATATTACAACCTCAAAATCGCCGAGCTTAGCACGGCGATTGCCGGGTTGACAGCACAGGCTGCCGGTTCGGCGGCGACAGGTGCAGGTGCTGCTGAAGCGATTTCAATTACCCTCGATGCGACAGCACTGGGTGCGGAACTTGCTTATGTCACGTCCAGGTACACCACTTACGTCTCTCAGGGAGCGCTGTATCAGGGCGTTCAATATAGCTCCGGTGCCGCCGATTTCGCTGAATATGTCGAAAGGGAACCAGGTACGCGCAAATTTTTTGCCGGTGAGGTTGTGGGGATCAAAAACGGCCGGGTCAGCCTGACAACGGAAGGAGCCGATCATGTTCTGGCAGTCTCGAGCCTACCTATCGCTTTAGGTAACCTTCCCAGGGAAAGCGAAGCCGACCGTTTCGAGAAAGTCGCTTTCATGGGGCAGGTATTGATCCGGGTAACAGGTACGGTCAATATCGGTGACTACATCCTCCCGACGGGCAATAACGATGGATTCGCTGTGGCAGTCGCCCCCAATAATATGCGCGCTGCGGATTATGGTAATATCATCGGTATCGCCTGGAGTGCCAGCAATCCACAAATCCCAACCCCTTACCAACTGATCAATGTTGCCGTCGGTATAAATGCCTTTGAGCTGAGCCGCGAATTGGTGCGTCTCGAAAAACAGGTTGATGCGATTACCGATTACCTGAAGGGCAAGAATCCGGATTTTAACAAACAAATAAATGATAATCAATTAGTTACAAGTAAAAATCCCGAAAATACACCCATGAGTCTGGAAGGCCGCCATGCAATGATGAGTATCGAAGAACACGCTGCTATCCTGGATGGTAACCGGGAATTTGTGGAAAACGTGTTCCGTAAAGCAAAAGAAGAGCTTCTGCTCATCCACCCGAAGGCGAAGGACTACCCACATGTAATGGCTTTGATGGATAATCCGGTACCGGCACTGAAAGCCATATACCGGGATCCGGCTGGATATATGGGCGCCTTGGCTGCGGAGGCTGTAAAAACTGTTGGCAAATAAATTTGAAAATCGAAAAATGGTGCTTCCGAACAGGAAATAAATCATAATGGCATGAAAAAATTTTTACTCTTTACCGCGCTAAACTTCTTTGTCCTCCTCGGCCTGATGGCTCAGAATGAGGGTGGCAGTAAGGTGGCCGGCTTCAATTTTCAGGCACTTGCCAGAAATACGTCTGGAAAACTGATGCCCGTGCAGGCACTCGATATCCGTGTCTCCCTGACGCAGCGTGAAGGACAGGCTGTAAAGACTCTGTATGCGGAAAATCACCGCGCAATAACCGATGATCTGGGTCTTTTCTCCCTTTCGATCGGAAATGGTACCCCACTTGCCGGCACTTTCACCGAAGTCCCCTGGTCTTCGGGAGCGGTTTGGATGGATCTTGAAGTCCGGTCGGCAGGCGAAAAGGCGTATGCCTTAGTGCAAAGCACTCAACTCAAAGCAGTTCCGTATGCGTATCACTCCAAAACGGCAAACCGCCTGTTGGAAGAGACCACCGCACCCGATGGCGAAAAGAGCCAGTCGATTTTCTGGATTACCACAGGTAATAGCCTGACGAAGCCGGAAACACATTTCCTGGGCACACGCGATAACGAAGATTTGGTCTATAAGACCAATAACATCTCACGCGGTAAAATTACCAAGCAGGGGCAGTATGTGATAGAGGTAGATTCGCAGGCAATGGCGACGGGTACGATTACCACGTCTGATGCGCTGATTACATCTTATCCCCTCACCATCGAGGGCTCCTCCAATGGTATCTATATCAAGATTAACGGGGCCCGGACTTCATTAAACCACTTCCTGAATTTTTCGGATGCTATAAGTTCCTGGGGTGCTGTCGAAGGACAAACAACGGCAGAACTACAGGCAGACTGGTCTTACCTCCTCCGCGCAAACGAATACGCCTTCAATATTGCCCTCTACTCCCAGCTCATCGCCGCCTACACGTCCAGTGCTGCTGTCAATGCAGCCGCAGCATCCTGTGCCGCTGCCCTCGTGGCACTTGCCTGGCAGGCTCCCGGCTACGCAGCCCAGGCTGCCGGTGACGGGGTTTCCCTTTCTGCGGTATCCACGGGATTGGCCAATATTACGCAGCAACAAACGGAATGGCAAACGGCCGTGAATGCCAAGGTGGGGGTTAACTATGCAAGTGGTGCTGCGGATTATGCCGAGTGGCTGGAAAGAAACGAAGGAGAACGGGATCTGCAGTTTGCAGAAATCGTAGGAGTACACGGGGGCAAAGTATCCCTGAATACCAATGGCGCAGAAAGGATCATGGCCGTTTCTGTTGCACCAGCTTTCCTGGGAAATAAACCCCAACCGGAAGAGGAACACCGCTATGAAAAAATCGCATTCGTAGGACAAGTCGGCGTCCGCGTCGCTGGGCCCGTCCGCTCCGGGGACTATATCCTCCCTTCGGGCAACCACGATGGCCTTGGTGTCGCAGTCCATCCTGAAGATATGGGTTTCGGCGATTATCCCCAGGTAGTAGGTGTCGCCTGGGAATCTGCAGGGGACAATCCGGTAAATATCGTGAAAGTCGGGGTAGGCCTGAACCGCCACGATCTGAGCCCCAAAGTAGCCGAAATTGCCGGGAAAGTCGAAAATATCATGGCTTACCTGGAAGGCAAAGCCCCGCTCAAAGACGAAGCAGATTATGCGGAAAACCGCATGCGCAAAGCTCCTGAAATGAAAAAGCTGATGTCGGACGAGGCATTCGATGCCATAATCGAACAAAGCGCCGCCTTGCTCAAATTAAAATATGCCCAGATCGAACGCCAGATCAAAGCAGCTGGTGGGGAAATTTCCGATCCTGTGCTCGCAGAGCTCATCCGGGATCCCGTAGCTGCCGGCAAGGCCATGCGCCGGGATCCAAAACTGGAGGCCTACTGGGCACATTTTGATGCGATGTACCTAAAGAAAAATTAATAGACGAACAAATTATAATTTACGACCACCTTCATAACTCTCATGATGATGCAACATTCTTTACACGACGTTAAAACTTCAACGCATCCAGAAATTTGGCTCCGGAAGGCTCTGGTGCCTTTCGAAAAGCAAATACCCCTGCGGGCGCTTTTTGCCCAGCTAATGCTGGTATTTGGGCTGTCCTTGCTGAGCGTGGGGGTGGCCCCCGTCCATGCGCAATTGCTGGATACGTATTCCGGTGCAGAGTTAGCCTTCAGTTTCCGGAAGCTGCGTGCGGCCTATGGCGGTAACTGTATCCGGGTTGTGAGGTCTTCAGATAATACCTCACAGGATATCGGCTTTGTGATGAACTATCTCGATACGGCAAGTCTGAAAACTTTCTGCGGTTCGGGGGATTGCTTCGTGGATATCTGGTATGATCAAAGTGTAGCGAGTAACGATGCTGAACAAACCACCGCTGCGAGCAGGCCCAGGATTGTCTCAGGCGGTGTTCTGGAAAAAGTAGCGGGCGAAGTTAGCCTGGTCTTTGACGGCGCTGATGACTTTTTGGAAGTCCCCATTCAGAGTACTACCACGAGTGGTTATTCGGGTTTCGCGCTCGGAAAGCGAAATGCAGGTAATTTCCTTATCC
>JBEIGB010000084.1:0-16145 GCA_040382095.1 Lewinellaceae bacterium
CCCCGTCGCCCGTCCCCCGTACCCCGTCCCCCCGTCCACCGTCCACCGTCCCCCGTCCACCGTCATTTCCCACCAAACAGATCCATTAATGCCTGGGCAGTGACCATGACCCCCGTTTCGAGTGATTTTTCCGGGTCGGGATAGTAGAAGGGGCTATGCAGCCCGGGCAGGTCGTTATTTTTAATCCTTTCTGCGGGAGCTGTTCCCAGCCAATAAAGTACGGTCGGCACCTTGTGTACTGTTTGCCCAAAACGCGCGAAATCCTCTCCGACCATTTGCCGTTCGGCTTCCAACACCATTTGCGCGCCTAAAGTCTTGCGCGCAGAAGCGGTCAGACGGTCCGTAAGTCCGGGGTGGTTGTAATTTGAAGGCGTAAACACCTTCGGAATCGAGACTTCGGGTGTCTTTTCTTCCGGCAGTCCTGCGGCGATGGCCACGCCCCGGCATATCTCTCTGATCCTGCGGTGTACCAGTTGCCGGACTTCTTCGGTAAAGGTGCGCACGGTAAGCTGGAGCGTTACTTCATCGGGGATGATGTTATGTTTGGTACCACCTTTTATCGCGCCAACGGTGACCACTGCCGGCTCTGTCGGCTTCATACTTCTGCTGACGATGGTCTGGAGCTCCATCACGATCATACTGGCGATGACGACCGGGTCCACGGACATGTGCGGTGAAGCGCCGTGGGCGCCGATTCCGAAAACGCGGATGTCGATACTTTCGGAATTGGCCATGGTAAAGCCCTTGCCAAAACCGACTTTGCCGGCTGGGATTATTGGGCTGCAATGGAGGGCGAGACCCATATCCGGCACGCCGAAACGCTCATATAACCCGGCCTCCAGCATTAGTTTGGAGCCCATGCCGATTTCCTCTGCCGGTTGTCCGATCATCATGAGCGTACCCTTCCATTGATCTTTTGATCGGGCCATTGCCCTGGCCGTACCCAACCAGGTAGTCATGTGCATATCGTGACCGCAGGAGTGCATCGCCCCGGTTTCCTGCCCGTTATACTGGATGCTTACTTTGCTCGCATAAGGAAGCTGGGTCTTTTCAACCATTGGCAGCGCATCCATGTCCGTACGGTATAAAATCATGGGGCCTTCGCCATTTTTCAAAATGCCTACGATGCCATAGCCCCCCACACCTTCCGTGACTTCGAAGCCCGATTTGCGCAGTTCGTTGGCCAGGGTCCTGGAAGTCTCCTTTTCTTCCAGCGAGACTTCAGGACGCTGATGGAGCTGTTTGTAAAAATCCAAAAGGAAGGGGAGGTCTGCAAGGACGACCTCCCGAGGCAGTACAGGATCTTCTCCGGCGGTCATGCAGATGGAGTAGGTCAGCAGGATAAATGCAATGAAGATTTTTTTCATCGGAATAGGTTTTATCATTTGCACACAATATATCATTTTTGACCAATTTGTGTTATCTTTGCGAAATATTTGAAAAATTAGAAAAGCTTGCAAACAACATTTCACGATTTGGGCCTGAAGCCCGAACTACTCCGAGCCGTCGAGGCACTGGGTTTCGAAACGCCCACTCCCATCCAGCAAAAAACCATCCCTTATCTTCTGGAAAATCAAAATGACCTTGTAGCCTTTGCCCAGACAGGTACTGGAAAAACGGCTGCTTTTGGGCTTCCTGTGCTGCAACATGTGGATCCGGACGTCGCACACATCCAGATGCTCGCGCTCTGTCCTACGAGAGAGCTCTGCCTGCAAATCGCCAACGAACTTGCGCTATATGCGAAATTTCTTCCCGATGTCCAAATCATCAGTGTCTATGGTGGGGTAGAGATCCAGAAACAAATTCTTGCCCTGCGACAGGGCCCTCAGATTGTTATTGGCACCCCCGGTCGCGTCCTCGACCTCATCAACCGAAAAAAGCTCGCCGTAGGCTCGATCCGCTGGCTCATCCTCGATGAAGCCGACGAAATGCTCTCCATGGGCTTCAAAGATGAACTGGATGCGATACTGGATACTACGCCCAAAGAAAAGCAGACCTTGCTGTTCTCCGCCACAATGCCCGAGGAAATGGTCTCCATTTCGCGAAAGTATATGCATAACCCCGTGGAGATCAGCGCGGGTAAAAAGAATATGGCGGCAGAAAACGTCCAGCATCATTGCTATATGGTACAAGCCAAGGACAAGTATTTGGCACTCAAGCGTATCGCTGATTTTTACCCGGATATCTACGGCATTGTCTTTTGCAGGACCCGCCAGGAAACCAAGGAGATCGCCGAAAAAATGATGCAGGACGGCTATAACGCCGATGCGCTGCACGGCGACTTATCCCAGGCCCAGCGCGATTATGTCATGCAGCGTTTCCGGCTAAAGCAGCTTCAGATCCTCGTGGCAACAGACGTAGCCGCCCGTGGGCTCGACGTCAACAATCTCAGCCACGTCATCCACTTCAACCTGCCCGATGACCCCGAGGTGTATATCCATCGCAGCGGACGCACGGGTAGGGCAGGAAAAACAGGAATATCCGTGGTCATTGCCAATCTCCGGGAAAAAAATAAAATCGTAAGCATAGAACGCAAGATCGGCAAAAAGTTGGAAATACAGTCGGTGCCGACAGGCAGGGACGTGTGCGAGAAGCAGCTTTTTCACATGATTGGCAGGATAGAGAATATCGAGGTCAAAGATAATCAGATTCAAGGGTTTCTGCCTTCGATCTACCAGCGCCTCTCCTGGATGACCAAGGAAGACCTCATTCAGCGCTTCGTGTCCATAGAGTTCAACCATTTCCTCGCGTATTACAAGGATGCCCCTGACCTGAACGTGGAAAATGCCCGTCCGAAAACCAAGGCCGAGAAGAAGGCGCAATGGGAAGAAAAAAAGACTCCCGGTCAGTTCGCCCGTATTTTCATCAATCTGGGCAAGCATCAGAATGTAACCCCTAAGCAATTGATCGAGCTGATCAACCGAAACACCCGCGGGAAATCTGTTCGTATCGGCCGTATCGAGCTGTTCCGGAATTATTCTCTGGTCGAAATAGACCCCGATTTCAAAGAGCCGGTGATCAAGGCCCTTAATGGGCTCGATATCAAAGGGGGGCCGCTGGAAGTCAGGGAAGACCGAAATAAGTAACCTTTCGCTATGGAAGCGCTGCAGATACCCAAAAAGAAAATAGCTGGCGATGAAGTCCGCTGGGGTATTATTGGGGTGGGTAATGTCTGTGAGGTGAAATCGGCCCCCGCAATGCAGAAGGTCACAGGGAGCAGGCTGGTCGCCGTCATGCGGCGGGACGGTGAGAAGGCAAGGGATTATGCGTCCAGGCATGGTGTGGGCAAATGGTACACAGAAGCCGAATCCCTTATCGGAGATCCCGAGGTCAATGCCGTGTATATCGCGACCCCACCGAATATGCACCTCCACTATACCAAAATGGCCGCTGCTGCCGGGAAGCCTGTTTACGTGGAAAAACCTATGGCACGCACTTTTGCGGAATGCGGGGAAATGATTGCTGCCTGCAATGCTGCCGGCGTACCGCTCTATGTCGCTTACTACCGACGTGCCCTCCCGCATTTTGTCAAAATCCGTGCATTGCTGGCAGAGGGGAATATTGGTGCAGTACGGACTGTACATATCTCCATGCGGCAGGTCCTTCTGCCGGATATCGTCGCAAAAATCGAAAATAACTGGCGCGTGCTACCTGAAATTGCCGGCGGAGGCTATTTTTACGACCTCGCTTCCCATCAGTTGGATTTATTGGATTTTTTCTTCGGGCCCATTGTACATGCTGCCGGTTTTGCCGCTAATCAGGCGGGCGCCTATCCTGCCGAAGATATGGTTGCCGGCAGCTTTGTCTTTGAAAATGGCGTCATAGGAACGGGTAACTGGTGCTTCACAGCAGCACAGGATACGGAGGAGGACGAAGTTTCAATCATCGGCAGTCATGGTTCCATCGCTTTCAGGACTTTCGGCGAGACGCGCTTCCTGCTCCGCCGGCAGGGCGAAAAAGATACCATTTTCCCTTTTCCCCCACAAATACATATTCAGGCTCCTATGATTGCTAAAGTTACCGGAGACCTTCTCGGAACGGATATCTGCCCCTCCAGCGGTATCTCGGCGGCACGGACCAACCGGGTCATGGAGCTGCTCGCAAATAATATTTGAACGCTGCGAGTATGCTTGCCGCCTGCCTGCCCTAAAGTTGGGGCCACAAATAATACAACATCGCATTTCCAGATTTGCAGACTTCGCCATTCAATCGAATCGGCCCTTTCCCCTACAGCTCGTTCAGGATTTACCACGCGCACAAAAAATATCTTTTTTTTATAAACCATTCTTCAATAATCGAGTTATTGCTTAGTATTGTATCTTTATTCCCCGTACGTAAAAGGCAGCAAAATATTTTTAATTTTTTTTCCTTTTAGATAAAATTTAAATTGGAAAACGTATGCACGCATGCACTTCCTGTACAAAAAAGCGGTGGCGACACTTCACCTGGCTTCCAGCTGTGATTGTCGCTGTTTTGCCGAAGTGCCCGTTCTGCATAATGGCGTATGCGGGGGCTATTCCGCTATGCGGGGGAGAAACCATTTATCCTAATGCTGGTAATTTTTCCCTCTATCTCACAGCGGGCTTTGCGCTTGTGGTACTTCTGGGCATCCTGCTGAATAACAAAGGTGCCCGGACTTTCCGGGCAGGGCTTATCGCAACGGCAGGTATATTTTGTATTGTTGCCGGGCAGTTAATCTGGATATCTATGCCGCTCTATTACCTGGGAGTGGTGGTCCTGTTCTTCGGTATCTGGTACAACGGGAGCTACGCGTATTTCAAGCGGACCTATTTCCCTTTTTTAACGAACTTTAAATTGCGAATAAAAATGTAATTCACCGATGATTGCAGAACCATTCCATTATGATGCTCCTTCGACCCTCGACGAGGCATTCGCCTTGCTTGAGGAATACGGAGACGAAGCAAAGATCCTGGCGGGCGGGCATAGCCTGATCCCCATGATGAAACTCAGGTTCTCTTCGCCGACCCACCTGGTGGATATCAATGGTATCCCTGGCCTGGCGTACATCAAAGAAGAGGACGGTTACCTGAAACTTGGAGCGATGACCCGGGAAGTCGAGCTGGAGGATTCCAGCCTGATCTCGCGGAAGTACCACATTTTCAAGGATGCTACCCATCTGATTGCAGACCCCCAGGTCCGCAATTTCGGAACAATCGGCGGCAATATTGCCCACGGGGATGCGGCGAACGACCATCCTGCGGTGATGCTCGCCCTCGGCGCAGAAGTGGAAATCAGCAGTAAAGAAGGAAAACGTACAGTCCCGATCGACGAGTTCTTCTATGGTTTTTACACGACTGCCGTTCAGCAGGGGGAGATTTTGACCGAAATCCGCATACCTGCTGCATCGGGTAAGTATGGCTCGGCCTATTATAAGGTGGAGCGGAAAGCAGGCGACTATGCTGCTGCAGGTGTTGCCGCTATGGTGCAGTTGGACAGTAGCGGAGTATGTGTAAAAGCCGGGATAGGGCTTACCAATGTCAACGCTCTGCCGTTGCGTGCTTCCAGATCTGAAGAGGTGCTGGTGGGCAATGTACTTTCCGACGAACGGATCGAACTGGCCGCACAGTACGCCTCCGAAGATTGTAACCCGTCGGAAGACCTCCGGGGCGACGAGGAGTACAAAAGACACCTGGTGAAAGTGGTCACTAAACGCATGTTGAAACTAGCAATTGAAAGAGCTCAAAACGCATAACCTATGAAAAAATCCATCACCCTAAGCGTCAACGGGGCCGCTCATACCATCGAAGTCGAGCCGAGGATGTTACTGGTACACGCTATCCGGGAAATCCTGAATATGACCGGGACACATATCGGTTGCGATACTTCGAGCTGCGGAGCTTGTACGATCCTGATAGATGGCAAATCGGCCAAATCCTGTACCATCCTTGCCGTACAGGCGAACGGAAGATCCATTACTACTGTGGAAGGGCTTGCCACTGCAGAGGGGCTGCACCCTATCCAGGAAGGTTTTCACCTCAGCCATGCCCTGCATTGTGGGTTCTGTACACCCGGCATGATGATGCGTGCTGTCGAACTGCTGGAGAAAAATCCTAATCCTACCGAGGAAGAGATCCGCTGGGGAATCTCCGGCAACTTATGCCGCTGCACAGGGTACAACAACATTGTGAAAGCGATACAATACGCTTCCGCAAAGCTGGAAGGCCGTGAACTGCCCTCCACCGAACCCGAATTTGTTTGATTATCACTATTTCGTTTAACCGAAGAAATCCATTTTTCATGATAGAATGCAAAACGTCCAAGGAAATTGGTGGAATGGGGCATTCCAAGAAAAGAAAGGAAGATGCCCGTTTCATCCAGGGTAAAGGCAACTACGTGGATGACGTCAAACTTCCCGGAATGGTCTATATGGACATCGTCCGCAGCCCTTATGCCTATGCCAAAATCAAAAAAATAGATGCCTCCAAAGCACTGGCTATCCCAGGTGTCCTCGCAGTCGTTACCGGCAAAGACCTGGAGCAGTATAACCTGCACTGGATGCCGACTCTGATGTCGGACACCCAGATGGTGCTGCCCACGGATACGGTGATGTACCAGGCTCAGGAGGTCGCCGCTGTGATCGCTACCGAAAAATACATCGCCCGCGATGGCCGCGATGCCGTGATCGTCGAATACGAGCCCATGACCCCCGTCATGGACCCTTTCAAATCTCTCGATCCGGGCGCACCAGTACTCCGCCAGGATAAGCCCGGTAAAACAGATAACTATATCTGGAACTGGCAAGTTGGGGATAAGGAGAAAACCGAAGCGGTGTTCAACCAGGCAGATGTCGTGGTCAAACAGCAAATGCACATCCCCCGCATCCACGTGGCCTCGATCGAAACCTGCGGTTGTGTTGCCCATTACAATAAAGTGGAAAACCACCTCACGATGTACATGACCACACAGGCGCCCCATGCGATCCGCACGGTAATCGCCCTGGTGGCCGGCCATGTGGGGCTGACCGAAGAGAAAGTCAGGGTAATCTCCCCCGATATCGGCGGTGGCTTTGGCGGCAAAGTGCCGGTTTACCCGGGTTATGTAATTGCAATTGCCGTGTCCTTCCTGACCGGCCTTCCGGTAAAATGGATCGAAGACCGCAGTGAGAACCTCCAGGCCGACTCCTTTGCCCGCGACTATCACATCACGGCGGAAATGGCAGGTACCAAAGAGGGCAAAATCCTTGCTACCCGTTTTAAAGTGCTGGCAGACCACGGCTATACCGATGCTTCTGCCAACCCTTCAAAATTCCCGACAGGCCTTTTCTCCATCGGCACAGGTTCCTACAATTACGATACCGCCTATATGGAAGCTGATGCCGTCTATACCAATAAGCCGCCCGGAGGGGTTGCTTACCGCTGCTCCTTCCGCGTAACGGAGGCCGTCCACGCGATCGAGCGCATCACCGATATCTTTGCCAGGGAAATTGGTAAAGACCCTGCGGATTTGCGGATGGAAAATTTTATCAAGAAAGAAGAATTCCCCTGGGCTTCGCCTACAGGTTGGTCTTACGATAGCGGAGACTACCATGCCGGCCTCCAAAAGGCTATGGATGCTATCGGATACCACGAGCTGCGCAAAGAGCAGGTCGAGCTGCGCAAACAGGGCAAATGGATGGGCATCGGGATTTCGACCTTCACAGAAGTAGTCGGCGCCGGCCCGTCCAAGGATTTCGATATCCTGGGTATAAAAATGTTCGATAGTGCCGAGATCAGGGTGCATCCAACCGGGAAGGCGATTGCCCGGTTCGGAACAAAATCCCAGGGTCAGGGGCACGAAACGACTTATGCGCAAATCGTGGCAGAAGAGCTCGGGATCCCGATGGAGCATATTCAGATCGAAGAGGGAGATACCGATACCGCTCCTTACGGCTTGGGTACTTATGCCAGCCGGAGTACGCCGACGGCAGGTGCCGCCGCTGCCATGGCCGCCCGCAAACTGAGGGACAAAGCCAAGAAAATTGCCGCTTATCTGCTCGAAGTCAGCGAAGAAGATCTTGAATGGGAGCCCGGTAAATTCTTCGTGAAGGGTGCGCCGGAAAAGGCCAAAACAATCCAGGAGATCGTCTTTGCGTCCTATACCAACCACCCCGCCGGCATGGAAGCGGGCTTCGAGGCCACACACTATTACGATCCGCCCAACCTGACCTTCCCTTCCGGTGCATATATCTGCGTAGTGGATATTGATCCCGAAACCTGCCACATCAAAATCCGCAGGTTCGTGGCAATAGACGATTGCGGCAATATCATCAACCCGATGATCGTTCAGGGCCAGGTACACGGTGGTTTGACACAGGGCCTTGCACCTGCGATGTACGAAGAGCTGATCTATGACGAAGCCGGAAACATCCTGAACGGCACGTTCATGGATTATCTGGTACCCACAGCCGTCGAATCGCCGAGCTGGGAGACGGGCCATACCATAACGCCTTCCCCACATCACCCGATCGGCGCAAAAGGTGTCGGGGAATCGCCCACAGTAGGTGCACCCCCGGCTATCGTTAACGCTATCGTGGATGCAGTGTCCCACCTGGGGATTAAGCACCTGGAGATACCCGTTACGCCCTATAAGCTTTTCAAAGAGTTGAAAGCGGTGGGACATTTTTAACTGAAATAGACAATACTTTATCGGGGTGCTGCCGAATAAACGGGGGTTGTGTAAAAACCTTGAGGCGTAACAAAAAGTGTTTTGCCGCCGAAAGCCACCAAATATCTTTTGGGAAAGCCCTGGAGCTTCTTACACAACCCCAGGCTTATATGGCAGCACCCCCCTGTTCACTTTTAAAACGAAATAACCTGAATGAATACGACTATTGAAAAAGAATTCGATATCGAACAACCGATCGGTATCGTCTGGAAAGCCCTCGCTGATCCGGAATATATCGTCACCTGCGTGCCCGGTGCTTCCCTTACGCAGAAGGTGGACGACCGCAACTTTAAAGGTGAAGTAGTGGCCAAATTCGGACCAATCAAAGCAGCTTACAGCGGCGATATCGAAATCCAGGAACTGGATGAGGCCAACCGCAGAATGGTCCTCAAGGGAAGGGGGCTCGACAGTAAGGGCAAAGGCAGTGCCGATATGCTCATGAACGGTGCACTGAGTGAAATAGATGGCAAGACCCATGTGAAATTTTCTATGAATATCGCTATCGTCGGAATGCTCGCCCAATTTGGCTCGCGACTGATCAACGATGTTTCTGAACAATTACTCAACCAGTTTGTGGATAATTTCAAGGCCAAGCTCGCTGGCGAGACTGTCGAAAACGACCTCTCGGCAGGGTCTATGCTGGGCGCAATGGCAAAAAGCTTATTTGGCAAAAAGTAAACGCCTGTGGTCAGCAATCCGAAAGAATTAATCCCCATCATTGATGCGCTGGGGTATGTCATCGAAGAAGAACTGGCAACAGTGCTGTTCCTAATGCTAAAGCTGGAAAAGCCCCTGCTGCTGGAAGGAAATCCTGGTGTAGGTAAAACCCGAATCGCCTATATCCTCTCCGACTTGCTGGGGTACGAGCTGGTGCGCCTGCAGTGCTATGAAGGGCTGGATGTGAACAATGCCATTTACGAATGGAATTACCAGAAACAACTTCTGGCTATCAAGTTGCACGAGCATAGCACCAAATCAGTGCGCGAGAAAGAGGACCTGATTTTTGGCGAGGAGTACCTTCTCAAAAGGCCGCTGCTGAAGGCGATCAGTTCAGATCGCCCCTGTGTGCTGCTCATTGATGAAATTGACCGTGCAGATGAGGAATTCGAAGCATTTCTTTTGGAACTACTCTCGGATTTTCAAATCAGCATCCCGGAGCTGGGCACTATCCGGTCGGCCTTCAAGCCTTTGGTAGTACTTACCTCTAACCGTACAAGGGAGATGGGCGATGCGCTGAAGCGCCGGTGCCTGTATCATTGGGTCAATTATCCCTCGATGGATAAAGAGGTCAGGATTATTCATAAGCATTTGCCAGATATCGAAGCACGCCTTTCCGGAGAAATTGTCGCTTACGTTGATCGGATCCGGCGCCTCAAGCTGGATAAATCCCCTGGAATTGCGGAAACAATCGATTGGGCCCGTGGTATCACACTACTCAATGGTTCCTCGGAAGCGATGGTGCAAAGCCTGGCCTGCCTGCTCAAATCCGACCACGACATTAAACGCGTGATGGAAGAAATTTTTTAAATAAAAAAAACATCTTGCCATGGCATCCTTATTAAAAGCTTACAAAGAACAAGAAGAAACCCGGCAGGAAGCAGCTAAGGAAGCTGCAGCGCATTACAAGCGCGTCAACCTGCCCGGTAACCGGACCTTCGCAGTAAATATCGAAGAAATCCGGAAACACGTGGAAGAAATGAAAAAGGTGAAAGCACTGCCTAACCACGATTAATCAATTGACTTGTCGCGACGGATCAACGGGAGTTGGTAAGTGTTACTTTCTCAATCCGCTGGCCCGTCGCTACTGGTTTAATATCTCCCGGGAGGTGGATCATTATACCGACTACGCTTCTTTTTCCGGTGCTTTGATCGGCTTTGTACAAGAAGCACGTCGCCACGGATTCAATGCAGGGATTCAATGCGGTCACGATACCGTTGCAACGGCATTACACGGCCTGTGGTGGGATTTACAGCAATTTGAATATGCCCTGGCAGCGTTGTATTGTACGGATAAAGATGAACGGGAGCGGTTCCAGGTTGTTTTTAATCGCTTTTGGAAGCCCAAAGGCTCAAGGGTTAAGCAAAAGACTGAATACAAAAACCAAAAGCAGGTTTTTCAGCAGCAGAACCGCATTGCTGTTATGGTCGGTACAGGAAAAACGGCTGAAAGCGAAAATATGGAGGCTTCCAAGAATACCTCCGGTGCCAATGCCAAAGAGGCGCTCAAAAGGACTGATTTCGCCCACCTGACAACAGATCAATCTTCCTTGCTGGATGAGCTTGCCGAAAAGTTGGTCAGAGAAATGAGCCTGCGCATCAGGCGTAAACGAAAAAAAGCTAAAAAAGGCTCCATAAATATGGGAGCCTCCATCCGAAAGAATATTCAAAACGGTGGAACCCTGATTAATCTTTCCCGCTTGAAACGCAAAAGACAACGCTACCGTCTCCTGGTCTTGCTGGATGTCAGCGGATCAATGGATAAGTATTCTTTTTATTTGTTGAAATTCCTCTGGGCGCTGAAATCCCATTTCAAACACATCGAAGCCTTCGTCTTCAGTACTTTACTGCTACGCATTACGGAAGAGCTATCGGAAAAAGATATGGCCGCCGCACTGCGTAATGTCTCCCTTGCTGCCAATCACTGGTCGGGCGGCACACAAATCGGTGAATGCCTGAAAGCTTTTAACGACCAGCATGCCAAGCGATATCTGAACGGCAATACGCTTACGATTGTATTAAGCGATGGGTTGGATACCGGCGCGCCGGAAGTACTGGAAGCAGCCGTCCAAAAAATCAGGCTGCGCTCCCGAAAGCTCGTCTGGCTCAACCCTTTAAAAGGAATGCAGGGGTATGAACCTATACAACGGGGCATGCAGGCTGCCCTGCCGGCGATTCACCACTTCGGTGCTGCCCATAATTTTGAAAGTTTGATGCAACTAGAAAATATCCTAACCGATGCTTGATTCATTTTTGGAAAAGGCGCTGACCCTCAACCGCAGTGGGGAGCCTTATGCCACGGCGACGATCGTACGCCGCCAAATCCCTTCTTCCGGAAAGCCCGGGGATCGGGCGATTATCACCCCGGACGGCAAAATACATGGCTGGATCGGTGGGGGATGTACCTACGGAATCGTACTCAAGGAAGCCCTGGAATCCCTGCGCGACCACAAACCACGGATCGTACATATCAGCCCGGATGCACTGGAAAGTGCCTCGGGCCAAACTAAACGTTATACCATGACTTGTCAAAGTGGGGGAGAAGTGGAAGTTTATATCGAACCGGTGATCCCGAAACCCCAGGTCCTGATTTTTGGGAAATCCCATATCGCTATGGCACTGGCCCGTATTGCCCGGACAATGGATTACCGCGTCGTTGCCGTGGTACCGGAGCTGGAAACAGGGGTTTTCCCAACTGCCGATCAGGTATTCTCCAATAACGACTTTCCCGGGGGTGAAGCTTTCAAAAACAGCTATGTCGTGGTTTGCACACAGGGCAAGGGCGATACCGAAGGTCTTTTTCAGGCCCTTTCCCTGAATGCCGGTTATACTGCATTCGTCGCCAGCAGGAAGAAAGCGAATGGTATTTTCCAGGAACTCCGTCTGAAGGGGGTTAGCTTCGACCAGCTCAAAGGTATCCACACTCCTGCGGGGCTGGATATTGGGGCAAAGCTGCCCGAGGAAGTGGCTATCAGTATTTTAGCTCAGATTATTATGGTTTTTCGCGCTAAACAGGCCGAGCTGGAACACCAGCAACCAGAGAATCCCCTGGAAGTGCTTCCTAATGAGGATTACTACCTCAACCCGGTCTGCAAGATACCGATTCAAAAAAGTACGGCCCGGCATGTGCTTATGTATAACAATGAAAATGTATATTTCTGCTGCGATGGCTGCAAAGTGAGTTTCGAGAAAGATCCTCAAAAATATATCACAGCGACAGGGCGATAGCGATTTGGCGGTTACTGCCGCCAAATCACTGTCGGGGTTGTGTAAAAAGGCTGGAGGCCTTCATTTGTCATTTGGCGGCGTAGGCGGCAGAATAGGAATACTTTTCACACAACCTCAAGAAATATTCTTTGGCGGCAAATGCCGCCATAAAATTTTTTGAAGCGGCTGCCTCACAAGTCCCAGTGTTTACTTGAGCGACATCATCCTCAAGATTTTTCAACGATAAAGATAAACAGGATACACTTCTCCGGCCCGATATAGATTTTTTCCTCTGGGCAGCTCGATAAACGCTTCTGCTTCTGCGAGGTTGGAGAAGTCCCCTGAGCCATTGCCGATTACGGGGGTTGCAAGGATTTGCCCCTGTTCGCTGTAGCTCAGTCGGACCTCGGGGAAATAGGTCAGGTCGGACTTGAAGGGCACATCGCGGGTCAGTACGGCCATAGGACGGGGGATTGGAGGGGCTCCAAGACACTGGTTGAGCCAATCTACGAAGTACCGCTGGAGGCACATAAAGGAGGATACCGGATTGCCCGGCAGCGCAAATATGGTACAGCGATCCGCATACTGCCCGAACCAAAACGGCTTGCCCGGACGCTGCCGGATTTGATGGAATAATTTCCTGACGCCGAGTATTTCGAGCGTTTCCGGCAGGAAATCGAATTTTCCCTGTGAAACGCCTCCGCTTAGGATGAGTACATCGTAATGCGCCAGATAACTGGCCAGTTTTTCCCGAAGTATTGCCGGGTCGTCGGGGAGATGGTCAGCATCTGCCTGTATTCCCTGAGCCTGCAAGGTGGTGAGCATCCGGTATTCATTAGAACGCCTGATCTGATACGGCGCGGGGACTTCGTTGATTCCTACGAGTTCGTCCCCTGTGGAAATGATCATTACCCTGGGCAGTGCGGCCACAGTGACCCTGGCCTTTCCGATGCTCGACCCGATCCCGATTTCCGGCGCACCGATCCTGGTATTTGCCGCAACGATAATTTCCCCTGCATTGCGGTCGCTCCCCTGAAAGTGTATATTTTGGCTTTTGACGATGTCTGGCACTAAAATATGCGCTTTTCCCTCCCGGATATCCAGGTCTTCGTAGCGGATTACGGTATCTGCATCGAGCGGCATCACCGCTCCGGTCATTACCTCCAGACAGCCCTCCTCTTCGCGAAGGGTGCATTGAGGGGTTCCGGCGGCCACTACTCCTTCTATGGTAAAAGTCCGAAGCCCTTTATCGAAGGCGGAAAAACGGATTGCGATCCCATCCATGGTGACCCTGTCGAAGGGAGGCAGGTCGCGGTCAACAACCCAATTCTCTTTAAGGATGCGGTTGAGACTGGCAGAAAGGTCTATCGTTTCGGTGCCAAACCCTGCGGCATTGGCTGCGATGATATTAACGGCCTGGTTTACTTCAATCATATCGGATGGTAAATTTGCAATCATCCACGCTCGTGGATTGTTCCTTCTTTGAGGCGTAGTGAAAACCCCGGCTTATTGCGCAGTGCGGCCACGATTTCTGCGGCGATGGAAAGTGCAATCTCCTGAGGCGATTCGGCACCGATTTCCAGTCCGGTGGGCGTGAAGAGGAATCCCGACTCATCGAAACAGACATCCGGCAATTCGTTTTTCATTTTCAGGAACCGTTTCTTAGGACCGAGGAGACCGAGATAGGCGGGTTGTTTGGCGTAAAACAGCGGCAACAGTTCCAGGTCTTTCTGATAATCGTGGGTCATAAGGACAACCGCCGTATATTCATTGACCTCAATTTGATCCGCCTGGCTAGAATCCAATACCTTTTTTGCCTGTTCAAAGATTTGTCGCGAGAGTTTTTTAGCCTTGCCGATAACATAGATTTCCCAGCCGAGCGCCGTAGCGACACTGGCGAGGGCATTGACATCGTAGTTGTCGCCTGAAATGACCAGCTTTGTTTCGGGGCGGATGAACTCGATAAGGATTTTCAACTGGCCATGAACGGAAGATTCACAGGAAAAGGTTTTAGGGGTTTTCCTTGTGGTGACCTCTTCGATATAACCGGCAAGTTCATCCCTGTCAATTCCGGCGAAGTCCAGTACCGCCGTATCCATCGAAATCAGTTGAAGCTGCCCCAGGATACCTGCAGTTGCCGGCGCGTCAATTACTTTCAGCAGGATATTGGGTTTATTGGCATGCTGTATTTTTTTCAGCAATTCAATCTCGTTATTCGGATCCCCGGGGTCAATCGGCGTAAGGAGTACTTCAATACGTCCATTGCAGCCCAATCCCACGCCAATCTGGTTGCGGTCATCTTCCATTGTATCATAAACCACCAGCGAGGGTTGGTTCTTATAGATGACAGCCTGTGAACGGCGCAGTGCATCGCCCTCCAGGCATCCACCACTAATCCCTCCGACCCAGATACCTGTACTTTGAACCAGCATACGTGCACCTATACGGCGATAGGAAGATTCTTCGACGCTCACAACCGAAGC
This sequence comes from Lewinellaceae bacterium, assembly GCA_040382095.1. Taxonomy (GTDB): domain Bacteria; phylum Bacteroidota; class Bacteroidia; order Chitinophagales; family Saprospiraceae; genus JADJPL01. The sequence goes on from JBEIGB010000084.1 coordinate 15,072, forward strand.
AAGGGCGACTTTCTCCCGGGAATGATCCAGGGATTCATAAACCTGGATAATGTTGGAAATTTCTTTCACCTTGTAAATCTTTTAACCAAATTTTAAACAGAAATGACTGGTAATGGTTTAAAAATGTGCATCTGCAAACGATTGATTTATAGAAATGAAATATACATTTAATTGAAAAACTGTTCAAAAAAAATCCCTCATGCGCAATCAATACATTATAATCTCTTTTTGCACGATTTTAGGCGCGTTCATCTGGATGTCCAGTACGGGCGGGGTTGCCAATGTGCAGGGGGCCGATCTGACGGGCTCTCCGCTGGGCAGCGGATTTTGCAGTGGGTGCCATTCCAGCGGTAATTTTTCGCCCTCCATCTCTGCGGAGTTGTTAGATGCAGGGGTGGCGGTTTCCCAATATCAACCTGGTAAATCCTACACCTTGCGCGTACGCGTAAATGCCTCCGGTACTCCTGCGCGCTATGGATTTCAGGCCGTTGCCCTGTCGGGTACGAATAATGTCAAGGCCGGGACTTTCGGAACGGCCCCCACCGGATTTCGCAAGACGGTCTTACAGGAAAGGGAGTATGTAGAGCATAGCTCCCCCCGCTCAGGGAATACCCTTGAAATTCAATGGACTGCCCCTGCTTCAAGCGGGGAAAGTGTTCGTTTCTATGTTTCGGGAATTGCGGCTAACAACAACGGCAGCTCCTCGGGCGATGGTTCGGCACATCTTTCCCAACCGCTGCAAATCAACCCTATGGTGACTTCGACGCGGGAATCCCTGGCCAGCAAGCTCGGGCTGAAAATCCTGGGCAATCCAATCGGGCAGGATCTGAATATCGCGCTTAATATTCCGGAATCCGGGCGGTATCAGTTCTCCCTGCTGGGCATCGAAGGGAAAACTTACTGGCAGAAAGGTGAATGGCTGCAAACGGGCGAGCATAAATTACAGTGGGAACTTCCATTGTCCCCTCCCGGGGTCTATTTCTTGAAAGTCGAACAGGGAAGGGGGGTAATCGGCACGTCAAAAATTGTACGCAGGTGATAAATTTTTTTAAGCGTCGATTTTATTCATTTTGC
>JBEIGB010000085.1:0-15512 GCA_040382095.1 Lewinellaceae bacterium
AGCGTGATTTTTTGCTCGTCAATATGTCGCGGCAGGGGCAACTGGACAATAAACCCATCAATATCGCTGTTATGGTTAAGGTCTTCTACGATTTTCAAGAGCGCTGCTTCGCTGATATCCGCAGGTTGACGGATCAGGGTGGAAGCAAAACCTACCGCTTCACAAGAACGGACCTTGTTTTTTACGTAAGCCTGGCTCGCGGGGTCTTCCCCGATCAGGACGGCTGCCAAATGCGGTATTTTACCGTTTTGGGATTGGATTCGGGCAACAGCCTCGCGTAGTTCCGCGATGATTTCCGAGGCTATTTTTTTTCCGTCAATCAGGTTCATCGTTCAATAATTGTTCTTTAAACGATAAAAGTACATTTTTTGTGCGTTCTACGCTAACAATAACAAAGCGGAATTATATTTATGCACGTGCAAAAGCGGATTTTTATTGCGTTATTATTACTTTGGGATTCATCCGGCGGGCTGGCGGAAATGGGCCGGGAGGGGGTAGGCCGTGTTTTTCAGAAGATATTTTTCTTTTGTTGCCTTGCCTCACGCTGGTTTGCAAGGCTGTTTGATCAAAAAACCATGGAATTGTATATGGATAAAAGGCGTTTTTTCGCGCTGTTCATTTGTTGTGCTGTTGGAATTGGATCATTATGCGGGCAGCTTCGGCCATCATCAGATACTACGGTGAGTGCCTGTTCAGGGCTGCTTTTCGACAGCGGCGGTCCTGCCGGCAACTATGGTCCTGGCGAACGCTATGCAGTAGTCTTGTGCCCTGTGCCTGGCGGGGGGGCCATGCGTATTGCATTTGGTGGCCTGGATATCCGTTTGGGCGACTCGCTGTGTATTTTTGACGGCGATGGGCCTGGTGCTGCGCTTTTAGGCTGTATCACTGCTGGCTGGCAAAAGGATTCCCTGTATTTTCAGGCAACGGTCAATAATCCTTCGGGTTGCCTGCGGGTGGTTTTTTCGTCGAACGGGACGGAGCAGGGGAGTGGCTGGGGCGCTGTACTGGGTTGCGGATTGCCCTGCCAGCCTATGGGGATAAATATAGATACCATTGCCGGGCTTACCCTGGCCCGGGACGGCAGGACCCTGACAGGATGCCCGGGACAGTCCATTTTTGTGCGGATTAGCGGGAGCTATCCCAATAATGGGAGGGTTTATAACCAATCAGATTTTAGTACTCAATTCAAATGGCTCCTGGATGGGGACTCGGTTCGTAGCGGACGGGAATTGACTTACCTGCCCTTAGAGGGTGGGCTTCCGGTTTTTTCACTAAGGGCGCAGGATATCCGTGGTTGTCGCTTTCAGTTTGCTTTCCCCGCTGTACAGGTATCGCCAAAGCCGATATTTTCTTTCCCGCGCGCTCCAGACCCCGTATGTGCGGGGGATACGGTCCGGCTTTCGGCCTCGGTAGGTCGTATTGATACCAGCCGTTTGGTGAATGTGCTGCCCGGCGAACTGTTGATCGGCGACGATGCCGTTTTCAGGGTAGAGATTTCTACCTTGCGTTGGCGTTTTCAGCCGGGGGTGATTTTTCAGCTACAGGATTCGATTGCCGCAGTGACCGATACCGCCGGTTTGGTCACTTTTCTGATGACGGCTGAGGATATTTATGGATGTAAAACTGAAAATTCGGTTGGTATCCCGGTATTTCCAGCCGGCAGCCCGGATTGTGGGGCCTGCCGGACAGCAGTGCCTTTTGCGCGGGAGGCTGCGCTTTGTGCCGGCGATAGTCTTACGGCCAACGCCAGGTTGGATATATCTTCGGACAGCGTGTCCGCATTTAAGTCTAACCCGCAATATATGCTTGGTTTTAGCAACCATCCGCATCCCAATCCTTATGCAGCAGTCCTGCCTGTACGTGGCATACCCCTGAAAACCCTGGATAATCCGCTGGCACAAATCCAGAAGGTATGCCTGGATATTTCGACGGATTGGGTAGAGGATCTGGATATCTACCTGCGTGCTCCGGATGGTAGTTTGCTGGAACTGACCACGGGCAACGGGGGCGGATTTGACGATTATCGCAATACCTGCTTTTCCCCTTCCGCAAATCTTCCGGTAACAGCGGGCAACGCGCCTTTTAGCGGCACCTTTATGCCGGAGGGCTCGTGGAATGCGCTTCGTGGGGCACCGGTCAACGGCGACTGGGCCTTGCTGGTATCCGATGGTTTTGATCCATTGCGCTTTGGCCGTGTGGAATCCTGGACGATCGCTTTTGTGGCACGGGACAGTGTGCGTTATACCTGGTCGCCTGCCGCAGGGGCATCTTGTACGGATTGTCCTTCTCCTGTGCTCCGGCCAGTCCGCACAACGGTTTATCAGGTGAAAATCGAAACGGCCCGGGGCTGCCTTATCAACGATAGTTTAAGGATCGTGATCAGGGATAGCCTGGAGGCCCCGAAGGTGATCTGTGGCTTCGACGATCAAGGCGTTGCACGGTTTTCCTGGACTCCTGTTCCTGAAGCCGATGGCTATGCAGTAATTCTTTCAATGAACGGCCGCGACAGTAGCTTTGTCCTGTCTGCGCTTCAAACGGGTTTCAGCAGGTCAAACCTCCAACCGGGGGATATGCTGCGCATTCGGGTGCGGGCCCGGGCAGGACCCGGCAGCGTATTTTGTGGCGCGAAGGAGGGTACATCTTCATGTGTTTTTAAGGTATGTGCCGTAGAAGCGCGTATAGCCTCCCGAACGGAGGTTACGTGTTTTGGCCAACGCAATGCCAGGGTAGAACTACAAGCACAGAACGGCACCGGGCGGTATGGTTTTCAGCTCAATGGCGGTGGTCTTTTCCAGGCCAGTCCGGTATTCGACAGTCTTGGTCCCGGGCAGTACTTTGTGGTTGTGCAGGATGAGGATTTTTGTGCAGATACTGTTTTTTTTGCGATTGCCGAGCCTCCCGGTCTGACTGCGGAAATCCGCCTTATGGAACTTATCTCCTGTGGTGGACGGACGGATGGGGCTGCGGAGGCTTTTGTCAGTGGCGGCACGGCCCCATATCGTTTCTCCTGGTCTAACGGACGGCAGACGGCCAGGTTGGATAGCCTCGGCGGAGGCGTTTACCGTGTTACGGTGAGCGACGCGCGTGCCTGTACCTATACGGACAGTATCCGGATGCAGGCACCGCCGGTGCTGAGCCTGCAGCTCTCCGGCAATGGGCCCTCCTGCAGCGTTAATGCTGATGGGTTTTTGAATGCCATAGCAAGCGGCGGGACAGGGGCGTTGAGGTATCAATGGGATACAGGGGCAGCGGTCTCCAATATTTCGGGGCTGGGGCCGGGGCGGTATTGTGTTACGGTCAGCGATCGCCGGAATTGTGAAGTGCGGGAATGTTTTACGTTGACCGCCCCCCCACCGCTGGTGCTGGATTCTGTGACCTTCACAGCGGTGGATTGTCCCGGCGGCAGCAATGGCGCGGCTACGGCTTGGGTCAGCGGGGGTACTTCTCCCTATAGCTATTTTTGGTCAGATCCCCTCGGGCAGGCAGGTCGGCAGGCTACCATGCTCAGGGCAGGTATAGTGGGCCTTCGCATAAGAGACGCCCGGGGTTGCACAATAGCTCAGACGGCCCTGGTGCCAGGGCCTGCGCCTATACAGGTGGAGCTTACGGCCCTGCCCGCAAATTGCAGGGGCGAACTGAGCGGAGGGATTACTGCCCGCATCGCTGGCGGTACGGCTCCCTATACATACAACTGGAGCAACGGGGATACCAGGACCAACCCTACCGGATTGGCAGCAGGTGGCTACCAGCTCACGGTCACAGATGCAAAAGGCTGTAAGGAATCGGGGCAGATAACGGTCGGAGAGCCCCCGGCAGACCTGCTCCTGGAGGTCTTTCAGGATGCCAGAGGATGCCTGGGGGAAAAAAAGAATACAGCAGGAACGCGCATTTCAGGTGGAAATGCCGGTAGCTATACCTATCTATGGTCCAACGGGGCAACTACTGCCCAGGTCGGTGGACTGGATTCCCTGGATTATTCCGTCACTGTATCCGACAGTAAAGGGTGTAAGGCGGCCGGGACTATAAAGATAACCGATCTGCCGCCGATTCTGCCGAATATGATTGTGCGCCTGCCGTCTTGTTTCAACGGGAGTGATGGCGCTATCGGCATCAACTTTGTGGGGGGTAGGCCGGGTGCAGACCTTTCCGCTTTCCGATTTGTGTGGAGTACCGGGGCCACGGGCACAACCGTCGGCGGGCTTCGGGGCGAACAGGAGTATGCAGTGACGGTCACAGACCCGCAAGGTTGTACCGCTATCGTGACCCGCTATGTGCGGCAGCCGCGCCCGGTTTCCGTATCGCTCACAGCGTCTAATACCAGTTGTTTTGGTGGTCGCGACGGGAGCGCTTCCATTGCTGCAATTGATGCCGACACCCGTATTTTCAGGTATGCGTGGAACGTTCCGGGTAGTGGCAGCACCCGCAGTATTACAGGTGTTGCTGCAGGGATTTACCGGGTAACGGTCACCGACGAGTTCAATTGTACTGGTGAGGCACAGGCAGTAGTTGGCCAGCCGCCCGCGCTTTCTCTGCAATTCGCTTTGACGGGCAACCGCTGTTTTGGCGACAGTACCGGGGTGGCACAGGTATTTGGGAATGGCGGCACGCCTCCTTACCGCTTTACCTGGCCTGACGGGAGTGCCGGGGCAGTGAAAACAGGACTGGCGGCAGGCGCATACGAGGTAGTTCTCACCGATTCAAAGGGCTGCAGGCTTAGCAGCCCAGCAATTTTGACCCCCCCCGCCCCGCTGGATATCCGCCTGGGTATTCAAAACGTCACATGTAACGGAGGCCGCGACGGGGTACTCCAAATTGCTGTGGTGGGGGGCAGGCCACCTGTTCAATACAGTATTGATGGAAAAAATTTCCGTCCTTCCCCTACTATTATCGGCCTCGGGGCGGCCCAGTACACCGTAACGGTACAAGATGCAAATGGTTGCACTGCGTCCACGACTGCCCGTCTGGGCGAGCCTTTACCCTTTACAGTGGATGCAGGCCCTTCCAATCTCCGTATCAAGCTCGGCGATACCCTGGTGCTGAAAGCGGTGGCCCAGGGTGCACAGGGCAAAGTCAAATATACCTGGATACCTGACTTTCCCGGCACGCTGAGCTGTACCCAGTGTGACTCGACCGTCGTTCTGACCCGGAATACCATTTCCTATGTACTCAATGCGACCGACAGCGTGGGCTGCGAGGCACGCGACCGTATCACTGTGAACGTGAGCAAAGACCGGGATATCCTGGTGCCTACAGGGTTCAGCCCCAATGGAGATGGCAATAACGACCTGCTGCTGGTACACGGCCTAAGCGGTACCCGGATTCTCAGCTTCCGGGTGTTTGACCGCTGGGGCGAGCTGGTGTACGAGCGGTCGGATTTTGTGGTCAATGACCCCGCGATTGGGTGGGATGGCACATTTCGCGGCCAGCCCCTGAATCCCGGCGTATTTGTATGGTTCATGGAAGCAGAATATATTGATGGGTATAAAGAAACCAGAAGAGGGCAAACGACCCTGGTCAGATAGGTCGCTGCCACGATATCATGAGGGCATTGCTTTTCTGGTCACGCAGCCCGGCTATGTTCCTTCAAAAAGCTTTCATGGTGGCAAAGAACAGCTCATTTTTCCACTACGTTAACCCGTCGCAGCAAGTCTGTTTAATCACATATTTTATGCCATTAAGAATAAACAAGATTTTTGTTTTGCTGATCCTGCAGGCGGTGAACCTGCTACCGGGTAGCCTTGAGGGGCAGGATCCCCGACTGTCTCAGTTTTATGCTGCACCGATGCAGGTGAACCCGGCACTATGTGGAGTATTCGAGGGGCGCTATCGGGGTGCCCTAAATTATCGGGTACTTTATCCGACCTTATTTTCGGACCGTCCATTCCGGACATATTCCGGGAGTTTTGAATGGAGGGCAAAAGTTGTCAACCGCGACTATGCAGGTTTTGGGGTAGCTGTCCAGCAGGACGAAGCAGGTGTGGCCGGGTTTGAGCGCGGAAGTTTCATGGTTGGGGCTTCTTTTCTGAAGCAGTTGAGCGGTGGCCGGGGTGCGTCAGCAGAGCAATATCTGGTAGCCGGGGCACAGGCAGGCCTGCTACAGCATGCTTTACAGGGAGATGGACTTTGGTTTTCGAGCCAATATAACCGGGGTGAAAACCGGGTTGACCGGGGTCTGCCTTCCGGGGAACCCATATCAGGCACTTTGCGAAGGGTCAACCCCGATCTGCAGGCCGGCTTGCTCTGGTATGCGGTTTTTGATGAAAATGCCAGCGTTTATGCCGGTGCTGCCCTGCACCACATCCTCGAGCCCGATGTTTCCCTGCTGGATGGGGACGGTGTGCAATTGTTCAGGCGCTGGACGGCACATGGCGGCGGGGAAATCCCTTTCACCAAAGAACTCTCTGCATTACCTGCAGTTATGGTGGCCAGTCAGGGGCCTTCCCTGAGTGCCACAGCAGGTATGAATATCCGCTACGCCAACCCTTATTGGCGCGACCTGGCCCTGCGTTCCGGCCTTTGGGCCCATCTTTCCAACCAATCCGCCGCCATTGACCCATCACCCGGGCTGGACGCTCTGGTGTTTGTCGCGGTATTCGAACTGGAACGGTGGAATCTCGGCTTTAGTTATGATGTCACCGCGTCTTCCTTGCGGCGCTCCAACTATAGCCGGGGCGCATTTGAAATTGCCCTAACCTACTTTCATCCGGCTAAAGAACGCTACCAGGTACGCTGTCCGAAGTATTGATTGCTTACGCCGAAAAGGACAGCCCCGCGACTTTTTACACATACCGATTTTATGGGGCTGGCCCGGCAGCTGCGACCGCATCGTCTATGCGCTTGAAAAGCCTACGCATAGACGCGGAATAACTCGTTCTGCCCTGCATACTGCCTTTTCAAAACAAGTATGTTTTTTCGCTGCAATTTTTGTATTTTTGATTTGAACTACTAAAAGGGCCGCCTAAAATGATGTGGTGGTTCCACTGCAAAACGTTAAACCTTCTAACCGAAAAAAAACAACTATGCGGACAAACAACAAACCCTTGCTGATCATCCTTTTTGTTTTGCTGGGCAGCCCCGCCTGGGGCCAGAGCCTCCGGAGCCAGCTCCGGAGCGCTAATTTGCAGCATGAAGCAAAAGCCTATGCTCAGGCAATCGAGAGCTACAAAAAAATCCTGACGCAATATCCATCTGAGGAAGAAGCACTGGCCAAAATTGCGGATTGTTACTGGAGTATTAATAAGATGGAGGATGCTTTCAAGTACTATGCCACGTTGATTCAGACTCAGAAAGAGTCCATAACTCCACGCTATCTGCTGGCTTTTGCGCATGTGCTCAAATCCATGGGGCGTTATGAAGAAGCGAAGCGGTATTATGGCGAATATGCAAAATCCGACCCTTCTATCGGCAATCATTTTGCTGCGACCTGCGATTTTGCGCGCTATCAACAATCCCAGGCCGGGGAATATACCGTTTCCGAGGAACGACGGATCAACTCCTCTGCTGCCGACTTTGGCCCGGTCCTCGTAGGGGACCAGTTGATTTTTGCTTCGCAGCGCACCGATGTTCAGCGTCCTGGCGGTTGGGACGGCAGCGCCCAGAGCGTGCTGTTTACCGCCCGGATCGGCCCTGACAGCTATCTTTCCACTTCGACTTTTTTGAATACCCGGCCGGGTTTGGGGCCAGTGACCTTTTCAGCTGACGGGCGCTACGTGGCTTATACTTCGAATAGCTTCCTGACGGGGGTCCGCCAGATTCCTTCCACAGGTGCCGAGCTGCGTATCGTAACCGCCGAGGCTACTGCCAGTGGGAATTGGGTCAACGAACGGCTGTTCCCTTTTAATTCCAAAAAAAATATGACTGGATATCCTGCTTTCTCTGCCGACGGCATGGTGATGTTCTTTGCCAGCGATGCAGGGCAGGAGGGCTATGGAGGCTATGATCTGTATGTTTCTTACCGCAAAGATAATTCCTGGACCAAGCCGGTCAACCTCGGGGCTACGGTGAATACTCCCGGAAATGAAATTTCGCCTTTCTACGATGGGAACGGTCTGTTTTTTGCCTCAGACTGGCACCAGGGGTTTGGGGGTATGGATATTTTCCGTGCAGAACAGCAGGGGGGCAAGTGGACAAAGGTGAACAACCTCGGTGTCCCGCTCAACACTTCTTCCGATGATTATGGTTTCGTCTTCGATGCCGGGCGCAATATCGGTTATCTGACCTCCAACCGGAGCGGATCACAGGGTGCCGAGGATATTTTCCGCGTGACGAAAGGTACGCCCCTCAGCCAGGGCGGGGGGCTGTCCATCAAAGTGATCAACGCGCTGGATGGGTCTCCGGTGACCGGGGCATCTATTGACCTTTCCGCATGTAACCCCAATTTCACCCGGAATATCGTTACTACGAATACTGCAGGCATTTATGTGCTGCCCCTCTCCGCGAACACCAACTGCGATGTCGTCGTGGTAAAAGAAGGCTTCAACGAGAACCGTATTTCCCTTTATGGGGCCACTGCGGGCGGAAACCGCGAAATTGAGGTCGCGCTGACGCGAAAAGGGGAAGATTACTATGGCGCGGTCTATAATGGACAGAACCAACAACCCTTGTCGGGGGTGTCCGTAGTTGCCCAGAACCTCGCTACCGGTGCAGTGGCAAGGGCCTATACCGATCAACGTGGGCAAGTGGCCATGAGCCTTTCGGCCAATTCGACATTTCAGGTCAGCTTCTCCGCCCAGGGCTTCCGCGAAAAAATGGTGACCGTGAATACGGCGGGAGGTCTTAACCGCAATATCCTGGGCAATACCGCACTGTTCCCGCTCGATGCGCCGGGGCCAGTTACAGGACCAGTTACAGGACCAGTTATAGGACCAGTTATAGGACCAGGTACAGGACCGGGTACAATCTTTGAGCCTTCTTCTGCTTCTCCCTCACAAGGTTTCTCCATTCAAATCTCTGCGATGAACGGCGCACCGGATATGGCAGCGTTTACCGCAAAGGTCGGTGGCATCGGCCCTGTCTATAGTGTGTTTGCAGATGGCAAGCACAAGGTGCGGGTAGGTCCCTATCAGACTTATGCCCTGGCGGCGCAGCTCCTCCCTGCGTTACGGAAAAAGGGGTTCACTGGTGCTTTCATCGCTACGGAAACGGGATCGGTAGAGGTACCGTCGGTGCCGCTGGTAGCACCGGCGATACCAGGACCCCAGCTACCTGTATCAGAGGTGATGATACAGCTCGGGGCGTATGTCAACCCAAGCAATTTCAGCCCTGGTGCGTTGTTGAGCGTGGGGCCGATTATTGATTTTCGCAAAGGACAATTTACCCTGAAGTTACTCGGCGGTTTCAGGACCGCACAAGATGCCCGCAACGCGTTGCCCCTTGTAAGGTCATCCGGCTTTCCCGGAGCTTTCCTTGTCGAAATGAAGAACGGCCAGGTCACCCCGCTGCGTTAAGCGATGGGCCCCTTGTGCTATAATAACCGAAACACGACCCTCCGGTTCTTCTGCCGCGACTTTTCATCATTGTTGGGCACGGTAGGCTGGGTCTCGCCATATCCGGTAGCCTGGATTTTTTCAGGGTCGCAACCTTTGGCGATCAGGTAATCCCGAACGGCGGAAGCCCGGTTTTCTGAGAGCAACTGGTTGCTGTAAGCACTGCCGACATCATCGGTATGGCCCTGTATTTCGATAGCCAGGAGGTTGTCTTTGAGGTATTTGGCCATGGCGTCGAGCTCAAATCTGGATTGGTCGAGGAGGGTATAGGAGCCCGTTTCGAAGAATAGGTTATTGAGGATTATACTCGCTCCCGAGCGCCTGAGGTCTTCTGTTGTGGATATGATCACGGGATTTTCTACGATGCCTTTCGCGGTATCCTGTGCGAAACTTAGCTGCAACGAAACGGGCGGTGCAGCGGTTTTGCGTAGCTCGGCCCGGTAGTTCTTTTTCTCCGATACAGGGATAAACACTTCACCGGTCAGCGGGTCAGGTCGGACGATTTGTACGATCTTTCCGGTCTCCAGGTCCTGGATGACGACTTCTCCCTCTACGGGTTTGCCGCTGGCATCCAATACTGTGGTCTCGAACGTATAAACGGGCTCCGGCTTGTAAGATTGCGGAATATCCATGTAGGTAATGTGGTTGTCCCCCTGCTCATTAGAAACCGAATAAGCCCTGGAGCCATCGGTCGTAACGAATAAGTGCCAGTCATCGCTGCTGGAGTTAAATAATAGACCGAGGTTGCGCGGTTTGCTCCAATTGCGCCAGGTATCGTCCAGGCGTGTGCTGATGTAGAGGTCGAAGCCACCAAAGCCATCGTGCCCATCGGAGGCGAAATAGAGGGTTTTCATGTCGGGGTGGAGGAAGGGGTTGCGCTCGTTGCCCGGGGTATTGATGGCGTTCCCGATGGGGAGAGGGGCCTGGAGGGTAGCGCCATCTGCCCCATACAACGCAATGTAGATATCCATGTCTCCGCCTTTTGCCGAAACAAAGGTCAGTCCCTTTCCAAAATAGCGGGGGTCTCCGTCCCAGTAAGGCGTATTGATACCGCCCGGTAGAAGCCCCGCTGCTTTCCAGCCTTGCGCCGTTTTTTTGCTTTCATAGATATCCCCGTCCACAAAAAGGAGCATTTCTGTCCCATTAGTGCTAATATTCTGCACGGCTTCGTTTTTTGTCGGGGTATTGAGGCTGGTGACGGGTACTGGTGCCGACCATCCCTTATCGGAATATTGGGTGTGGAACACGTCTTCCGTTTCGCTTTCCACCCCCATTCTGGTGAAATAGAGGTGTTTGCCGTTTCCGGTGAGTTCCGGGGAATATCCCTCGTAATCCCTGCCGTCTTCCCATTTCAGGGGGGACTTTCTCTTTTCAAGTTCTTTTCGCTGTGTCCGGTCGTAAAAATCCTGGAAGGCAGTATTTTTTTGTGCGAAGAATGGTGCATACTGCTTCAGGGTATCTTCAACTCCTTGCCAGTTGCCTTCCGAGAAGTCCTTGTGCATCATTTTTTGCAGGATAAAAAATGCTTCGTCGGAGGGGGCATACGCTTTTATATATTGCGAAAATTCCGTCTGGCGGTCTTCGGAATACAGTCCCTTGAGCATCCCGGCGCGGTCCACTTTAATGCGGACGCTATCGAAATCCGGATAGGCTTGGGCAAAAGCATTTATACTTTCCAGGCTTTTGTTGGCATTGGTGACCATATAAAGGCGCTCCATTACGCGCTGGCGTTCGGGGTGGCCTGGCAGTTCTTTCAGGAATAACCGTATGGCTTCTGCGGAGTCGGATTTAAGCAGGATTTCCGGTAGTTTTTCCTGTGCCGCTTTCGCATACTTCAGCGGCGGTTGTTTGGTGGCATAACGCAGTAAGGGCGTTGGGTGGCCTGCTGCTACCAGGCGCTCATAAGTTTGTAGCTGGATGCGGTCTTCCCACACTTTTTTTTCCAAGATCGCGCTATCGCGCAGGGCGGCCGGTATCCCTGGATTGGCATTTAAGAAAGCATCGACTTCCCGTGGGGACCTTGCGCGCGCACGCACGAGGGTATAATAGCGAAGCCATACCGAATCGGCTTTGGGGTACGAAGGGTAGCCCTGCAGAAACCGACCCATGCGCTCCACACTGTCGCTGCGCATGGTGGCCTCGTAGAAAAACTCCAGAGCGGTCTTTTGGTCCTGCCGAAGGCGTTCCGGGAACGGGAAATCGGGGAAACGGGCGGCAAAAGACTGTAAACCCGAGGGATCGGGCTGGCTGGTGCGATACAGTTGATAGAGGCGTTCCCAGATACGCGCCCTTTGCGGGCCATTTGTCCAGGTCCTGAGGTATTGTTCGCACTGGACCATGCTCCCCTTTTGAAGGATAAACCCGGACAGGGAATCCATTCCAATCCCTTCGAATACCGTACCGCTGTAGCGCCGGACAAAAGACTGCCAGCCCTCCGGCCTGTTGCGGACGGCCATATTGGACGCGGCCTTCATAGCGGTCAGGAGGGTATCCTGCGCAAAGCTTGCGTCGGGGTAAGCAGCTTTGAATTTCCCCTGTTCCGGCCAGCCGTTCTCCTGGATAAACATTTCAAAGAGGCGTATCCCGGCTTTTTGCAGAAGGGTGGGACTGGTCGAGCGCAGGCTTTGGCCGTAAATTGACAATAGCTGGTACAGTGCCTGATGGGTATTTTGGGCGTAAGCTTCTTCAAAGGCGAGCTGGTCCCGTAGGGTGATAACGGTATCGAGCTGTTCGGGAAGGGCGTTTTTCGCAACAGCCAAAAACCGGTTTATGGCTTGCAGGTCTTTCAGTGCCATCACTTCAGCAGACCAGATTTTTTCGATTTCCCGCTTGATTTTAACCGGACTGTCCTTTCCCAGTTCTTTTTTGACAGTCTCTTGTTTTTTGTCGTCCAGGCTTCGGTAAGCCTTTATCCCCGATAGTACGCGCGAATATGCAGAGTCGGGATGATAGGCCGGGTTACCTGCTGCCAAAAAGTAGCGGGCCATACCCAATTGTTCCAGAGCAGGGATTTTTGTGCCGGCTTGCTGAAAATAGCCCAGGGCTTCAGGGAACCGCTGCGCGTTGAGTGCTTCGATTCCTGTGAGGTATTGGGCATTTAGAAATACCGGAAAGCACGCAAAAACAAAGCAAATGAGGGTTTGATTTTTCATACAAAATGGGGTCGCCCTGCACAAAAGCATCTTTCTACACAACAGCAGCGAATGCCATGCGGCAAGGCATTAGGTTTTGGTTTTAGCAATAAAGAGGATAAGAACTTCGGGGGCATCTTTCAGGGCGCCAGCCTTTCCTTTTTCCATTTTCCGTGGTCACTGAGTTGATAGCGGATGCGGTCGTGCAGGCGGCTCCTGCGACCCTGCCAGAATTCGAACATATCGGGGACCATGCGATAGCCGCCCCAGTGTTCCGGGCAGGGTACAGTGCCATGCTTTTCAAACGCATGAGCCAGCGCTTTCATTTCATGTTCCAGGATATTTCTTGATGGGATTACGCTGCTTTGTGGGGATGCAGCCGCCCCGATCTGGCTGCTGACTGGTCGGGACGAAAAATAGATTTCCGAGCTTTCCCGGTCTGTTTTTTCTATGCTTCCTTCGATTCTTACCTGTCGTTCGAGGGGGCCCCAAAAAAAGACCAGGGCCGCATAAGGGTTTTGCGCGAGTTCTTCTCCTTTGCGGCTCAGGTAGTTGGTGTAAAAGACAAAGCCCTGGTGGCCGAGTCCTTTCAGGAGGACGATGCGGGCAGAAGGGCGGCCGGTGGGCCCGACTGTTGCCAGGGTCATTGCATTTGGCTCCAATACTTCTGCGTTGATTGCTTCCTGCAGCCAATCTGCAAATTGCATGAAGGGGTCGTCCAGCATATCGGCTGGCTCCAGTGGCTTTTCGCCATATTCCATACGCAGGTGGTCAATTTTATGCATAATCGCTTATTTATTTTTGGTAAATATTTTCCAATCTTCGGGGGTATCAATATCGAATGCTGCCTGGGGAAGCGGGTAATGTAGCCCCGGATATTCCCGGAAAAGCATTCTGGCTCCCTGGTCGCCTGAGCAGGCGAGTAAATCTGCGAATACTTCCCGGGAAAAAATTGCGGGGGCACCCGGTTTGTCGTTGTACCACGCGGCGGCGTAAGGTGGCTTTTCTGCCACCCAGGCGTGGTGGAGCCCTTTCAGGTGTTCGACTCCGACCCATGGCTGGTCAGCCAGGAATATCAATACTCCCGGTATTAGGGGCGCTAATTCCAGCAGGTATTGCATGCCGCAGGCTATACTGCCGCCCATTCCTTTTGCCCATTCTGCATAGTGGCAAAAATGTACTTTGGGCCCCAGCGTAGCACATATTTGTGCTATCGCCGGAGAATATGCTCCTCCAACGACCACTACTGGCCCATAGCCTGATGCCAGGGCCTTGCCTACGGCCCACTCGAGCAGTGTTTTCCCTTCGTATTCAAGCAATTGTTTGGGCAGCCCCATCCGGCTGGCACTGCCTGCGGCCAGCAGTATGGCGGCGGGCAGCGCGATGTTGTCGTGTGACCCTTTCATCGTCTGGATTGTCTTTATCCCTCAAGGTAACAAAGTTAAGGCCCGGCGTGTTTCATCGGCCATATTTGCGCAGGATATCCAGTACGCTATCCACTGGCAGTTCCTCCACGCGGATTCCGTTGGCTTCCATAGTAGTGGCTGCAAAGAGCGAATTGATGATGGCCTCCTCGGTAGCTTCGATGACCGCGAGAAAAAGGGGCGAAACAGCATCATTATGCAAGACTTTTTGCTCCAGCATGGGATTTTCCATATCGAAAGGTATCCTTAGCCCGGGGTCTGTGGAAAAAGCAAGCACATAATCTCCACTCCCGTTCGATGCGATTCCACCCGTTTTGCCGAGTCCGAGCATGGCCCGTTGCGCCAGGCGCTTCAGGTTGCGGGCATCGAGGGGGGCATCGGTCGCTACTACGATCATGCAGGAACCATCCGGGGAGGCATCCAGTTGTTCTTTGAGGTAAAATTTACCCAGCTCTTCCCCTACCGGCACCCCATCTACCTGAAGGATGCCTCCAAAATTCGTTTGTACCAGCACCCCCACCGTATAGCCGCCGAGTGACGCCGGCAGCACCCGGGAGGCGGTACCGATACCGCCTTTAAATCCAAAACAGCGGGTACCCGTACCAGCACCCACATTGCCCTCTTGTACAGGTCCCCCTTCTGCAGATTCCAGCGCTGTCAATACATGGGAAGGCTTTAACGCCCGGGCGCGGATATCGTTTAATCCACTGTCGTTGGTCTCCCCCACCAGGGCATTCACCGAGCGGACTTTTTCATTGCCCTTTTGGCGCAGCGTAAACTCAATCAGCGCTTCCATCGCGGTAGGTACGGCAAGGGTATTGGTCAATACGATGGGCGTCTCCAGTACCCCCAATTCTTCTACCTGGGTAGAACCCGCCAATTTGCCGAACCCATTCCCCACAAACACCGCTGCCGGTACTTTTTGCTGAAAAATATTGCCCCCGTGTGGCAGGATGACCGTTGCCCCAGTCCGGATATCTGTGCCCCGCACAAGGGTGAAATGACCCACTTTGACCCCCGCCACATCGGTGATGGCATTATTTTTGCCGACCGGCAGTACGCCGGGCTTAATGCCCAGGTCCCGGGGCCGTTGTGCCCCGGCATCAGGCATGGTTCCAATGGTTATGAGTAAGACTGCGATTGAAAGTATCCATTTTTTATACATGATTTTGCTTTCTTCAGGGGTTGTGTGAAAAGTATTCCGCCGCCTACGGCGGCGAAAGATTTTTTTGAGCGGCACTTTGATTGATTTTGTTTCACAAAATCAATCAAAGTGCCGCTCATTTGACTGTACCTTTTGCAGCTTACGCCGCAAAAGGATTTTTTTATGCTGACCACTTTCCGGGATTATGCATCCAAAAAGCAGCAAAGTGGCGCTCATTTTATTGAACCTTTTCTGGCTTACGCCGCAAAAGGATTTTTTTATGCTGGCCACTTTCCGGGATTATGATTCCAAAAAGCAGCAAAGTGGC
>JBEIGB010000086.1:0-15151 GCA_040382095.1 Lewinellaceae bacterium
AAATTTAGTTTCGCCGCCCACGGCGTAAAATTCCCTTCCGGGGCGCACGCCCCAAACGCGTTTTACACCGCCTCCCGTTTTCTTTTTTTTTGCCAACAAAAAAAAATTAAACCGGCACGCTGAGAAAATTTTACTCTGCCGCCGAAGGTGGCAGAATACTTTTCGGACATACCGGAGGCTTTTACACACCCCGGAATACTTACGAAACGCGTTGTACAACTCATTAAAAGAAAACGCTGTATTCCGGAATTTTCCCTTCTACGCCCCTGAAATATTGCAGAATATGTTCCATATCCGCAGGGAAGTCACCGGAAGGAAAGAAAAAAGGGAAAATCCGCACTTCCTTGTGGGTAAAATCAATCGTGCCGGGCACAATGGGTATCCCGGCTCCAAGCGCGATATAATAAAAACCTGTTTTCAGCCGATCCACCCTTTTGCGGGTACCTTCCGGGGCAAGTGCAATAACCAGCCGATCCCGGCTGTTGAACAAACCCACAACGCCCTGGACATAGTTGCTCGACTTACTGCGATCTACGGGATGACAGCCTAATGCCCTGAAAAACCATCCATACGGCCAGCGAAACAAGCTGTCCTTACCGATAAAGCCTGCTTTCAGGCCCGTGACTTCCCGCACCAGCAAACCCACAATAAGGTCCCAGGCAGATGTGTGTGGCGCAACTGCTATGATATATTTGGGAATATGGTGCGGAAACTCCCCGATAATTTTCCAGCCCCAAAGGCGATAAAAAATCCATTTTGCGATGGCACGGCGCATAACGGTAAAGTTAATTTATGATTAGAAGACCGTTTTCCCCCCGATGCCCCGGGAGCAGGGCAATCTGTACTTACGCTGTTTAGCAATCCGGATGTTTTCCTGCCAAATACACAAAGCGTTGTGCCAATTTAAATATTTTTTTACGAATTTTTAAACCTTTTTCGGTTTTTCCAGTCAAACCGTTCGACATGTCGTCCATCAGTGGCGTTCAAATTTAACCTGTATGCCCGAGTCAACCGTAACGGACGAGCAAATCCTGGCCCTGATCCACTCCCCCGAAACGCTGGAGCAAGGCTTTCGGCTCCTGATTGGAAAGTATCAGGAACGATTGTACCGCCATATCCGCCACCTCGTATTTGATCATGAAGACGCGAACGATGTCCTGCAAAATGCTTTGATTAAGGCGTTCCAGGGTATCGCCAATTTCGAAGGTAGGTCGTCGCTGTTCACCTGGCTTTACCGGATCGCCAGTAACGAAGCACATTCATTTTTAAATAAAAAAAAAACGAGCGCTCTTGTAATAAATAATGCATTAGTGGAATATTTTTCCAATACGATGCCTGCAACGGAACATTTTGATGGTGAAGCCCTGCAGCGCCAGCTCATCACGGCCATGCGGCAATTGCCGGATAAACAGCGGCAGGTTTTTGTAATGCGCTATTTCGAGGCAATGAGTTATAAGGAAATTTCTGCCATCCTCGATACCTCCGAAGGTGCGCTGAAAGCTTCTTTTCACCATGCCGTAAAAAAAATAGCGCAGTACTTCCATGACTATGGATAAACAAGGCTTGTTGCGATAATCCGGAAATATGGAAAATGTGCCGTTTTTTGTTTATAAAAAACTTTTGAGGACACAAAGCCGGGCTACATGGCTGAAAAAGACTTTTCTCTTGGACGGCACCCATTACGACAAGACGACAAAATGAACCATTATGAAAAAACCAGATGAAGAACTTCGCGACGAGCTGCGCAGCTTGTCGCCTTTGTTGGAATCTTTGCACCAAAACCATCGGGAGATACTGACACCGCCCGCCGGCTACTTTGACAAGCTGCCTGACGAGACCATGTCGAAAATAAAGGCTTTATCCCCTTCCACCGGGGTAAGAACCAGTATGCCTGCCAGGAAGCGCCCCGCTTTTCCTTACCTCCACCTCCGGCCAGAGATACAAACAGCCCTTGCTTTTGCTTCCCTGGCACTTCTGATTTTTGCCGGGGTATATCTACTCCGCTCTGAAAAGATTGCCCCTGCCGCTTGTGCGGAAATACACTGCCTGAACCCCACGGAGGTGCAGGACTATGTCCAGCACAATATCCACTATTTTCCGCTCGACATCATCCTCGAAGCAGGAGGCGCCGAAGCCGCCCTCAACGGTCTGTTCCTGCCAGTTCCTTCGTCCGGCAACGAAGATCTGTCCCCGTTGTTTAATGAAGTGTTCCAGCAGTTAAACCCTCAGGAATATGAATCTTTATTTTAATTTACCCTCCCCCCGGGGGAAAAAGGCAGGCCTATTGCGACAGGTCGGGAAGGTGGAAAAAATATTTCTTTTTCCGGGATCGATATTCCCTGTTTCAACAAGTCTATTATTAAAAAAAACAGTACGTCTATGAAAAATTGGATCCTCGTACTCGGCATTGTGTTCCTGGGCAGCCTACATTCCTTTGCCCAGGGCCGTCCTGCGGAAGCAGCCCAAAAGGTACGTGCGATGAAGGTCGCATTTATCACCGAGCGGATGAATCTCACCCCTGAAGAAGCCGAGAAGTTCTGGCCTTTACAAAAGGCCTTCGAGGCGGAACAAAAGAAAATCAGGGAAAAATATCAGCCAGAGCGCGATTTATCGGGCCTTTCCGAGGTGGAGGTCGAACAACAGCTCAATAATATTTTCGAAATGGAAGAGCAGGTAACCAGGCTCAAGAAGGAATATTTTGTAAAATTTAAGCGGGTCCTACCAATCCGCAAACTCGCATTGTATTATCGTGCCGAAACCGAGTTCAATAAAGGCTTGATCCGATCACTGCAACAATTTAAGCGGCAATAAAGGATTTCTTGTAAAAGCCCCCGTTTATGCTGAATAATCGCATGGAATGCGTTCTTTTGCATTGCAAATACATCCGCAATGAACGATTCCCTGAAAGCCCATGCGGCCCTTTTCGCGGTAGCGCTTATTTACGGCGCCAACTATAGCATTGCCAGGGAAGCTATGTCCGGTGGGTTGATCCAACCCCTCGCCTTCATCATTCTTCGGGCAGGCAGCGCCGCCCTGCTCTTCTGGTTTTTCAACGCCTGGATAAAAAAGGAACCTATCGCCAAGGAAGATTGGCCCAGGATTGTACTATGTGCCATCACTGGTGTCGCCGTAAACCAGACTTTATTTTTCATGGGACTGCATTTGACAAAGCCCATCAATGCTTCTCTGATAATGACCACAACACCTATATTGGTATTAATTGCTTCTGCACTGCTTATCGGCGAAAAAATCACGTGGTCGAAAATATCCGGTATCATTTTAGGTATGGCCGGTGCCGCGCTGCTGCTTTTGTATGGCAAAAACCTCGAATTCCGGAGGGAACAGATGCTCGGTAATTTTTTTATTTTTGCCAACGCTGTTGCATACGGTATTTACCTGGTCCTGGTGAAAAAGCTTATGTACAAGTACCACCCCATAGCCGTCAGCAAATGGATATTCCTGATCGGTTCTATAATGGTCATCCCGCTTGGATGGAACCAGCTTCAGGAGACCCAATGGAGCTCCTTTCGTTCCGAACATTGGGCAGCGGTAGCGTACGTACTGATATTCACCACTTTTCTTGCCTATTTACTTAATTCCTATGCCCTCGCCATCGTCAATCCTTCCGTAGTGAGTATATATATCTACCTGCAACCCCTGCTGACTACTTCCATTGCCCTGACATTCCGCCAGGATCACCTTGACGGGATAAAACTCATTGCCGGAGCCTTGATTTTTTCGGGTGTTTTCCTGGTCAGCCGCCCTACTATAAAAGTAAACAAGGACTAATCAGGGGTGGGATTACGTCCCAACAGCTCCCTAACCCCAGACTTATTACAACGGCTTTGCATCGTGGAAAGACCACCTCAATATGCCCATAACAATCCCGTCACAACAAGATAATTGGCCGTTTGCCTTCAATACCCTACCGTTCCGTTAATCTCTTTTAAGATTTACTACTTTGTTGATTAGTAAGCTTTATCTTGCAAAGATTATGTCTGCTCCCCCTTTCATTCGCCAACAATTTGTATGCATTGTAATG
The DNA here is from genome assembly GCA_040382095.1 of Lewinellaceae bacterium. Classification (GTDB taxonomy): domain Bacteria; phylum Bacteroidota; class Bacteroidia; order Chitinophagales; family Saprospiraceae; genus JADJPL01. Next base: position 4,043 of record JBEIGB010000086.1, read on the forward strand.
AAATACCTAACGAACGCGGGGCGGCCGTTTTAGCGGCCGATTATGAGACGATACTCGAGGGTTCCGGGGAAATCTCCTTTTCTCAGGAACAATTCGAACAACTCATCAGCTATTTTGAAAATGCCGGCCTCCTGGAGCGTGCCCTTGAGCTGGCAGAAATTGGAATCGAGCGTTTTCCTGGTGCGCAACCTTTAATCCTGCACAAAATACAGCTGCACCTTGTGCAAAACGACGGGCCAAAAGCGCTGCAAGCGATTGATCAGGCCCTACAGTTCTTTCCGGATATGCAGGAAACTGACCTGGTCCTGCTCCGGGCAGAAGCATTGAGTTACGTCGGGGCATTTCCTGCGTCATTGGCGTTGCTGGAAAAATGCTCGGAAACTGCCTCTAACTTGTCGGTGCGTGCCAACATCCATTTTGTACGCAGCATTATCCTCGAGCAAACCGGAGATTTCCACGGGATGTTTGAGTCTATCAAACTTGCCATCGCCTGTGATTACCGTCATGAGAAAGCCATACGCCATCTGGGGGTCGCAACAAGTATGACGCGCCGCTATCCGGAGGCCCTTGAACTTTGCCAGGCCCTACTTGACAAAGACCCTTACTCCTGTTATGCCTGGTACAATTTGGGCCAGGCCTTTGAATATCAGGGAAGCTACCAGGAAGCGCTGCAAGCCTTTGAATATGCCTTTCTGGCCAATCCGGCTTTCGAACCCGCTTACCGCGAATACATTGAGCTCTGCTTAGAGGTACAGGCCTACACCAAAGCACTGGGGGCCATCGAAGATTTCCTGACCTACCTCGAAGCTGATCCAGATATATGGCTCTATCAGGGAAAATGTTATTTCCATACAGACCAGTTCCGGCTTGCCATAAAAAGTCTGATGCGAACCCTCGAATTAGATTCTATGTGCGATGAGGCCCTTTTCATGATCGGAAAATGTTATGCAAGGGAGGATGCCTGGTCGTGGGCAGCTTATTTTTTCCAGAAAGCACTGGAGTTGGACGGGGAGATGGAAGAGTATCTTGCTGCAATCGGAGAAGCTTACTTCAACATGGGCATGCCTGAGAAGGGCAGCGAATTCTGGATGAAAGCCATCCGTACCATACCTGAAGAACCGACTTACTGGAGCAGGTATGCCACCCTTCTGCTAAATGCAGGCCGGCCTCTTGATGCCCTTGACATCCTGAGGGAAGCTGTTGAATATACCGTGGGAAGCAGCCTGGACCTCGCCTGGTGCGCATGCCTTTATGCAATCGGGCGGAAACAGGAAGCGATGGAGAAACTTAGCCATACGCTCCCTGAACTTCCCGATATCCATGATGCGCTTCACGGATTTCTACCTGAAATGGAGAGCGACCCCCATATCCGGGCCTTAATCGCTTATTATAGCCCGACACAGCGGTAGCCTACTCAATTGATTACCCGGATTACCATTTTGACATCCTTCAGTGGGCGGTCGCGGTTGTCTTTCTGTACCCCGGCGATTTTGTCAATCACCTCTAATCCTTCAATGACTTCGCCAAAAACGGTATAGTCGCGGTCGAGAAAAGGCACGCCACCCTTTTCGTTGTACTTTTGGCGCTGCTCCGTACTGTACCGGAATCCCTTCCTGGATTCAATAAGATCCAGTTCCCGGTCGGTGACTGCTTTACCCTGAACGATGTAGAACTGCGACCCGGAGGAGCGTTTCTCCGGGTTGACCTGGTCGCCCGTCCGGGCTGCGGCAAGCGCACCTTTGGTATGGATAAGGGTATCCACGAATTCTGCGGGGATGGTATAGTCAGGGCCGCCCATTCCTAAGGGCTGCCCGGGGCCGGCATTGCGGGAATTGGGATCCCCGCCCTGTACCATAAAACCGGAAATCACCCGATGAAAAAGTAAGCTGTCGAAGTACCCCTGCCCGGCGAGCTTCAGGAAATTGTCGCGGTGCAGCGGGGTGCCGTCGTAAAGCCAGACCAGCATATTCCCAAATTCTGTTTCGATTTCGACCAGACACTTTTTAGGTGCCTCAATTTCAATTTGTTGTTGCATCGTGCGCGATTTATTGCCCATTTGGGCAGTGAGGGAAACCATGTACACCCCGGAACGCTTATACGTATGCTGGGGAAGCGAATCTTCCGAACGGGAGCCATCACCAAAATCCCAAACAAAAGAATCCGCCTTTTGTGAACGATTGTCAAAACGGATTTTTGCCGGGGCAGTGAGCGCTCCTGCGTACGAAAAATCTGCGACAGGCCTGGAGCAGGAAAAACCGAGCATCAAAAATGCCCAGGAAGCAGAACATACAATCTTTTTAAAGTTGGGCAAAAACGTATCCATTCGATTTTTTATTTTGACAGTTAGCGTTTTAATATGCTTTGCCTGAAGCGCTATAAAACGAATTAGCGCCATTCCGGACGAAAGGCTACTGCCCGTCCAGTTCGTTAAAATATCGGATTACTCTTTCCTTCAGCAGATGTTCCTGGCCCTTGAGATCCGCGGTAGGGATAGGGCTGATCAATTCCCAGTGCGGCCAACCATCCGCATCGCGCCCTACAAAAGCATAATACCCGTCATAGCTCATGAGCCTGCATACGGCGATGTGCATCAAGTCCTGCTTTTCTTCCTTCGAAAATGTCGTTTTCCATCGTCCAAGTTCCTGAATTCCAATGAGAAACAACATCGCATTGAGGTCTGGCAGAACCTCCCGCCTAAATCGCTCCCTGACAAGGCTGCGGACGCGCAGCCATTCGAATTCCAATTCCCACTCTTCCATAGCGGTTAACCCTCCCGGATCATTGCCGGGATGCGCTGTGCGCGCCGTGCCGGCAGGATAGATGCAAAAATACCAATACTGAATACCGTAGCCGCGACCACCAGGAAGTCTTCTGCTCTTAGGCTAATCGGATACGCATCAACCGTAAAAGCACCGGGTATGGAGATAACTCCGAATGCCTTTTGGGCCGCATACACCAGGATGGCAAGAACGAAGCCACCCACGGTACCGATCATACACAGCAGCAACCCCTCGTTGAGGAAAATATTGCGCACCTGTTCATCCCGTGCACCCATAGATTTCAGCATGGAAATATCAAACCTTTTTTCCAATACGATCATCCATAAAGCACCTACCATATTGAAAGCCACCATCAGCAGGGTCAAGCCTACGATGGCAAAACTCATCCATTTTTCTATTTTCATAAGCTTCATAAAGGCTTCTTCCTGTGCATAACGATCGCGGAATTCTATCCCCGTGCCCAGGATTTTTTGCAGGGCAGGAACTACCATTGCTGCTGAATACCCCTGGGCGAGCCGAAATTCCAGTGCGCTCAATGCCTCCTCATCACCGAGCAGCTCGCGGCAAAGCTCCAGGGAAACGAGAACATACTGATTATCAAAATCTTGCTGGATGACGAACGTACCTGCCGGGAATGCCCTCCTGACCCTAAACTGCTGGTCGAGCATACCGGAAATTTTCCGCTTCGGCAAATAGATACTTAGCGGCTCGAAATCATTCTGAAGGCTGACCCCAAGTTTGTTGCGCATCCCCAGGCCCAGGACAGCCATATTCCTCGACCCGTAGGTGCTGACCTCATAGCTACCCTCCCGCACCGTAGAGTCAATGCGGGTTACTTCGTCAAAATATTCATCTACCCCTTTGATGATACCAAAGTCCTGCTTATCGCGGTATTCAAAGAAAGCGACTTCTTCAAGGGTCTGGGAAACATAGGTCACTCCGGGAACGGAGCGCAGTCTTGCCAGGTCATCCCCACTCAGGGCAAAAGTCTTGCCCTTTAGCGGAGTCGCTTTGATCTGCGGGTTGAAATTCCCGTACATCGAAGTGATAAGGTCTTCAAAACCATTAAAAACAGAGAGTACCAGCACCAATGCTGCCGAACCCACAGCAATACCAAATACCGCAATACCCGTGATGATATTGATAATATTGGCAGATTTCCTTGCAAAGAGATAGCGCTTTGCAATGCGCAGTGGCCAATTCATAGGCTGGAAAAGTGAGGTGAAAGGCTGGAAAAGGGTGAATTCTCCCCAACCAACTGCGAAGATAAGGTTCCTCGCCGGATTCCGTGGAATTAATTCATCGAAAACTGATGATAGACCTCTATTGAGTTATGGAACATTAATTCCGAAATATAGGGTTGCATATAATCTGCCAGCGGGAAGCTGGCGATCAGTTCCATCACCTCGAATTCCGAGGTGGCCTCGATCACCACCCAAAGTACCGAACGGTCCATAGAAAGGGCATAAGAGCGTATCCTTCCCTGGGTCATCAGGCGGTCTATAATCTGGCGCTGCTCCGGGATCAGGGCTACGAAATCCGCAGACAATTCTTCCGGAAGCTCAAATTCTACCATGAATGTTTTCTTCATCAATTCTGAATTTGCATAAAGCTAAATATTTAATGCACTTTTGGAACAAAAAGTTGCACAGGTTACATAAATTTAATGCTTCGGGGGCCATCCGGCCACGCACAGGCATAAAAGGCTTTTAGCGACGAGGTATTTGAACGGTATTGGTTAAGGCCCTTTTTTTCTAATAATAATGGCCGCATACATTGCGTTATAGTGAAATGCGTTGTTTAAAAAAAACAGAACATGAAAAGGATGCCAATTATTTTGATTTTCTTCCTGTTCCTGCAGGTTTACGGGAATGGCCAGACACCTTCCAGGCATTATGCAATCAGCGTGGGTACGTTCATTGACGTTCACCGGGAAGAGTTTGCCGGGCTTGACGCGTTCGGGTTCCTGTATTCTTTCAAATTGGAAAGTAATTATTCCGAAGTACTTTTAGGGGGGTATAACAGCCTCGAAGCTGCTCAGACTGCTCTCGGACGGGTCATTGCCCTCGGGTATTCAAGTGCCCGGCTGCGCGAATTACCAGAGTCGGAAGGAGCAATGGTCGCTGTAATCCAAATCGCTGCACTCGACCCCCGAAAAACAATTGACTGGAAGAAGTATAGCAGTTTTACTTCCCTCTGGGGAGTTGCCGGCGAGAATTCGATAAAACTGATGGTCGGCCCTTACACCAGCCCGGAAGAAGCCCGCAAGATACTGCCGAAAATACAGAAAGAGGGCTATAAAGACGCCTTCAGCCGAAACGTCAACAGCATCCACCTGATTAAAATCGGCGCGTTCGAAACCAGTAATATTATTAAACAGCCGGCTGTAGAGTTTACCTGGCAAAATAAACCGTCCGCCCAGCAGAATCCGTCCTTTAAAGAACCTGTGGGATACGATTACCCTTTAAATAGGCCCCAGTCCTACGACCTGCAAGCCAGAACCCCAAACGCCAGTGAAAAAAACGTGGTACCCGACATCCGCGGAAATATTAAAAGGAGGTCCGCATTGGAGTTACAGAAAATACTCAAAGCAACTTTCTATTATACGGGTAGCCTGGACGGCTATTATGGCAACGGGACGGCACAGGCTTTCCAAATGGCCCTGCAAAACAACCGGGAATTGAACGAATGCCGTTTTATCGCCATGAACCGGACTCAGCAAACGGCAACTCCTGCTGGCGATGCCCTTCAAAATATTATCAACCGCCTTCCCGAAGATACCAGGGCAATGATACTGCTCGAAGGATATAACCACCCCCTTGCATACGCCTACCGCGCCTATCAACTCTTCACAACCCAGGGCCCGGGTAACGATGTCAACGAATTAATGAATACCGCCATCCGCCAGGCTTACGTCAATCGGAGCAACCGCCTTGTGGCCCCTTTTGATTACCGCGCCACCTATGCTTATAATAATATAGAACAACTCATCCTGCACCTTCACTATATCCATATCGCTCCTGATGGCAACCATTCGGTACCCTGTTGGTTATCGAAGGCGTATCCCCGGGAAACCGGCGCTGCGCAGGCCGCCGTTGCAGGTGCCATCAACCTGAAGGTGCAAGTTTGCGACGCCTACTTTGACTGGGAGGAAATCCGTATGCTCGAAATCATCAGCGCAGGGATCGGGGGCAGAAAAGCTGGTGACGAGGCCCTCGCCGAAGCCAATGCCGCACGGGCTGTCCTCTTCAATACTACCCGCCCGATGAGTGCCTATAACCAGAAAGAAGCCGAAACCTGGCAAAATACCCTCTTTGCCAGGTTAACCCCCTGGGCAAGTACTGATATCCTGCATCAGAACAAGTTCACCGCATTTAGCATCCTTTACTACCAGTGTGCCGTTTTGCTCGAAGATTTTTATATGGACAAGGGCCTCACGCCGCAAGATGCCCGATTCCTCGCCATAGCTACTTTGCGCACAGTTACGGGTCCTAACCTGGAACGCTTTCAGTAAACTTGCTGCGACAGGCCAGCACAGTGAGAAAATATGCCGGCTGTCTCACAAGTCCTTTGGCAGCATTCGCCGCCAAAGGACTTGTGAGGCAGCCTCGTTTATGATATTATTTGTCAAAGCCAGCCTGCCACATAACGCTATCCTACCTGACCGCTTCAAACTGCATCTCCAGTCGGCAGGGGATTATCCTGGGCGATGGAAACCTCAGGAAAAACCACACTTCGAGCTTGAACCGCTCCCGGTAAAAATGCCGTCGGGCGTTAATCAGCGTCGGCAATAGCCGCACTTGAAAGCCCGTCCGGTTTTGTTGCAAATTATCTATGTAAAAAACTTCGTCGGCCTGGGTACAGGAAGTACTGCCCTGCGGGCATATCCGGACCGAAATTTCCTCAAAAAAATCAAGGTCGCTGCCGTCAAGGGAACGGATGCTTGCTGCATACGGAAAAATCCCGGCGATAGATGAAGTATCTGCATTGTACGTATCCAGGTAGTAGCGTAAATTACTGCTGAAACCATCCAATACCAATGCCCGCGGAATCAGTCCGGGAGGAAGGCCGGCGGGTAGTTCAAAAGGGATATTGGGATATACCAACTCAAATAACCGCTCTCTTTCATCCTGACGACAGGCAACGGCCATAAAGGCCATTACCAGCGCAATTAAAGCTGACTTGAACAGATGGCGCATAGGTCAATTTGATTAAATGGCCGTAGCCACATAATTGATTACAAAGGCTTCGACGGGGTCGGCATGGAAGTACAAGTGCCGTCTTCCGTCCATGTAAAGGCTTTTTGAGGGAACATAGCCGGGCTACGCGACCGAAAAAGGTATTATGAGGCAGCCTTACCCCCATGGGTTGACCATCGCTTTTGTGGTCTGCCCCAGAAATATTGCCGGCAAAAAAAGGATTTCCATATATTGCCCCGTAGTTAACGCATATTTACCCTGAGAGCCAGTTGCAAAGCGATAACCGGGCAATCAAATGAACAACTTGATGTACTGCTTTATGGCATATTCCGGCAGAACCCCTACGGGGTCCGTCGTCTAATAGAAACGAAAAGTGGGGAAAGGTTGTTTTAGGCCTGCCCCCGAATAACCGATATACTAAAATGGGCGAACAGCGGGTCACAGTGGGAGATGACGGGCACAGCAGGCGAAATTTCATCCGGCAACTGCTCAGGGACATGCAGGCCCTCGAATATCTGCTCGGACACGAGGCATTTGAATCGGACATTACTCGGATTGGTGCCGAACAGGAGCTGTTCCTGATTGACCGCCGCACCCTCAAACCTGCGCCGGTTGCCATGGAAGTACTTTCCCGTCTGAAAGCATATCCTGCAATTGTTACCGAGCTGGCCCGTTTCAACATCGAAATCAACCTTACCCCCCGGGCGTTTACAAATACATGCCTCGGAGAAATGGAGCAGGAAATCCACTATTTTCTGAACGCGATCCAGCGGGCACTCGAACCCTCGGATGCCTGTTACCTTCTTACCGGGATTTTGCCAACGTTGCGAAAGCACGATCTCGAACTGCGCAACCTCACGCCACTTCCCCGCTATAAACTCCTTATTGACGCCATTAATGCCCAGCTCACGGGAACCTCTTACGAGCTTCGGCTACATGGAATTGACGAGCTCCTGCTCCGCCACGACTCCCCGCTGCTCGAAGCCTGCAACACGAGTTTTCAAGTACACCTCCAGGTGGGTGCAAAAGCATTCGCCCCGATGTATAACCTCGCCCAGGCCCTCACCGGCCCTGTATTATCCATCTGCGCAAACTCCCCGATCGTTTTTGGGCGAAGGCTTTGGCACGAAACCCGGATTGCCCTCTTCCAGCAATCCGTAGATGTGCGCAGCTCCCACGAACACCTCAGGGAACGAAGCCCAAGAGTGAATTTTGGCTCAGGATGGCTCGACCAATCCATCCTTGAAATCTATCGGGAGGATATCGCCCGCTTTCGCCCCCTTATCTATGCCGATATTGACGACGACCCATTGCAAGCAATTGCCGGAAACGAAGTGCCCCAGCTGCAAGCCCTCAGGGTACAAAACTCTACCGTGTACCGCTGGAACCGCCCCTGCTACGGAATCAGTGAAAATGGAGCACCACATCTGCGCATCGAAAACCGTGTCCTGCCTTCCGGTCCTACCGTTCAGGATGAAATCGCAAATGCTGCCCTTTGGCTGGGTGCCATGACCGGGCTATATCTGGAATATCCGGATATACGGCAGAAAATGAGCTGGGAGGATGCCCGCGATAATTTCGAAAAAGCCGCACGATACGGTATAGATACCAAGTTTACCTGGTTCAACGATAAAAAAATAAGTGCTTGCGATCTTATCCTCCATGAGCTACTGCCTCTGGCCCGCAATGGGCTTCTTCACCACGGCGTTGACCATAACGATACCGACCGATACCTGGGTCTGATCCAGGAACGCGCCCGATTACACCGCAATGGCGCGCGTTGGCAACTACGGGCGTTCACCAAACTTAAGAAAGAAACCAATAATGACGAAGCACTACGTGTTATCACCGCCAGTATGCTTCGATACCAATCCGAAAACCAACCTGTACATACCTGGGAAATGCCCGAGCTGAACGAACTTAGCGATTACCGCCCGGCCTCCCTGCGGGTCGAGGCTTTTATGCAGACCGATCTGCTTACCGTCCAGGAAGAAGACCCTATAGAGATCGCCGCACAGCTCATGGACTGGAAGCGCATCCGTTATCTGCCCGTAGAAGATGCTAAAGGCAAGCTCTGCGGCCTCGTCACCTCCAGGCTCGTCCTACGCCATTTACTCAACCTCGCCAACCCGGATGAACAAAAAAACAACACCGTTAAGGATATCATGCTCCCCAACCCCATCACCATTACCAGCGAAACTACCGTACTGGAGGCCATGCAGCTCATGAAAGAACGAAACATTGGCTGCCTGCCCGTACTCGAAAATGGCGAACTTAGTGGTATGATCACGGAAGTAGATTTTCTTCAGATTACTGCACGGCTTATGGAGCGCCTGAAATAATCGTCTTGCCAAACGCAAATTTTATGCCCGAAAACCCAAATATTTTACCTTTGCAGGGCAAAAATAAAGCCTTGGACAGAACCCAAACACGTCCTGGTTTTTTTATAGTAAGAACAAAACATCATTCCTATGCCTTTTGATCTCGATATGATTAAGGCCACCTACCAGGCCTTGCCTAAAAAGGTGGAGGATGCCCGCAAGACGCTGGGCAGGCCACTGACCCTTACAGAAAAAATCCTTTACGCACACCTACATCCGGAATCCCCCCTGCAGGCCTATCATAAAGGCAAGGACTACGTCTTTTTCGCCCCTGACCGCGTGGCGATGCAGGACGCCACCGCCCAGATGGCCCTCCTGCAGTTCATGATGTGTGGACGCGACAAGACCGCAGTACCCTCGACCGTCCATTGCGACCACCTGATCCTCGCAGAAAACGGTGCGGAGAAAGACCTCCAAACGGCCCTTTCTTTCAACGAAGAAGTATTTGACTTTCTCTCTTCGGTATCCAACAAATATGGTATCGGATTCTGGAAACCCGGCGCAGGTATCATCCACCAAATCGTCCTGGAAAACTATGCCTTCCCCGGTGGTATGATGATCGGTACCGACTCCCATACGCCAAATGCCGGCGGCCTGGGTATGATTGCCATCGGCGTAGGCGGTGCAGATGCCGTGGACGTTATGGTCGGTATGCCCTGGGAACTGAAAATGCCCAAGCTTATCGGCGTGAAACTCACTGGAAAAATGAGCGGCTGGACCTCCGCAAAAGATGTCATCCTGAAGGTTGCCGGTATCCTTACCGTAAAGGGCGGTACCGGGGCCATCGTGGAGTATTTCGGGCCGGGAGCAGAATCCATGTCCTGTACCGGAAAAGGGACAATATGTAACATGGGTGCAGAAATTGGTGCGACCACCTCAACTTTCGGATACGATGAAAGCATGGGCCGTTACCTGCGGGCCACCGGCCGCACCGAAGTCGCCGACCTCGCCGATGGCATCCGCGAGCACCTGACCGGCGACGCAGACTGCTACGCCCATCCGGAGAAATACTTTGACCAGGTCATCGAAATTGACCTTTCTACGCTTGAACCACATATCAATGGGCCATATACCCCGGATCTCGCCTGGCCAATCTCCAAATTTGCACAGGCAGTGAAGGAAAATGGCTATCCGCAAAAACTGGAGGTCGGCCTGATTGGCTCCTGTACCAACTCTTCCTACGAGGATCTCGACCGTGCTGCCTCCGTCGCCCGCCAGGCCAGGGCCAAGCGCCTCAAAGTGCAGTCCGAATTTACCGTAACGCCGGGATCTGAGCAAATCCGCTTCACAGTGGCGCGCGATGGGCAGCTCGAAGCGTTTGAAGAAATCGGCGGTGTCGTGCTGGCCAACGCCTGTGGCCCCTGTATCGGCCAATGGGCTCGCCATACCGATGACCCTAACCGCGCCAACTCTATCATTACCTCCTTCAACCGCAACTTCTCCAAGCGCAACGACGGCAATCCGCAGACGCGCTCCTTTGTGGCCTCCCCGGAAATCGTCACCGCCATGGCCATCGCCGGCGACCTCACGTTTAACCCGCTCACGGATACGCTGATTAATGAAGAGGGCCAGGCCGTTAAACTGGATCCACCAAGCGGAGCAGAACTCCCTTCCAGAGGTTTCGCCGTTGAAGATGCCGGATTCCAGGCACCTGCCAACGATGGATCTGCGATCGAAATCAAAGTTGCACCGTCTTCCAGCCGCCTCCAACTGCTCGATCCGTTCAAACCTATTTCCGCTGACCAGCTC
>JBEIGB010000087.1:0-14901 GCA_040382095.1 Lewinellaceae bacterium
ATTTTGCGAAGCAAAATCAACAAAACCGGCATCTCGTGAAAATATTCTTTGGCGGCGCAAGCCGCCAAAAGACTTGTGCGACAGCCTCCAAATCGGGATCTGAAGAATAATTATGATTGTCACAAACACTGCGAAAGGTTTATTGTCTGCCCTGTTGATCTTTTTTTGTTCGGTTACAGGGCTTAACGGGCAGCAGCGCAAGGTCAGCGGTATCGTAACCGATGCTGGTCAGGAGCCGCTTATAGGGGTAACCATTTCGGTAAAGGGTGGGGAAGGGGGTACTGCAAGCGATCAGGATGGGAAGTATTCCCTTCTTTTACCCTCTGGCACTACAGATGCAGTGCTGGTATTTTCTTATGTTGGGATGCGGACGCAGGAGCTACGCGCCAAAGCGGGCGGTACGCTCAATGTGGTATTGTACCGGGATGCACAGGATATCGAAGAGGTAGTGGTAACGGCGTATGCGGTGCGCAAGCAGGAAAAAGACCTCGTGGGCAGCTATGAGCAGGTGACGGCGGAGGCCCTGCGCAGCGACCGTCCGATCGAGAGCGTGGACAAGCTACTCGAAGGCCTGGCGCCAGGGGTTCAGGTCGAGCAAACAACAGGTGAGCGCGGACTGCCCGTCCGCATCCGTATCCGAGGGGAGAATACCCTGGTACCGGTAGGATCCATGGATATCACGGCATCGGGGCAGCCGCTGTACGTGCTGGATGGTGTTCCCTTATACGATGTATTTGAAACCAATACCGCCAATACGCAGTTTGGCAACGTCCTCAATCAGCGGATTAATCCGCTGGCGCTGCTCAACCCCGCGGATATCGAATCTTTGGTCGTTCTGAAAGATGCTGCGGCAACCGCCCTTTATGGCGCAAATGCTGCAAATGGCGTCATCCTGATTACTACGAAAAAAGGAAAAGTCGGGAAAACCGCAGTTGATGTAAAGTTTCAGCAGGGCTTCGAACAACCCGTCAATGAAATCCTGTTCCTCAACACACCGCAATATATTGAACTCGCCCGCGAGACCTTGTTCAATTCGGGGAAAAACCCGGAGGATGCAGGGGCGTCCGACGTGGCGACCGACTGGCGCAAAGCCGTTCAACGGACAGGGACTTTTACGAGTGCGGGGTTCACCATGAGCGGGGGGGGCGATCAGACCAACTTTTATTTTTCTGCCGACCACCTGGCGCAGCAGGCTATTGCCAGGGGCAACTCGAACCAGCGGCAGGGGGTGCGGATCAACCTCGGGCAAAAGTTCGGTAAAAAATTCAGTTTTAATACCGGGCTGGCGGCATCCAGAAAAACGAAAGAAGCGCTGAACACTTTTCAAAACGTCACCTTTCCGCCCAACCTGCCAATTTATGCAGCCGACGGGACGTTCAACAATACCGGGCCTTTTGCAACCCTGGGCAACCCGCTCGCCGTAATTGCCCAAAACGACCATGCACACCAGGTACTATCGGTGAACGGTAATGCCACCTTGCGTTTTGAACCCTTTCCCGGACTTTATTTTAGTACCATGGCAGGAGCCGATGTTTTCCAGCAGCGCGAAAAACGCTACAACTCTGCCCTGAACGGTACCGGCCGCAACCGCAACGGCTATGCCATCCGATCCAATACCGACAACCAGCGGTGGATTAGTACGACCCAGGCAGGCTGGAACACCACCTTCCTGAAAAATCACCATCTTGGGCTGGTCGCTGGTTTTGAAGCTCAAAAGCGTTATACCGACAGGAGTATCATCACTGCTACCGATTTCCCCTTCGATAATCTACGGGAGTTTAACACGGTCAATAAAGAAGATATTGATGCCAACACCTCCGCTTACGAGGACGCTACACTTTCCGGGTTCGGGCAGTTGAGCTACGACTGGAATTACCGCTATTATCTTTCCCTTTCCGGACGAAGGGACGCCTCCTCGATTTTTGGGGGCGATGTCCAGGCAGCCAATTTCTACAGCGTGGGCACAGCCTGGACTTTCAGCGCAGAGCCCTGGATGAAGCCTTTCAAGGCCCTGAGCTTTGGAAAATTCCGTATGTCTTATGGCATCACCGGCAACTCCCGGCTGGGTACCTACAGTGCCCGTGGCCTCTATGTGATCAGCGGGAACAACAGCTATGGTGGGTACAATGGCTTTGCCCCTTCCGCACCGCCCAACGAACGCCTCACCTGGCAGTCGAACCGCCAGCTGAATGCCGCGCTCGACCTCAACTTTCTGGATTCCCGCCTCAGGTTTTCCTGGGAGTATTACCGGAATACAATTTTCAATGCCATTTCTACCATCCCTACACCCCGTGAATCGGGCTTTAACACAATCGTGGCCAATACAGGCGACATGCGCAATCAGGGTATGGAGTGGTCGCTGAAGGCCGACCTTGTGCGCAACGCTTTCTTGTGGACGAGCGGTTTTAACCTTTCTCTGAACCGTAACGAGGTGCTGCGCATCGCTGTGGAGCGACCGCCACAGGCGACGGATCAAAGCTCCGGTATCGTCATCGGGAACGATATCAACGCGATTTATGGTATCCGCGCCGCAGGGGTTGACCCCTACAACGGCAAGCCGCTTTGGTTCATGCCAGACGGCAGTATCACCGACGATGCGCGCCTCGCCGCCGATGTGCGCAACCGGATCGTCATCGGCAACAGGACGCCGAAGTTTTTTGGTGGTTTACAAAACCTGTTGGGCTGGAAACAATGGCGGCTGAGTTTTATGGTCAATTACTCCTACGGCAGCCATATCCTCGTCAACAACCTTACTTTTACGGATGGGCGGCAAATCAGCTTCAATAATCAAAGTGTCAACCAGTTGGACCGCTGGCAACAGCCAGGGGATATAACAGACACCCCCCGTTTGCACGAGGCTAATTTTCCTTCGCGCAATACGACCCGGTATTTGTTCCGCAACGATTTCCTTCAGCTTGCCAACGCCAGTCTGAGCTGGGAGCTTCCAAAGGCAATCGCGAAAAAAATGCGCATCTCCAGTCTGCGGGCTTCTATCCAGGCAGACAACCTCGGCTATATTTATAGCACAAAGACAAGTACGGGGCGCAATGGTATTGCAGCGTATCGGTTTATTTTTCCCCAGGCGCGTGCGATCGTGGCCGGGTTCAATATTGGTTTATGAAAAACAATTGCCTGAGATACCTTTTAACTACGGGCACGGCCCTGCTTTTTGCCTGCCAGGGTTTCCTGGACGTCAGTCCGCGGGACGAGTTGTCAAATGAAGATGCGTTGGGTACATTGGCGGGAGTGCGTGCTGCGGTAATTGCGGCTTATCATGGCCTGACTTTTCAGGAGCATTATCGTCAGCTTTATGTGCTTTATCCCGATATGGCCGGCAATATGGAGATGAGCCCCAACGCGGTAAACAGTGGGACCGTTGGCGAATCCCAAAACGTTCCCATTGTGACCTGGCGGGATATTTCGAATTTCGCTAACCGGGCTGGATATGAGAATTCATTGTTCGGGAGCACTTATGCCCAGCTTTACCGGCACATCAGCCGGGTCAACAACCTGATTGCTGCCTTGCCTGCCCTGACCGAAGGCAGCGAGGCCGAGCGCCAGAGCCTTCTCGGCGAGGCGCACACCCTGCGGGCCATCGGCTACCTAAGCCTGGTCAACCTGTATGGGCAGCATTATGCCTATACACCTGGTGCCGCACACCCCGGTGTACCCCTCCTGCTGCGCACCCCTTCTACTTTCGACAACCCTTCCCGTGCCACGGTGGGCGAAGTCTATGCGTTGATCGTCGAAGATTTGAAGGCTGGGGCGGAAAAAATCGGCCCGGCCGCACAGCGCAATGCGAAACCGATATGGCTCAGCGTATGCGCGGCGAAGGCATTGCTGGCGCGGGTATATGCTTATATGGGCAACTGGCAGGCGGTTGCGGAGGTGGCCGGCGAGGTCGTCAATACCTGTAATTACCCTTTAAGTACGGGTACTGCCTATCTTTCGGGCTGGGCAAATTTCAACCTTTCGGAAGCGATTTTTTATGTTGACCTACAGGAATACCGGGCGGATGATGGCTCACAGGCAACGATTACCGCACATAGCCTCATTATCGGGAGCGGGAACCCCAATCCTGTCTGCCGCGTTACCCAGGACCTCCTGTCCCTGTTCCCGGCGGGCGATCTGCGTCGCAGCCTTTATGTGCCGAATGGCAAAGGCGATATCCTTTGTGCAAAATATCCATTTGCCCCGAATTTCGTAGCAAATTTTCCTGCGCTCCGCCTCTCCGAGCAATATCTGCTGCGTGCAGAAGCCTATTCTGAACTGGGCAACGAAAGTGCTGCACGCTCAGACCTGAACATCGTTTACCGCCGGGCCAATCCTGGTGCCGCACCGATAAATGCAAGCGGCCCTGCCCTCAAAGCGGCGATTATGGAGGAACGCCGCCGTGAACTTGCGTTCGAAGGGCATTTGTTGTTCGATCTTGCCCGGAAGCGCCAGCCCATCCGCCGGACCGACTGTAACGCATTGGTCTGCCGGCTGGACTATCCCGATTTCCGCTATATCCTGCCGATTCCCCTGGATGCGCTAATCAATAATAAGGGGTTAGTACAGAATGAGGGTTATTGAGGTTCCTGGAATGCCAGAGTGAAGAAATGCCTGAGTGCTGTATTTTTTAATAAAATCACATTGGCAGTTCCGGTATCCGCAACGGCCCTGGCCTTGCCGATATCGCTTCCAGAAAGGCCCTGAGTGCCTGACGCTCCGTTTCTGTGAGGCGCAGGGGCTTGAGCAGGTGGGAGGTGACGGGTTTGGGGCGTGGGTCGTCGAGGTACTTTTGCGGGATGGGTTGCGGCATCCCCTGGTTGTACATAAAAATTATTTCATCCAGGTTTTGCATGGTGCCAGTGTGCATCCAGGGGGCGGTAAAAGCCACATCGCGGAGGCTTGCGGTGCGGAAGCGCCCGACATCTTCAGGTTTTTTGCTGAGCACATACAGGCCCAAATCTTCGTCCGGGCGGCCAAAGAAGGTGAACCCATCGTTATGAAACTTTTGGTCGGAGAACAGCGGCCCATGGTGACAATTCATGCAGCCTGCTTTGGTGCGGAAGAGGTGTAGCCCCAGGAGTGCCTGATCGGACAGCGCTTCGTATTTCCCGTCCAGGAATAAGTCAAACCGGCTTGTGTAGCTCACAATCCTGCGTTCGAAAGTGGCGATCGCTTTGGCCACCAGGTCGAAGGTAATGCTGTCGGCCTGGAAGACATCCCTGAATTGTTGACGGTATCCAGGTATCGCGTTGAGCTTGGCCAAAAGGCCGGGGATATCCTGGTTCATTTCCAGATGGTCTTGAATGGGAAATGCGACCTGTTCCTCCAGGCTTGCGGCCCTTCCATCCCAGAAGAGGATTTTCCAGTGCCCTGCATTTAAAAGGGTAGGGGCATTGCGCCTGCCTTGCTGCCTGTTATGACCAAAGGAATTTTTGCGCCCATCGCCCCAGCCCAGTTCCGGGTCGTGGCAGGTCGCACATGCAATCTGATTCGAGACCGACATGCGGGGGTCAAAAAATAATTGCCTGCCGAGGGTGGCTTTGGCGGCAGAATAGGGATTGTCATCCGGATACGGGACTGGGGGTAATTTGCCGAGTTCGACATGCGCCACCTCTTTTTCCAGGGTTGGAGCCGGCCATTGCGCCGGCGGGCGGCTGTACCATTTGCGTAATTGACCGAAATCCCATTCCACAGCACCCTCTCCTGCTGCCGGTGCAGGTAGTTTTGGCGCACAGGCAATAGCAACCAGGATAAGGGTAAGGATGACCATCTTTTTCGTATCCATAACGCGATAAATAGAGCGTGAAGAAATACGCTTTGGCGGTACCAGCCGCCAAAGCGTATTTCTTAAAATTTTATGGGGTTGTATAAAAAGAGGGGGTGTCTCATAAGTATGAGGCTATCCGAAAAGCATGAGGTTGTGTAAAAAGTATTCTGCCGCCTACGCCGCCAAATGAAGGCCTCCGGCCTTTTTACACAACCCCATACTTTCTACACGACCTCGTACCTACGGAGCATGCTCAAATTATTTTTTCAAAATCTTGACAAAAGCGCTGCGTGTTTCATCCTGGAGCCGGAGGAGATAAATCCCTGCGGGCAGGCCTTTCAACCCGATATGTAGGTTTTCCTGCTGCGAAAGCGGGATTTGCCTTACGGGTTTTCCATCAGCGGACATCAGGGTTGCGAGGCCGCTACGGACGGTTTGGTTGGTGCGGATAAACAGATCTTCGGCGACAGGGTTGGGGAAGACTTCGACGCCAAATACATGAGGTTCCACCACCTGGGTCGCCGGTACCCCGGTGCCGTTGAAATTTACCGTAAACGTGCCTGCTCCGGGCACATTGGTGGCAAAGGAGAGGCTGCCCGTGTGTGCTCCTGCACCCGAAGGGGTATATTTGACGATGACGTTCACCGTACTGTCCGGTGCTATTGAGGCCGGAATAGCACCAACGGTAAATTGTGCTCCTGTGGTCTGGACATTAGAGATCGCGAGCGCCGCATTCCCGGTATTCCGGATGGTGATCGTACGCGATGTATCTTTGCTGACTTGTACAGTGCCGAAGGAAAGTGCTGTGCCGTTTGCGACTGCCGCCCCATTTGCCGAAACGCTGATTGCCGGAGCTGTGACCGTGACGATCCCGGTACCTCGTAGCACGATAGGATAGGTTTTATTGGAAGCGGAAAAGCTGATGATAGAGAGCAATTCCGTTTCCGGTCCTGTCTTCAGGGGCGTGAATTCGATACGGATGGTGGTACTGTCCCCACCCTTGAGGACATCGTTTGCGAGCGTTGCATAAAAGGCGTTCAGTGCCGAAGATCCGTCGTCGAAGATCACCAGCGGTGCTTTGCCGGTATTAATCAATTTGAGGTCGCGTGTGGCGGTTTTCCCTACTTCGACATTTCCGAAATGCAAGGTATCTCCCGGCGCCAGGTTTTTATTCATTTCTTTGACCTGCAACTCGGCGGTGGGTGCCTCGATGGCCCATAGCTGGAGGCTATCTTTGCCATTATTTGCGCGGAAGAAGATAAACTTACCGGAGCGCACCAATTCCTGTACTTTGGCATCGCCGGTTCCGGGGTTGATATCCGCGACGAGCTGCACACTATCTACGCTGGCGCCGAGTGCGAAGGCGTAGAGTTCTGTGCCCAGTTTTGCGGTGGTAGCGCTGAAATACATCACATGCCCGTTATTGACGAAGAAACCTGCGTCGGAGCCTGCAGGGCCCGGGTTGATGTCCTGGACCAGGGCCGTATCGGAAAAGCCATTGAGGTTGATCAGCAGATAGGGTTCGTTGCCGATCAGGCTGTCGTTGGCTGTGAAGAGCTGGACACCTGGTACGACCTCGGTGAAGTTGGAGGGGTTGCTGCTTCCCTTTGGATTAAAGTCGGTATAGAGTACTGTTCCGGCGGCAGTCCCGTCGGTCGTCCAGATTTCCGTGCCATTTGTGCCGTCACTGGCGGTAAAGAAGAGCCTGCCATCGGCGATATAGAAGTTGTCGGGGCTGGAGTTTCCTGCGCCGGGGTTGATATCTTTGACCAGGACTGTGCCGGCCTCGGTGCCATCGGTTTTCCAGAGCTCGGTGCCGGTGGTACCGTCAGAAGCGCGGAAGAAGACCTGATTTTTGAAACCAAAGAAACGGGAGGGCAGGCTGTTGCTCGTTCCTGTGCGGATATCTTTCACCATTTTCGTACCTGCCACGGTGCCGTCAGTCCTCCAGATTTCGTTGCCATTGGTACCGTTGCTGGCGGAGAAGTACATGAAATCGCCGATGACCGTTTTGCTGCTTGGGTTGCCAACGGCAGTACCCGGGTTGATATCGAGGAACAGCTTAGTACCCGCTTCTGTTCCGTCGCTGACCCAAAGCTCCGAGCTGCTGGTATTATCGGTAGCCGTAAAAAACAACAGATTCTTGAAGATGACGATGTCAATGGGGTTTCCATTAGCAGTTGGATGGATATTCTTTAGCATTTTAGTACCGGCAGTGGTGCCATCGGTGACCCAGAGTTCATCCCCGTTGGAGGCATCGCGGGCTTTGAAATAGACGGCGCCTTTATAAACGGTAAAGTTATCGGGATTTGAATTACCGGTAGAGACGGCCGGGTTGTCGTTGATATCCCGGAGGAGGAAAGTACCCGCATCTGTGCCGTCGGAAATCCAGGGTTCTACGCCCTGGGCGGTAGTACGGGCGCGGAAAATAAGTTTTCCGTTGAAATCAGTCAGGCGTTCCGGCCTGGACTCGGCGCCCTGGTTGATGACCTTAACCTGAAACGGTGTTTGTGCGCTTAGCGAAAAGCCGAGGAAAAAGAGGGGTAACCAAAGGAAAGCGTTCTTCATAAAAAATTAAATGTTTGTAGTATGGATTAATAGTAATTGGGAATAAGCGAATAATCAGGGTCTGCGTTCTTTTTCATAAACATATTTTCGTAAAACGTCGCGCGGCCCGCCGATTTCGGACTCGTCAAAATGGACATCGAGGAATACCGAGCCGGTCACTTCGGAATAACGCCCGGAGCCCCAGATCGTGATGTTGAACGGCGGCTGCCCGGAAGCTGCCGTCCGCCGCAAGGTAACGGCCTGCCGGATAACCTCTACACTACCGATTTTCGAGCCTGGGGTATCCGGGGTGAAGCGGAGCGCCTGCGGGATGCGTACCCGCGCCGATGCCGAGGTAATGTTTTGTGCGGCATAGAGGCGGTGTATATTCAATGCGTTGGTAGATGCGGCGGTATCCTTATGATAAAAACCGATTACATTAGGAGATACGCTGCTTTTGTACGCGAAGCAGAAGTGTTCGCCGGTACGGCCGTCCGGGACGGGTTCAGGTCCCAGAGAGGTGTAGCCGAATAACTGGGGGAAAGCTACATCTTTTGCCCACAGGGAGAGCTGAACCGTATGGGCGGCATTGAGAAAACTGAGGGTGAGGGTGCGCCGTCCTTCGGCAAGTACGACTCCCGTTGTGTCTCTTAACGTCAGTGTAAGGAATTTATTTTCGATATCGCGCTGTGTAGGCAGAGGGGTTATTTTCAGGATGACCTCGGTAAGGCCAGGATTTAAACGAAATACGCCATCCCCGGACAATTCATAGTCAATGCCGCGGATGGCATTGCCCCCGGTCGTCACGGCGATACCTGCCGGGGCGCTCACTGGTTTGTTGAGGTACAAAACGGCTTCTGTACCCACGCGGGCATCGAAACTTTTGTTCAGCGTCCCAAATCCGGCGATCGGCGGTGCATTGTTTGGCATGGGCTCCTCCCGGACACAGGCGCACGCGAGCAGGTTGAGGACCAGTATGATGAGTAAAGGATGGCGCATGAGCTATTCGGTGTAGATGAGGTCGAAATACCTTCCGCGGCCAGAGCCGGGAAACCCAATATTAATAGAAGCAGGAGCGGCATCTTTGAGCTCGAGCCTTACTACATGTCTTCCGGGAGGCGGTTGGACGCGCTCCGCGAAAGTGAGCTGCCGCACATACTGACCCGGGGGTATTTGTAAAAGGGCGTTCGGCATGAAAATATCGTTTCCGTTGCGCAGGATGAAATGGGTACCTTCCTGCATACTTCCGCGTATAGTGGCCACGGTAATCCTGACCTGCACATCTGCTGTCCGGGGCGGAGTGGAAAGGGCGACGGGAACGAGGAAACTGTCGAGTGCGCTGCGCTTCAACACCACGCTGTCTCTGGCTACGCCGTTCACCGTATTGCCGAAGTCAAAGCGGATAAACGAATTAGACTCCCCAAACAGGTTGCTGTCCCGTTGATCGCTGCGCCAATCTTCGCAAGCCGACAGGGATGCGGATAAGGCCATGTAAATCCAAATCTGAAAGGGTCTCAAAGCGGTTTTGACTTGTTGTTGCAAAGGACGCAAAAAAAAGTGGCTTTTCAAAAGAGGGCTTGGGGAAAATGTTGACGGGGAGACGGGGAGACGGTGGACGGTGGACGGTGGACGGTGGACGGTGGACGGGGAGACGGGGAGACGGGGGGACGGGGGTATCTCTCCCGCCTGCCGGAATGCCCGGCCAAATTGTCTGGGGCATAAATTACGACGCTTAATGCTGGAGTTTGTAAAAAGGCCGGGGGGCTATCTTTTGTCGGCTTGCGCCGCCAAATTTTATTCCGTCGCCGAAGGCAGCGGAATACTTTTCACCCGCTCCAACTTTCTTGCAACCACAAGAAATGTCTTTTGGGAAAGCCCTGGGGTTTTTATACAACCCCGTGTAAAGAAGTTTATTTCGCTGCGGAAGATGGATAACCCGGTTAGTAATTTAATTTGATCAAAATGCAAATTTATATTTTTATATTGCGTTTGAAATCAAAACTCCTTTTGACACCTATGGCCAAACCCAAACCAGAACCCACGACTAAAGGGCCTCAAATTATACCGGCAGCTCCGCCCGCGTATGTTTCCCACGCTATTATAGACAGATGGGCGTTGGTGGTCTTGTCCACGCTATTCATCTATTATTTTCCATTCCAAGCCTTTTGCAGTCTGCAAGAGGATGTCTCAAAAGTATTTTCCCGCCTACGGCGACAGAATAAAATTTCTTTGCGGGTAAAATTTTTTAAAACGCTGATTTCGTTGATTTTGCGAAGCGAAATCAACGAAATCAGCGTTTTAAAAAAAATATTCTTTGGCTGCGAATGCCGCCAAATGTCTTTTGAGACAGCCTCATCCCCTTTTTATGGGCGGGAAGCAACATCTTTTCCCCGCCCCTCCCTTTGGTCGTAACCCGTATGTTCATCCATAAATAACCTGCCCCATGAAGGTTTTATACTACGCTTTTGCCAATAGCCAAATGGATCCTTTGCCCAGCTTGCAGGAGGAATACACGAAACTCCAGGATATCCTCTCTCCGCGGGCCTACCGGCAGGATTATTTCCTGAAGATGCACCCTTTTGCAACAATCCCGCAGGTATGCAGTACCATTGCCCAGTACCGCGACCGCCTCTTCTTGTTTCATTACAGCGGCCATGCCGACAAGCATAGCCTGCTGCTGGATGAAGAACTGGCCCGTGCAGAAGGGTTGGTGCAACTACTGGGGAACTGCCCCCAACTGAAACTGGTTTTTCTGAATGGCTGCTCTACCGATGGTATGGTAGCAGCATTGCTCCATCGAGGGATCAAAACGGTGATCGCCACCAGCGCCAAGGTGGATGACCAGACTGCCTGTACTTTTTCTACCACTTATTATACCGCACTGGAACGCGGCGAAACCTTTGACCAGGCATTTGAATTGGCCAAAGGGACGCTCCAGACCGGAGCTGCGGTGACGGTTCACCGCGGCATTATGGTACCAGGAGCGGAAAAGGAACAAGCCAGATGGGGGATGTTTTACCAAACGGAACAGGAAGAAACGGTCGTCAATACAAAACTGCCCAGCGGAGGTGCCGCCCCGCCAAATCCCGGGTTTAAGCCAAATGAGGAACTGCTCACCACGCTTTATGATACCCTCGCGGCCATCCATCCCAAAGTGCGCGATTTGAGGGAGCGGGAAGCACAAGGCGAATATGTGGAAGAGGGGGACAAACAAAAAGAAATCCTCAACGCGCTGCCAATACCGATTGCCGAGCACCTGCGCAAGCTCCTATGCCCGGTCGGTTCCGAAACGGATGGCTTCGACCAGATCAGCCTGCGCCGCCTGGAACAGATCACGACGGTCTTCCACATGGCCATGGAAATGCTGACCTTTACCCTTATTGCCCAGATTTGGGAGGGGCTATTGGAAAAAGAGGGGGCGGCAACATCGTTCCCCCCGGAATTGCGGGAAGCACTCCGGGCTTATTTTGCGATGTCACAGGCCGATCGAAAGTCCTTTGACTACATCCCCTTTATTCGCCAGTTGCGACAATACCTGGACAAACAACAAGTGGACTACTTTATCGAAGACCTGGTGCCACTGGTCATAAGTTTTCAGGATAAAGTCGAGTTCGCCGCGGCCTGCGATTACCTTTATTTTGTTCGGCGCCAGATTAACGCAGGCCTGATCGGCAATGCAGATATCCCGGAAATGTGCCAGCGCGCCGAGCATAGCCTGAGCGTCTTTCTCTCCGAACTTGGCTTTTTGGCCAAATATACCCTTGCCAGTGTAAAAAGTATTGATATCCGCAAACTCCGCCACCAAAAGGAGGCTACCTACAACCATGCCTTTGTCAGACTGATGCGGGTTATGGGCAAGCTGGAAGAGAATAAATATGTACTGGATAAATTCCTGGACAACCGGTCGGTCATGCTCGTGAAGGACCAGGGGATGCGATATGACAACAGGACCCGACAATTCTATGGCCAGGAGCTCGATTTTCTCAGCCTGGCGCCTTTTGTGATAGATGAAAATGCATTTATCGAAAATACCGATATCTCCAAACTGTACTTTTTCCAATATCTGGATGCTGCGAATGGCAATTATTATTTCAAGCATGTGAAAAAACCGGAAGAGGATACCCCGCTCGAAGTATCCGCCGGTTCGAAATTCGATGCCGTTAAGGAGCAGTTCGACGTATTCCGTACCCAGGTGCTGGGTGCCTAACCTTTAAACCCTGTGAAACATGCGCAGTCCATTCAAATTTCTGAATCCCTTTGAGCAAAATGATGCAAAGGAGTTTTTCGGGCGCGACGATGAAATAGCCCTCCTCTATGATTTTGTGAATAAAAACCGGCTCGTGATCGTATATGGCACCTCCGGCACCGGCAAGACCAGTCTGGTACAGTGCGGCCTCTCCAGCCGCTTCGACTCGACCGACTGGTTTCCGCTGTTTGTCCGCAGGGGTAATAATATCAACGATGCGCTCAGGGATGCCTTGCTCAAAAAAGAACCGTCCCAGTCCACTCAGGCATCTATACCTGGGATTGTGGCACGCCTGAACTCCAGGTACCTGCGCCCCGTGTACCTGATTTTCGACCAACTGGAAGAATTGCTGATTTTAGGAGAAGAAAAAGAACAGAAGGATTTCATCGCCACGATCAAACAACTCCTCCAGGACGCAGATCTCGACTGCCACATCCTTTTTATCCTGCGGGAGGAATTTCTTGCGCGTTTGTATGTTTTCGAAAAAGAAATCCCTACCCTGTTCGATCGCCGCCTGCGGGTAGAACCCATGGGCCAGAGCAAGCTGATGGAAGTAATCCAGCGCTCGACGAGACAGTTCAACATCCGCCTGGAAGACCCGGTGCAAAATGCGGAGCAGATCATCACCAGTCTCAGCGCCGGAAAATCCGGCATCTCCCTCCCTTACCTGCAAGTGTACCTCGATATGCTCTGGCGGGAGGACTACCAGCGCACCTATCCCCAGGCGGACGCGAAGGGGCTGGAAGATGCCCTGGACAAAAAACAATATCCAGCACTGGACTTTACTACTGCGGAGATTAAGGCCTTCGGACAAATCGAAGACGTGCTGGCGCGCTTCCTCAGCCAGCAAGTTGCCCTGGTCCAGGAGCAGTTGCGCACCCAGGGCGGGGAAACCACGGATATGGTCAAGCAGGTGCTGGACTGCTTCGTTACGGAAGAAGGCACGAAGCAGCCCATCCCCTATACCACGCGGCAAGAGGCGGTACACCTGGACCACCGCGCCCCGGAATACCTGAGAAATCTCCCGGCCGCCCTGGTCACCAGGGTATTGCGGCTACTGGAAAAGAGCCGCATCCTGCGCTTCACCGAAGATACCATCGAGCTGGCCCACGATACCCTTGCTGCACTTATTGACCAGCAGCGCAGCGATGCCCAGCGCCGCCTGAACGAGCTCTACAACCGGCTGAAGAACAATTACCGCGAATACCAGGACAATAAGGAGTTCCTCACCCGCAAACAACTGACGGTGCTGGAGGAGTACCTGCCCCGGCTAAAGCCGCGGCTGGATCCTTTGGTTCTGGATTTTATTGCTGCAAGCTATGCGGATGCATACCGCAAAGAGCAGGCGGCGCGACGCAGATCCCTCATCGTCGTAATCAGCACGTCCACCCTGGCCGCACTATCCCTCGTCGGCCTCCTACTGACCCAACAGGCACGCCAAAAGGCTGTCAGGGCAAGCGAAAAGGCAGAGGCCGAACTCATCAGGCGCGAGCAGCTCGAAATTGAGGATTACCTTCAAAAGGGGGAGATTTACCGCCATTCCGGGGATTTCGACCTTGCGTTGTTTTCATACAAATTTGTGCGCGACTCTATGTTCACGAAGAAAGCACACGCGAATCACCATGAAAAAAAGAATACGGAAAAGAATATCCAGGTATGCATTGATTCCCTCAATAAAAAAATAGAACGATGAAACTAATAACCTGCCTCTGGGTCTTTGTATTCCTCCTGCCCGGTTTTTCTGGGTTCTCCCAATCCAATTGTTCCATACAAAGGTACAATACATTGATAGTTGAGGCCGATACCCTGGTAGCCCAGCGTGCCTATTCCCAGGCCATTCGAAAATACGCCTCTGCAAAAGCCTGTCAGCCCCAGAAAGCCGCCGAGGTTGACCGGCGTATCGAAAAAGTATTCGAAAAAGTAAACCAGGAGCGGATTAAAGCGGATAGTCTTAGCAAGAAAATTGGAGAAGAGCAGAAAACTACCAAAGCGGCACTGAAGAAGGCGGAAAAGCTGACTAAGTTTTTCAAGTTTGGACAAGAACAAGCTGCCTGGGCCTACGACATTGAGTCTGGCTATTTCTCCGTAATTGACCAGAATGGCAATATGCTGAGCAGGTCTATCTACCAAAGCCCCGGCAAATTCAGCAACGGAATCGCCGTAGCCCGCGCAAACAACCAGTACGTCATCCTCCGGAAAGATGGAAAAGAAATATCCGGCCGCGCCGATTTCATGGCAGAAGCCCAGGGGGGGTATTATCTCTGCTATGATAAATGGCAGAATACCCTCCTCCTGAACCGGATGAACGGAGATACGGTGGCCGAGAAATTGGTAGCGACAAACTCAA
>JBEIGB010000088.1:0-14518 GCA_040382095.1 Lewinellaceae bacterium
GATTTTGCGCAGCAAAATCGTTGAAAACGCGGATCTGAAAAATATTCTTTGGCGGTGTAAGCCGCCAAAGGACGTGCCGGAGGCGTTTACACAACCTCGAATACGTTTTACGCAACTGTAGTTCTGATGCTAAAATCCAATACTTTATGTCGCTATCACTCGCTGAAAACAGGATCATCAAACTTTTTGCCCGCAAGCCCGGCGGCTTGCTGAATATTTATTTTACTGCCGGTTACCCCAATCTGTCCGATACGCAGGATATCCTGCTTGCCCTCGAAGATGCAGGAGCAGACCTGATTGAAGTGGGGATGCCCTATTCTGATCCGCTCGCCGACGGGCCGACCATTCAGGAAAGTGGTATGGCGGCGATAAAAAATGGGATGACCCTTCCGTATTTGTTCGAACAAATTGCCAGCGTACGCGCACGCCTGAATGTCCCCCTGATCTTGATGGGGTATTTCAACCAGGTCATGCAGTATGGTGAGGCTGCTTTTTTTAAAAAGTGCGGCGAGGTAGGCATTGACGGGCTTATCTTGCCGGATTTGCCACTTTACGAGTATGAAACCCAATACCGCGAAATGATCGAAGCCGAGGGGCTGGCCTTTAGTTTCCTCATGACGCCACAAACCTCTGCCGATCGCATCCGGAAAATTGACGGGTTGTCGAGAGGGTTTATCTACATGGTATCGGATGCTTCGATTACCGGGGAGAAGCAGGGCATTAGCGAACAGCAGATCGCCTATTTTGAAAGAATTCAACAAATGGACCTCAAAACACCGCGGCTTATCGGCTTTGGGATTTCTGACCGGGCATCATTCGAGACGGCTTGCTGCTATGCACAGGGTGCCATTATCGGTAGCGCGTTCATCAAAGCATTGAAAAACAGTGATGATGTCCGTCGGGCAACCCTGGAGTTTGTAAATAAAATCCGGGGCAGCGCTCAGGGGAGCAATGCCTGATCCAGATCGGCGAGGATATCTTCAATGTTTTCGATACCCACCGACAGCCGCACCAGCCCGTCGGTGATACCGTTGAGCAGGCGGATTTCCCGGGGCACAGCGGAGTGCGACATGGAGGCAGGGTGCATGGCCAGGGTGTCCACATCACCCATAGTAGGAGCCAGGACACAGAATCTGAGCTTATTGATAAAATCAATCCCGGCCTGCATCCCCCCGGTAAGCTCAAAGCTGAGC
Source organism: Lewinellaceae bacterium (assembly GCA_040382095.1). GTDB lineage: Bacteria > Bacteroidota > Bacteroidia > Chitinophagales > Saprospiraceae > JADJPL01. Next base: position 1,194 of record JBEIGB010000088.1, read on the forward strand.
ATCCCGCTGAAACACCTCATCTGCCGCGATGCGAGCTCGTGGTCTGGATGTGAAGGGAGCCCGACATAGTTGACCTTTGCGACCTTTGAATGTTTTTCCAGAAATTGTGCCGCACGCATGGCATTGCTACAATGCCTTTCCATCCGCAATTCAAGTGTTTTCAGCCCATTGTTGATCAACCAGGCGTCAAATGGATTGCAGTTGGTGCCGACGAGCTTCATCGTCCGCCATACTTTATCTTTCATCAGGCTTTTATCCCGGCCTATGATTGCACCGGCAGTGGAATTACCGTGCCCATTCAGATATTTTGTAGTGGAGTGGACTACGAAATCTATCCCAAAACGCAGGGGCTGCTGGAGGTAAGGCGTACAAAAGGTATTGTCCACTGCGGTATAGCGTTCATACTTTCGTGCAAGGCCGGCAATGGCCTCCATATCTACACAGGCAAGGGTCGGATTTGCGGGGGTCTCGAAATATACTATCCGGATGGAAGGGGTGGATGCGAGCAGTTGCTCGATTTGGCCAAGGTCTTTTAAATCGGCATAGACCAGGTCAAACCCCAGCGGCTGCAATACCCGGGCAAACAATTCGGTGGTGCCGCCATAGAGGTTGCCCTGGGTAAGGATTTTATCCCCCGGCTTCAAAACCCCGAGCATAAGGGTGGCAATCGCAGCCATGCCGGAGCTGACGAGCAGCCCTTCTGCTGCTATCTGTAGGCCATGAGCCTCGAGCAGCGCGATTTTTTCTGCTACCGCATCAATGGTAGGGTTGCCGAAGCGACTGTAAATATGTCCTTCTTCCTTGCCCTGAAAAATATCCATCCCCTGCTGAACGGATTCGAACTCAAATACCGTCGTAGCATAAATAGGAAGCGTGTGCGGCTTATTGCTGCGTGTGTCTCTGGTTTCATGAACACAGAGCGATCCAAACCCAACTGGCTTTTTCATTGTTATGTGTTTTAGTCTTGTTGTAGAAGCCCAACTGACCCCGGGCAACAAGCCTTTTATCGAAACACAAAAAAACAAAAAAAATACGCTAACCCCGAAGCCTTGCGCTATTTTTGTCAACTTTTGCCGGATAGGGAAAATTATCACGATAATGAATCACGAAGTGGAAGAATTTGATGCCGACCTCAGTAACGACGATTTGTACCAACATAAGGTAATCCGCGTGGACCCTGGCCAGGATCCTTTGCGCATAGATAAATTTTTGTTCGACCGTTTACCCAACACCTCCCGCAACAGGATCCAAAATGCGATCAAAGCGGGGTCTGTTCGCGTGGATTCCAGGGAGATCAAGCCCAACTTTAAAATCAAGCCAGGGCAGGAAATCCAGATCGTTCTGCCCAAACCCCAGGAGCCCAACCGTCTGGTACCCCAGCAGATCGCACTGGATATCCGCTATGAAGACGACGACCTGCTGGTAGTGCACAAACCTGCAGGCATGGTGGTCCATCCTGGGATGGGGCATCCCCGTTTTACCCTGGTGAACGGCCTGGCCTATCATTTTGGGATCAACCAGGTGGACGTGCCGAAAGGCAACTTTCAGGACCGGGTCGGCATGGTGCACCGGATTGATAAAAATACCTCCGGCCTGCTGGTAGTTGCTAAAAACGAATACGCGGTCAATTTCCTCGCACGCCAGTTTTTCTACCATACGATCGAGCGTACTTATTATGCCCTGGTATGGGGGGAACCTAAAGAAGACAAAGGTACAATTGAGTTAAATGTCGGGAGACATCCGCGTTTCAGGGATACGTTCACTGCTTTCCCGGAAGGGGATCAGGGAAAATGGGCGGTTACCCATTACGAGGTACTGGAGCGACTTTATTATGTAAGCCTGATCAAATGCAACCTGGAGACCGGGCGTACCCATCAAATCCGCGTCCACCTGAAATCTCTGGGCCATCCGATTTTCAACGATGAAAAATACGGTGGTGACGAAATCGTAAAAGGGACTATTTTCAGTAAGTATAAGCTATTTGTGGAAGAGATGTTCAACGTCATGCCCCGGCATGCGCTGCACGCAAAGTCACTGGGCTTCGAACATCCCGGTACCGGTGCGTTCATGCAGTTCGATTCCGGCTTACCCAGGGATTTCCAGCAGTGCCTGGAAGGCTGGCGCAATTATGTGGAAGGCCGGAAATCACAACTTCAGGGAGAATAAGCGTATGGAAACTTTATCACAAACAGAAAGGGTCGCACTATTGGGGGAGCTTGGCCGGTACATACTCGACGGAGGGCCCGAGTTGAGGGATACGATAGATAAAACCTATCGCCATAACCCCTGGTTTACTCCCGAAAACCAGGAAGCTGCGCTTTGGGCAATCGCGCAGCGCTTCCTCGATCCGCTGCTATTGGAGAAATGGCTGTCGGCTTATCCCCGTATTGATCGTGGCCATGATGCGCAGGTTGCATTGGTACTGGCGGGCAACCTGCCCCTGGTGGGGTTTCACGATTGGCTTTGCGTTTTCTTGTCCGGGCTGCGCGCGCAAATCAAGTTATCTGAAAAAGACCCTTATCTCATGCCCCATCTACTCGGTATGCTCGGGCAATGGCACCCGGGAACAGCGAAAAGCTGGTCTTTTGTTGACCGGCTCCATGGTTTCGATGCCGTCATCGCTACGGGGAGTAATAACTCTGCACGGTATTTTGAGTATTACTTTGCCCAATACCCGCATATCATCCGCAAAAACCGCAATGCGGTAGCCGTTCTGACTGGTGAAGAGACCATATCGGAGATGCAAGGCCTCGGACGGGATATTTTTCAATATTTCGGGCTTGGATGTCGCAACGTTTCAAAACTTTACCTACCCCGGGGCTATGATTTCGAGCCGTTACTGGAAGTTTTGCACGAATTCAGGGAGATTGTCCTCCACCACAAATACAAACACAATTATGACTACAACTACGCCCTTTTCCTGCTCAACCGGGTGCCCTTCAAAATGAATGGCTGTGTTTTGCTCACTGAATCAACGGCGATCCCTTCCAGAATTGCCGCTCTAAATTATAGTTATTACGAAAACATTTCCGGGCTGGAAACCGAGCTGAAAGCCCGTCAGGACGAAATTCAGTGTATCTGTGCTTCGGAGAGTGTTGCCGGACTTCCGGTGGTGCCTTTTGGCAAGGCACAGGAACCAACATTAGCGGATTATGCCGATGGTGTAGATACGATGGCATTTTTGGGCAGGATCAACGGTGTATGACCATTTTCCGGGAAACGCTGTTGATGCCATCAGTCAGGGAGTAGATATAAATTCCGTTGGGGAGGTTCCTGTTTTGGAAAGGGATGCGGTTGTCGCCTTCATAGAGTTGGATGGGCTCCCGCCAGATCAGATTGCCCGTGAAATCATAGACCCGGAAATCAAACCGTCCGCGGATACGCGAGGTCACTTCGATTTCGGTTGCATTGCTGAAAGGATTGGGTACGTTGCGCACCTGGAGCCGGGTGGCGGCAAGTTCACGAATGTTGGAAGTTTTGCACGCAGCAGACCCCTCCGGGCGTACATGCAGGAAGTAATTACCCGGCGCGATAAGGGCGGAATCGGGAAAGCTGATTGGTATAGGAAGAAAAGAATTGAGCGTTCCCCTGATGGAGAGGTTGTGGGTCTTGATATCGGCGGGGTTGTCGGGTGTGCCATACAGCATCACGCAGCCCGCAGTGGCCTTGGGAAATACACAATTCGGAGGGTTGCACACATAGGATAGTCCCCTGGGAAGGCCGGATACTGCGGTGTCGGGATGTAGTGCGATATTGTTTATGGGCACTGCGACACCCTGCAGGGTGAAAGTTTCCGGCACTTTTAGCGTGAACGTATATTGAAAATAGGTGTTCAGGCAGGCAGTATCGCGGATGCCACCACCCGGATTACTCGATGGTGAATAGGGTAGGGGCAGTACCCCGATAAAATTCTGCGGTACATTGGAGGCAGGTTGGCAGGTCGGTTTGGGCTGACCGGCCAGCAAAGCACACTGAAGGACACAGCATAAAAAAATTAACCCTCTCCGCATAGCATTTGCTTTAGCGGTTAAAGATAAATGTTCTATTTAAAATGCGGAAGTATTTCAGTACGTGGGAATATTAATTTTTAGTTGGTTATATGTGTACATCTGCCGGAGGCTACGAGCATATTTTTTAGTTTTTCGTTAAAGGATTTCGATTCCAGGAGTTGCCCGAGGGAAAGGTGGAGCCGGTACTGCCAATAATATTGTGGGATGGCCGGTACATTGATGCGCTCCTCGGAGGGGTTGTCCCTTCGCAGGAGTAGATCCGTAGCCAGCAGGTCCTGGAGAGGGAATACAGTCCACATATTATGCCATTGCAGGTGCTGTCGTACGATTGCCTCCGCGATATATGGCTCGCAGGTAAGAGGGGGCTCGCCGGCACATCCGAGTTCATTGTGGAAGAAGCGGCGGAGCTGGTCGCCTTCCATTTCTTCCCACCACGCGCGCATCGGCGCCATATCATGCGTAGAAGGGCTGGTGACCGACAAGTATGGGATATCCCGGGGTTGGAGAAATTCTGTTGAAGGATTTTTGGACATGCGCTGGATTTCCAGGCTGAGCATGCCCATAGCCCGCATGACGCCCGGCACGCAGGCGGGCACCATTCCCAGGTCTTCCCCGCAAATCAGCATATTGGTAGCTTTCCGGATTGCCGGGAGCTTTCTGAGGGCTTCTGCCTTCCAGAAGGCTTCCTGGCGGTTGTAGAAATAATCGTGGTGCAGCCATTGCAACTTACCCTGTACATCATACGGCAGGCTTTTAAAAGAATCCGTATCGGAAAAATCAATACGGGGATGGAAAGCCTGCATATCCGATCCCGGCACTTCAAAAAAGAGTACTTCGCCGAAAAGCCGGAGTAAAGGTTCGCGGAAAGGGGCATGGGTAGCGTTTGCCGGGTCATCGAAATAGCGGCTCACAACGCGCTGGGACGACCATTCTGGTTTGAATGAGTAACGCTGGTCTTGGTTTTGCCTGAGGAAGGAATCTTTCACCCACTGTACGGCGGTACCAAACCTGGCCTGGAGCATATTTTCCACAATGTACGGCAGGCAAAAGCGATCAGGGTCGAAACCGATGCCCATCGCTTCTAATTCCTGCCGCGTGATGGGTATAGCGGGGCTGAAATGCCCCATCAGCCCCTCGATGTGCTGTGCCGGGATTTCCCAGATCCGGAAAAAGCCGAGGATGTGATCAATCCGATAGGCATCGAAGTAGCGGGAAAGGTGGGTCATGCGTTTGCGCCACCACGAATATCCATCTTTTGCCATCTCCGTCCAGTTATAGGTCGGAAAGCCCCAGTTTTGCCCCGTATCGGAAAAAGGGTCGGGGGGCGCACCCGCCTGGCCGTCCATATTATACAGCGATGGGGCGACCCAGGCGTCCGTGCTGTTGCGGTAAATGCCGATCGGGAGGTCACCTTTCAGCACAATGCCTTTGCTACGGGCATATTCCGCAGCCTCGGCCAGCTGTGCATCCAGGTAATATTGCTGAAAATAGAAGAAAGCAATATCCGTGTAAGTGGGGGCACCCGGGGCGGCGAGGGCTTTCACGGCCACTTCGTCATATCGGGCATATTTACCCCACTGGGAGAAATCCACGGTGCCGGATTTGTCGCGCAGATAGCAAAAGACTGAATAAGGAACGAGCCAGTCCTGGTGGGTATCCACAAATTTGAGGAAATCGGGGTTTTTCAGCAGGTCCTTCTTTATCCCTTCAAATACGGTTTTCGAAAACTCCTGCTTGACCCGTACGACCTCCTCGTAATCCACTGCCTTTTCTGCATTCAATCGCAGCCTGGCTTCCTGGAGTTTTTGTTTTCCAATGAGTTTTTCGGCTTCCGGGATGGCATCAAAAGAAAGGTACATTGGATGCAGGGCAAATACCGAAATTGCACTGTATGGATAAGAATCCGTCCAGGTATAGGTAATGGTTGTATCGTTGATCGGAAGGATCTGGATCATCTTTAGCCCGGTCTGTACCGCCCAGTCGGTCAGCAACCGGAGATCGGCAAATTCGCCGATGCCGAGGCCGCGCTCGCTGCGCAGGGAGAAAACGGGGATAGCGACACCGGCCCCTTTCCATGACGGGCCGGGGAAATGGGCGTATTCGTCTGAAAGTACTACTGCCCCGGGCTTGCCGTCGGCTTCGGGGAAGTGGCCGTGCCGGTTTTCACCAGTCTCAAATGCGATCCAACGCTTTTGGGCAGGATGGAATAGCCCATATTTATACTCGAAAGGGACATGCCGGGGAAGGCATACCTCCAGCGACCAGACAGGGAAGCCGGCGTTGCCCAACAGCAGGGGGCGGGTGGTGTCCCATGCGCCCAGCTCAGGCAAATTGCCTGTGAGCGCAATTTGCCATTCTTGAGGGACGGTAGCCGCACGGAGCTGGAAGCGGTAAGGGATGCCGCCATCGAAATCCTTTCTGACGCCAGGTTTAAAGATATGGCCCGGCCGGAATACCGCTGCTTCGAACGCAGCGCTGAAAAAGGCCTCCTCAACCGCAGTGGGGTTGCGCCAGGTGTCCCGCAATACGACGCGTTCCGCAGCTCTGGGCAAGCGGACTTCCCGGAGGCTGCCTGCTTCCTCCTGCGTGGCCTCGCCTTCCTGAAGCAACAAATATTGGTACTTCAGCAGCGCCGGCATCCTGGAAAACGGAACAGACAGCAGCCAACGCCCTTCCCCCGTATATTCCATCACTAGTGCCTTGGCAGGGTCCCCTTTCCCTAAGGCCGCATGATCGCCGACTACCGCAATCTGCTGCCCCCAGCGGGTATGGTAGTGGATCTGAAACTGAACCGTCATATTGTTTTGCTTTTGAGGCGCAAATATACAGCGCATAACCTTAGCTTCCGCCAATTACCGCTTTTCTCTGATCCATTTTTGACGCGATATAAACCTGATCAAAAAAAACTGCAAAATAAATTTAGCTTTCTTTTGCACAAAAGCGATAAGGCGTCGTATATTTGCAATCGCAAAACAAAATACGCCTTATGCGGATGTAGCTCAGTTGGTAGAGCGCAACCTTGCCAAGGTTGAGGTCGCGGGTTCGAGCCTCGTCATCCGCTCAAAAGCCTTCTTCGGAAGGCTTTTCTGTTTTTAATCCGCCTTTCCTGCCAAATTGTCATTGCATTCCCAAAATTCCTTATCTTTGCATACTTCAAGGCTTTTGCCTCGGGCGGCGCAGTCGCTTTTTACACAGCCCTGGAAAGTGTTGGGATACCCACTCCTGTAATAAAAAAACTGTATTCTAAAATATGCAGCTATACGATGACAATCCGACTTTGATCGGAGTGGACAAACAAATAGACGAAAGCAAGCAGGGCGAGGTATTTTTTCGTCCCTCTTCTGTGCCTTCTTCACAGGCTGGCAAGACATTTTATATCGAAAGCTATGGCTGCCAGATGAATTTTTCCGACAGCGAAATTGTGGCCGCTGTATTATCGGAGCTCCAATACCGGCCAACCCGGGATGTTGCCGAGGCAGACCTCATCCTAATCAATACCTGTTCGATCCGGGAAAAAGCGGAAGAGACGGTGCGCAAGCGCCTGAAAGCATTCCATACCTTGAAACAACAGCGCCCGGCAACGATGATCGGTGTCCTCGGCTGTATGGCAGAGCGGTTGAAATCAAAATTTCTGGAAGAAGAAAAACTCGTGGACCTGGTAGTTGGCCCGGATGCTTACCGCGACCTGCCGGCATTGCTCGAAGTGGCTGAAGCCGGTGAAAAAGGGGTAAACGTTTTCCTTTCCCGGGAGGAAACTTATGCGGATATCAGCCCACTTCGCCTCGATTCCAACGGGGTAAGTGCCTATATTTCCATTATGCGGGGTTGTGACAATATGTGTTCCTTCTGCGTAGTGCCGTTTACGCGTGGCCGGGAGCGCAGCCGCGATGCCTTCAGCATCGTCGCGGAGGCCCGGGAACTATTCGAACGTGGATACCGGGAGGTCACCCTTCTTGGACAAAACGTGGATTCCTACAAATGGGAAAATCCGGAAAATGGCGATATCGTGCATTTCGCCGGGCTACTCTCCATGGTGGCCGGCGTGGACCGCTTGCTCCGGGTGCGCTTTTCCACCTCGCATCCCAAAGATATCACCGATGAGGTGTTGCATACTATCGCCGCACATCACAATATCTGTAATTATATCCACCTGCCGGTACAGTCGGGTAATAGCCGCATCCTGCGCCTGATGAACCGCACCTACGACCGGGAGTGGTATATGGAACGGATCGCGGCGATACGGAAGATTGTGCCGGATTGTGCGGTATCCTCGGATATTATCGCCGGTTTTTGCAGTGAAACAACGGAAGAACACCAGGATACCCTGGCAATGATCGAATTTGCAGATTTCAGCATGTCCTACATGTTTGCCTACTCCGAACGTCCAGGGACCCTCGCTGCCCGGAAATATCCCGACGACATACCGGAAGCGGTCAAAAAAGTCCGCCTGCAGGAAATTATCCGATTACAGACCCAGGTGTCCTTCCGGCATAATCAACGGGATATCGGCAAGGTTTTCGAAGTCCTGATCGAGGGCAATTCCCGCAGGTCGGACAAAGATTTCTGTGGGCGTAATTCCCAGAATAAAATGGTCGTTTTCCCCAAAGCCGACGGACTTAAACCGGGGGATTATGTGTATGTAGAGGTTCACGACGCTACCAGTGCGACGCTGTTGGGGCGGATCGTCGCCAATTGAGGATAAACCAACAGCAATATGTAAAGGGCATAACCCCCAGGTCCAGGTACAATTTCTAACTTCAGGCAGCCTATCTACGATCTATATGGAACCGCTTCAAGGCATAAAACAACGTTTCGGCATCATCGGCCAGTCAGCCCTGCTCGACAGGGCCCTCGGCACTGCCGTCCGCGTGGCCTCTACGGATTTGTCCGTCCTTATTTCCGGGGAGAGCGGCGTAGGAAAAGAGGTGTTTTCAAAAATTATCCATGCCCTGAGTCCACGCAAACACGAAAAATTTATCGCGATCAACTGTGGCGCAATTCCAGAGGGAACAATCAACTCGGAGCTCTTTGGTCACGAAAGGGGGGCTTTCACCGGCGCAACCGGCGAGCGGAAAGGCTACTTCGAAACCTATGACGGGGGCACCATCTTCCTGGATGAAATCGGGGAAATGCCCCAGGATACCCAGGCATACCTGCTGCGCGTACTGGAAAGCGGCGAGTTTATCCGGGTCGGCTCGAGCAAATCCCAACGTACCGATGTACGTATTATCGCCGCTACAAATGTGGACCTTGAAGAAATGATCCGAAAGGGCAAATTCCGCGAAGACCTGTACTACCGCCTTAACACCGTTTCAATCAAAGTGCCTGCCCTCCGCGAACGCCATGAGGATATTTATATGTTGTTTAGAAAATTCTCCCTGGACTTCGCAGAACGCTACCGGATGGCCCCGGTCCGCCTCGATGAAGATGCCCGCCGGCTGCTCGAACGCTATAACTGGCCGGGAAATATCCGCGAATTGAAAAACGTGGCTGAGAAAATTTCGGTGCTCGCAGAAGAACGGCAAATCAGCGACCGCAAACTGCTGGAATTCCTGCCAAACCTCGCTGCCCGTAACCTTCCGGCTATCCATGCCCCTAAGGAAGAGTCCGCCACCACTATGCAGGAACGCGAAATCCTCTATAAGCTGCTTTTCGAAATGAAAGGCGATCTGACCGACCTCAAAAATCTGGTCATGGGCCTGATCAGAAGCAATGACCTCCGCGTGCCTGACCCGCGTTCCCTAAAAGCGCTCGAATCGGTAATCCACGGTTCAATGAAAGAGGAACGCCGCCTCCCAATCACCGATTTTCAGCGGGATACCCTCGGCCCGCAAGGGACAGCGGTGGATGAAGAAGAGGAAGTTGTGGATCTGGATGACCCCACCGCCAATGTCCGGCCAGTTATCCTGTCTCAACACTCCGGGCAAAAAGCCCGGATCGGTACTGCAGAGGTGGTGGACGATACGCTTCGCCTGGAAGATAATGAGAAACTGCTGATCCAGCGTGCCCTCAAAAAATTCAGCGGCCGACGCAAAGAAGCCGCTCAGGAACTTGGTATCTCCGAACGGACCCTTTATCGAAAAATCCGTCAGTATAATTTATAATATGTTGCGCAGCACTTTTTTTGAATCCCTGCCGGGAAAACTGGTATTCCTATTACTGCCGGCAATCGCTGTCGTTGCCGTCCAGTGTTATTCTTTCCGCGGCGTAAGCCTCGACCCTTCGATCAGGACATACGGGGTTGCCCCATTCGTCAACAATGCAGCAAATGCCCTGCCTTCCCTGGCTCAGTCTATGGAGGATGCCCTGCGGGAGAAAATCCGTACAGAGTCCCGACTGGTTTACAGTACCGAATCCCCGGATATTGAGTTTCGCGGTACTTTGGTGGATTACCGGATTAGTGCCGAAGCACCACGAACGGGGGAGGTTACCGCGATCAACCGCCTGACGATTACCCTCGCAATCGAATACCTCGACAACAAGACGCAAAAACAGGTGTGGAAACGCAACTTCTCTTTCTTCTATGATTTTCCCGCCGACCGCGATTTCACAGCGATCGAAACCGATGCCCTGAAAGCCATTACCACCCAGCTCATGGAGGATATCTTTAATGCAGCATTTTCAGATTGGTAGAATAAACCTTTACTAAATCCAGGTTTGTGGATGTGTCCACAGATTTTTTTGATTAGTAGGATTGCTGATGTGGGGCAGATAAATCATTGCGGAGGAATGGTCTTTTGCAAAAAGGCCCGAAAATCGTTCAAAAATAATTCCGGACATTCTATGTATGGGGTATGACCGATCGGATATTTAATGAGTTCGTGGTCTGGAAATTTTTCTATGGCCTTTTTATTTCTCCCAAACTGCACAAACAGGTCCTTCACGCCCCAGGTAAATAAGACCGGGCAGCGTACCGTTTCGATAAGTGGCCGCAGATCTTCGTCCGGGAGTTTAAAGCTTTTCCAGCCCTGCACCAGCAACGGTGCCAGCCGTACCGCATCCTGAACGATTTCCTGTTTTCTTGCCAAAGCAGGTTTGCCAGATAACACAAAATTGTAATAACGGGCAAACATTTTTGGAAAAAAAGCTTTTCCCGCTACACCTTTCTGGAAAAAGCGGACCATAAAATGCAGAAAGATTGGTGCAAGCCACCCTTTTTTGTCAAGTCCTGCCGGATTGCTCAACGACAGCATGGCCACATTGGGGTTGTTCGAAGCAAGTCGGATCGCCGTTGCCCCGCCAATAGAGTTTCCAACGATTGCGATATCCTTTAAACCCAGTGCTTCAATACATGCAGCGGCGATCTGCGCATAAAAAGCGGAGGACGCAGGCTGATCCGCCCCTTCGGATTTCCCCTGTCCGGGAAAGTCAATACTGACGATCCGGTAATCGGTGATCGGTAAGTCGTAAAGCGATAAAAAATCTTTTGAGCTATGTCCCAGCGCATGCAGGCAGAGGATTACCTGACCCCTTCCTTCGTCTTTATAGGCGATCCGGAGATTTCCGATTTCGATAAATTTATCTGCGATGGAAGGGAAATGGTGAGATGGCATTCCGTTGCGCTTCATTGCTGGTATTTTTTACAATTGATTTTCATTGGACTTGTTGCGAAGGGTTACGTAAACTGCTCTTCTCCCACCTCGCCAACTCCTCTTGTGATAAATCTATTCAATATTAGCAGTAATATAGCCATTTTCAAGTATTACCAGATCAAGTTTGACAAATTCCTGAAGATGTTTTGAATGCAGGTGGGCATTAAATGATTGTTCGTCTTTGAAACATTCCCAGACAATGATTTTTGTCGGGTCATTTTTCACCTGTTTAATCTCAAATGAAATATTTCCACTTTCCAGGAGGGTTTGGTCCCTCAAGTTTTTGAGTTGGGCAATAGCAAGATCAATTTTTTCAGGATCTTTTATTTTTAGTATTCCTGTTGAATAAAAGTCTGGTGCTGCTTTTTTAGGTTCGATTAAATCCCAAAGGTTGCCATATAAATCTTGAAAAACCGCCACGGTTCCATATTCTTCAGAAGCGGGTTCCCGGACGATTTTAATGTTGTTATTGATCAGGTTTTGGTAGTCTCTTTTGAAATCATCGGTATGCAGAAACAGGAAAACCCTTCCGCCTGTTTGGTTTCCGATTCTACTTTTTTGTTCTGCATTTACCCCTTTTGCCAGCAACAGGGAGCAACCGTTCGATCCGTTAGGCCGGACCATAACCCAGCGTTTGGTATCGGAAAGGGGGGTGTCTTCCAGTAGGGTAAAATGTAATTTTTGTGTGTAGAAAGCAATGGCTTCGTCGTAATCCTCTACGACGATTGCGATGTGGGAAAGATTTTGCTGCATAAATTTGCTTTATGTGGGATGTCGGGATATCCGCAAATTTAAGCGTGTTTTTGAAAAATTTGCTTTTTGAGACGAAGCAGTCTCATGGGGTTGGGTAAAAAGCCTCCGGCATATTCTTTGGCGGTGAATGCCGCCAAATATTCTTTCGGGACAGCTTCATGCTTTTTTTCGAGGCTGTTAATCCCTCTCGTAACTTGGTTCACCTCTAAACACGAAGTCATTACAAATAATAAGGCCTCCACACGCTCCGCGCGCATATTATTTGCATTGGAGAGGGTCGGAGGGTGCGTTTGATCAACCAAATCCAGGAGTTAGCCATATGAATTTCTCCAGGGTACTGGAAGGGACGAAAAACCAAAAGCGGGTGTGGGACGAATTTCGAGCTGTTTTTAGTTTTATCGAATTGAAATCTTTTGACGACTGGCTAATCCAACTTGCAAAAGGCCATCCAATATCAGGAGCGTAGGCTAAAGGGGGAATTACTGGTGGCATATTCCGGGTGCATACTGAGGTACACGTGGTTATTGAGCCCTGAGAAGATCCCCATTTTGGAGAATTTGCTGACGCTGGTAAGGATTACGAACTCCAGCAGCATCATTGGTTTTGAACACGCTGTATAACTCTCTGAGCAGTTCGCGGTTGGCGTAGGCTTTATCAAGGTCTCTGCCGAGATAGTGGATGATCGGTGCGTCGTATTCGTCCACCGAGGACGCCGACGCGGCCTCGGTGGAGAGCTGCCGGATGAGGTAGTCAAATTTGACGCTAATTTCCCCCGTCTCCCTCGTCTCCCGTCTCCCGCGTCTCCCGTCCCTCTCGTCTCCCGTCCCCCGTCTCCCGTCTCTCCCGTCTCTCCCGTCCACCGTCCCCCGTCCACCGTCTCCCGTCCCCCTCGTCTCCCGTCCACCGTCTCCCTCGTCTTCCCGTCCCCCGTCTCTCGTCCCCCGTCTCCCGTCCCCCGTCCCCCGTCTCC
>JBEIGB010000089.1:0-14241 GCA_040382095.1 Lewinellaceae bacterium
CCCCCCCCCTCTCTTCCTTCCTGCGGCTCACCCCCAAAAATATATTTTTCCCGTGCCTTTTTTCCCTCTATTTTCCTAACAAAATTCTTTCAAACCACGGCTCATACTTTCCACACAACCTCAAGTTGAGGATATTTTCAAGCCATTTGGTGGTGCAGGCTGCCTTTGGGTGCAAAAGCGTCTTTTTACACAACCTCAAAAATGCGTGTACCTGCCCTGTGTTAGTTCCTGGTACGTCCGCCTGAAGAGGAAGACGGGGTATTTCCCGAGGGACTGCCGCTGCTCCGGGCAGGCGCGTTATTGATAGACCCGCCCGAGGGGCTGCTGTTGCGTGGTGCACTAAAGCCGCCGTCTGTATTGCGTGGCTGGTTGAGGCCACTATTGCCTGGGTTGTATGCAGGGGTTCTTGGGCGGTCGTAGCTTTCGCCGCTGCGCTCATAAGAACGGGTTGGCGGTGTATAAGTCCGGGGTGGAGTTTGTGTGGTACGCGGTGCCGGGGTGCTGGGTGCCGTACGTACGCCGGGATCCATATTCCTTGGGCGGTCGTAAGTATTATTCCTGCCGGGATCATAAGACGGAAAACTCCTCGTAGCTGGTGTATTCGGATTGGCTGGTGTGGAGCGTTCGGCGGCAGGGGTGCGGGTATTGGCAGGGATCCGGGTATCCGGATTGGCGACTTCGGTATTTCTGGGGTAGCGGTCGAGGTAGCGGCCATTTTCCCTTGTCTCGACCGGTGCAGTCCTTTCACCAGGGTTGTTGATGTCACCGTTGTTGCCGGCGGAAGCAGGGGTGCGGACCCGTGCGGTTTCCGGCAAACGACCACCAGCGGTATTGATTATGCGCGGGGTACTCCCCGGGGCATTATCAATGACGCCCGGGCCACGTCCAGGGCCGGTACCCGGTGCCGGCCCGGTCGCGCTGCCTCCGCCACGGGGCCCGAAGTGTATATCCTGGTCGTTTTGGATGTTGATGATCGTGTTATATACGAAGCCGTTGCCCCAGGTAGGCGGGCAGGCAAACGAACCGCCGCCGAACCAGTAAGGGCCACCAAACCCCCAGTTGTTCCAGCCAAAACGATTGAAGCTATTCCAGGAATTCCAGCCCCAGTTATTCCAGGAATTATTCCACGAACCCCAGGAGTTCCAGCCCCATGGATCCCAGGTATTCCAGCGGTTCCAGGGGTTCCAGCCAAGAGAGATATTGGCGTTTACGCCAGGCCCCCAATTGTTCATGCGGTTCCAGCGATTCCAGCGCGAGAAGGCACGGTTGCTGAATAAGTCGTCGTAAATGAGTACGGTTACGCCGGGCGTGAGAAAAGGGTCATAATGCCATGTATCCACATAAACGGGGTCGAAAAAACCAAACCCGTAATATGGACGATGGAAGCGCCGGATACGCGAGGTATAGTAATAATCGTAGTCGTTGTAGTAATCGTATTCATCTTCGAAGGTATAGGCGTTTTGCTCGTCGCTATAATTGCCCTGTTGTCCTTCAGATGGATATCTTTCACGTGCAGAGACTTGATTTTTCGGCTGCACGCGGTCTTTGGCAGGATCGAAATAAACATCGTCCGAGACCTGTGCAGAAGAAAGTGTGGCTGCAAGCAGGAAGAACAACGTACACAGGATAATTCCTTTTTTCATCTTTGGATTGTTTTAACAAGTTCAAAGTTGGGATACCTGGCCTTTCGCACACGCGCCAGGGAGTAGGGATATACGTCGCAAGACGAAATCATTTACTGCTTTTCATATCTCAACAACGAATTTATTACTTTTGTGCCGCTTTTGTAGTTAAAACAATCCTAAAATCGTGAAAAACAGTTGTTAAATCACAATTTTCCTAGATTTAACACTTGTTAAGGAATAAAAAACAAGCTTGCAATTATGGCAAAAGAAATTACGCCGCGTAACGAAGATTATGCACAGTGGTATCTCGATATCGTAAAAAAGGCTAACCTGGCGGAGAACTCTGCCGTCCGGGGCTGTATGGTGATCAAACCCTACGGTTTCGCCCTTTGGGAAAACATGCGCGACCAGCTGGATCGTATGTTCAAGGCAACAGGCCATGTGAACGCCTATTTCCCCCTCTTTATCCCGAAAAGTTTCCTCAGCCGGGAAGCAGAACATGTCGAAGGTTTTGCCAAAGAGTGTGCGGTCATCACCCACCACCGCCTCATGGCCGCCCCAGATGGCAAGGGCCTGGTGGTGGACCCCGATGCAAAACTGGAAGAAGAACTCATCGTCCGTCCAACTTCCGAGACGATCATCTGGGACACTTACCGCAACTGGATCAATTCCTACCGCGACCTGCCCCTCCTTATCAACCAATGGGCCAATGTGGTGCGATGGGAACTCCGTACCCGCCTGTTCCTGCGCACGGCCGAATTTCTCTGGCAGGAAGGCCATACCGCCCATGCTACCCGCGAAGAGGCGCTCGAGGAAACGCTGCGTATCCTCGATATCTATGCCACTTTTGCTGAGGATTATATGGCCATGCCAGTTGTAAAAGGAATCAAAACGGCCAATGAGCGCTTTGCAGGAGCTGACGAAACCTTTTGCATCGAGGCCCTCATGCAGGACGGAAAAGCCCTGCAGGCAGGTACTTCACACTTCCTGGGACAAAACTTCGCCAAGGCTTTCGACGTGACCTTCCTCAACGAAAACAATCAGCAGGAACACGTCTGGGCTACTTCCTGGGGGGTGTCCACCCGCCTGATCGGCGGCCTGATCATGACCCATTCCGATGATAATGGCCTGGTCCTGCCCCCTAAAATCGCACCCACCCAGGTCGTTATCGTGCCAATTCCCAAACCAGCTGAGGCACTTGATGAAGCTGCTGCCAAAATTATGCTGGCCCTGCGCGACAAAGGTATTTCCTGCAAGTACGATAAGGATATGAAAAATCGTCCGGGCTTCAAATTCGCCGAACACGAAATGCATGGTATCCCCGTCCGCCTCGGTATCGGACAACGCGACCTCGATAACCGTCAAATCGAAGTGGCCCGCCGTGATACGGGCGAGAAAACCAGCGTTCCTGTGGATGGTATCGCCGATTATGTGGCCCGCCTCCTCAACGAGATTCAACAAAATCTCTTCGACCGCGCCAAAGCATTCCGCGATGCCCGGACGACCCGCGTAGATAATTTCAAAGATTTTGAGGAACTTCTGGAGACCGATGTGCCGGGTTTTATCGCCGCTCATTGGGACGGTACTACCGAAACAGAACTGCAGATCAAGGAGCGTACCAAGGCTACTATCCGTTGTATCCCAATCGATGCTCCCGAAGAGGCAGGTACTTGTATCCTTACCGGAAAGCCTTCAAAGCAGCGTGTCCTTTTCGCCAAAGCCTATTGATACGCATTAAACTGAACATCACGTTAAAAAAGGTTAAACTGTTCCGCACGGTTTAACCTTTTTGCTTTTAACTAATCTATTCTGATATAGCGTATCGGGATTGTCTGCAGCGGTAAAAGCCGGTGCATTTTCCCACTGCGCTGGCTCATAACAATAAACTAAAAAAACAAGGAAAATGAAAAAAGTGAAAAGATGGATTCCGACAGTGATTGTGCTCCTTGCATTTTTTACACTTGGCGCGCAACCCGGAAGAGCGGTGGAGCGCGAAAAATTACGGGAGGCATTGCAGCTCAAGCCTGAGCAGGAAGCGCGTTTTTTTGAGACGATGGATAGAACGGCAAGAGCGCTGAAAGCTTTACGGGAAAGCCAGGTAACAGATACCGGGGAGCGGAGGGCAGCAGCCAGAAAGATCGCCGAAACGCATCGAAAGGAAGTCGCTGCAGTCCTGAGCAAGGAACAAATGGAAAAGTTGTGGGAGATCCGCCTGGACCGGATGCGTAAAGCCAATCCAATGAGCCGACGGCAG
This sequence comes from Lewinellaceae bacterium, assembly GCA_040382095.1. Taxonomy (GTDB): domain Bacteria; phylum Bacteroidota; class Bacteroidia; order Chitinophagales; family Saprospiraceae; genus JADJPL01. Next base: position 3,880 of record JBEIGB010000089.1, read on the forward strand.
GGTATAGGGAGACGAGGCCCTGCAGCCCGGCCAATGGGCCTGCCGGACCCTGAGCTTATGAAAGCCGTTGAGGATTATTCCCAAAAAGAAATCCTGCCGGTGCTGAAAAAAGAACGTGCAGAGCTGGAGAAACTGATTAGCCCAAAAGACCGCGAGCTACTGGCAAGTTTGCGTACCCAGGCCAAGGCGCTTGGTGGGCCGGTATTGCAAGGCCCCAGACTACGTGCCGCTGGTGTCCGGAGGCCGGTGGCCAGAGGCGTGGCCAACGGTCCGCTCGATAAACTTGCCGATAAGTATAGCAGTGCCCTCAACAGGGTTTTTGCCGGGCTGGAGCCTCAGGTGGACCGCTGGAATAAAGCACTCGGCGACTTGCATGAAAAATCCGCTGCTCCAGACCAGCGGCCAGGTAGGGGGATGCAGCCGGGGAGGCCCGTACCCCCGGCGATGCGGCTCATTGAACCCCATCGATTCTTGCTTTTGGATCCCCGGAACTGATCGCTGCCAATGCCGTTTTTACGGGTGATGTACCCCCCGCAGATCTATGCATCTGCAGGGGGTGTTTTGTTTTAAAAAATTCATTTTCAAAGCATTAAAAAACAAAAATCCACCCATTTTTTTGATGTTTCAGAAATATGCCCATTGTGTGGAGTTCTTTTTCTTTATTTTCTTTGTGGCATACCGGGTGATTCCGGCGTTTAAATTTTTTTGGCTGGAAATGCTGGCCGGAACATGATTAAATGGACAACTATGTTAGTAAAAACTTATGCCAGTGCGGTACATGGCGTGGATGCCAGGACAATTACCGTCGAAGTGGATTCGGGCGGAACCCCCGTTGCCGGTACCAACTACTATTATATGGTGGGGCTTCCCGACAGCGTTGTGCGCGAGGGGTTCCAGCGCATCGAATCGGCGATCTCCAATTCTGGTTTCAGGATGCCCCGGGCCAAAACTGTGGTCAATCTTGCACCTGCCGATCTGCGAAAAGAGGGTTCGGCTTATGATTTGCCGATTGCTGTGGGCATCCTGGCAGCCAGTAAACAAATGCGGGAAGACCTGCTGCACGAATATATGCTCATGGGGGAGCTTTCGCTCGACGGCACCCTGCTTCCGATTAAAGGTGCTTTGCCAATTGCTATTCAGGCCAGAAAGGAAAAGTATAAGGGGCTGCTCGTACCCCGTCAAAATGCCCGCGAAGCAGCAATCGTAGATCAACTACCGGTTTTTGGGATTGGTAATCTCATTGAAGCGGTACAGTTACTCAACGGGGAAAGCACCCTGCAGCCAACTTTTGTGGAGACACGCGATGAATTTTTTTTCAACGTCAATAATTACAGTGTAGATTTTTCTGACGTGCGCGGGCAGGAAAACATAAAGCGGGCGCTGGAAATTGCTGCGGCAGGTGGCCATAATGCGATTTTGATCGGCCCTCCCGGTGCAGGCAAAACTATGCTCGCCCGACGGCTGCCGACCATACTGCCGCCCCTTTCCTTGCAGGAAGCCCTGGAAACGACCAAAATTCACTCAGTAGCAGGGGTACTGCCTTCCGATTCTGCGCTGATCAGCGTCCGGCCTTTCCGTTCGCCCCATCACACGATTAGCGATGTGGCAATGGTAGGAGGGGGATCTTTACCTATGCCAGGGGAGATTTCCCTTGCCCATAATGGGGTGTTGTTTCTCGATGAGCTGCCCGAGTTCAAGCGCAGCGTGCTGGAGGTCCTGCGCCAGCCTATGGAAGAACGCCGCGTGACGATCTCACGTGCAAAAGTAAGCGTTGACTACCCGGCGAGCTTTATGCTGGTGGCCTCAATGAACCCCTGCCCTTGTGGATTTTACAATCACCCCGATAAAGAGTGCGTCTGTGCCCCGGGCACAGTAAAGCGCTACCTGACGCGTATTTCCGGCCCTTTACTGGACCGGATAGACTTACATGTGGAGGTTACACCAGTCAGCTATGATGAGCTCGCCGCCCGCGAACGCTCAAAGGAAAGCAGCCAGCAGATCGCAGAGCGTGTAAGTGCTGCCCGGGCTATTCAGACAGAACGCTTTAAAGCCTATCCGGATATTTACTCCAATGCCCAGATGCCGGGCAATATGGTGCGGGACGTCTGCCAAATCAGCCAGGCCGGCTTAATCCTGGTGAAAAAAGCGATGGAGAAACTGCAACTCTCCGCCCGGGCGTATGACCGGATACTTAAAGTTGCCCGGACGATTGCCGATCTCTCCGGTAATGACGCAATACAAATCGAACACCTGGCCGAAGCCATCCATTTCCGCAGTCTCGATAGGGAAGGATGGGCAGGATAAACGGATAATTTTCCTTTTTTAGCATATCCTTCCGTATTTTGTGCCTTCATTTGTCAAACTTCACATCCATGAAAAAATGTTCCCCGTTTGTAATACCTGTGTTGGTATGGTTTAGCTTATCCGCTTTGAACGCACAAAATACCGGGCTCAAACTTACGCCGGTCGCAACGTTCTATACCGATATTTTCAATCAGGGCGGTGCCGAATCTGCTACTTTCGATAAGGACGGGAAACGCCTTTTTTTCGCCAATGCCAAATCCAATACAATCGGTATCCTCAACCTTTCCAACCCTGCTGCCCCCGTGCTGGTAGATTCCATCCCCCTTGCTACTTATGGTGGAAAAGTCCGGGATGTGGCAACATTCAATGGTATGGTGGCGGTCGCACTGGAAGGTACGGTCAAAACGGCCAATGGCAAAGTTGTGCTCTTTGAAAAAAACGGAAGCCTGCGGGCCCAGTTTAACGTCGGCGCATATCCGGATATGGTGGTGTTTACCCCGGATGGCAAGAAAATCCTTACCGCAAATGAAGGGGAGCCCGCAGGGGATTTCAGCATAGACCCCGAGGGCTCTGTCAGTATTATTGATGTTGCTTCCGGAACGGTCCAAACGGCAGGTTTTGCGGGTTTTAATGGCATGGCCACAGAGCTGCGCAATCGCGGGGTGAGGATTTTTGGCCCCAAAAACCCAACTGTTGCCCAGGATATGGAGCCTGAATATATCGCGCTAAGCCCTGAGGGCAACCGCGCTTATGTGACGCTTCAGGAAAATAATGCCATGGCAGTGGTGGATATTGCTACGGCAAAGGTACTGGACATACAAGCGCTAGGATTTAAAGACCACCTGAGCGGGACCCCCCAGGTAAAGGAATTCCTGCTTGGGCCACTTTCTTCCTTACCAGTCGTTGGTATTCCGGTATTCAGGGATAGCCTTCCTCCGGTAAGGCTTGGGGGCTTCTCCGGCCTGTATTTCGAACCAAAAGAATCTACGGATTCGACACAGGTTTTTTATACTGTAACCGACCAGGGGCCGGTCGAGGCAGCAGTCCCTATGTTGCAAGCCCTGGGTGGGGGTACCGAGCCGGCTTTTAGCGACCTCCGCCCCTACAGATTGCCCGCATACCAGTTGCGTATGGTGCGTTTGGTCTATAATAAAAACCAGGGTACCGTCAGCCTGGATAAAATCCTGCCGCTGAGCCGTCTGCAAAATGGTGTTTCAACCCCGGTTTCCGGCCGTACCAACCTCATCGGCTTTGATGAAATACCAGTGACACCGAGCCGTCAGGGTACTGATTACAATATCGTGGATTGGGTGGATACCCTGGCAAAAGCAGATTATACAGAGCTCCCGTTCGACCCGTTCGGGGGGGATATGGAAGGTATTGTTCGCGATCGCAATGGTTTTTTCTGGCTTTGCGATGAGATCAGACCTTCTTTGTATAAGTTCACAGCAGAGGGGGTATTGGTGGACCGCTACATCCCCGAGGGCACTTCTGCATTGGGATTGATTGACCTTGGAGCCGGTGCTTATGGTTTTGAGAGCCTTCCACGGGTTTACCGGAAGCGATGGGCCAACCGCGGTTTCTCTGCAATTGCGTATGACTCCGCTGCCCACGTTATATACGCTTTTCTTCAGACACCGCTGGATAACCCAGGTACTGCTGTTCGCAACAATACCGATATTATCCGTATCCTGGCGGTCAATGCGGCGAATGGAGTGCCCATAGGGGAGTATGTTTACCTGTTGGAAAATAACAGGAATTTTTCCGCTGGAACCGCAATCAGCAGGGTGGATAATATCGGAGATGCCGTATATAAGGGTAAAGGGACTTTTTGGGTCATCGAACACGATGCCAGCCTTCCCGCACAAAGGGGGAGCAAAAAGTATATTTATGAGATCAACCTGCTCGGGGCTACGAATTTATTGGCAGATACTGCACTTGCGAAGCGTGCTGCAAAAGAATCCTCTTCCGGGCCCGCTGATAAAACCCTGGAAATGATGGGTGGTGACGAACTTGCCGCTGCCGGCATACGGCCAGTCAGTAAGCGGAAGGTTCTTAACCTGCCGGATGCAGGATATCTGGGTGGGGCAAAACCGGAAGGGCTGGCCCTCTTGCCCGGAGGTGCAGCTGCAGTACTCAACGATAATGATTTCGGAAAGGCCGGTACAGGTACAGATGATGCCTCAAGTCTTGGAGTTATCACTTTTGGCACCAATAACGCCTTGGACGTAAGCGATAGCGACGGCGGTACTAAAATTGTGAATTATCCCGTTTTTGGCATGTATCAGCCGGATGGCATTGCGGCTTTCGAGCATGGGGGGAATAACTATCTCGCCATTGCCAATGAAGGCGATGCGCGGGATTACTCGGGTTTCAGCGAGGAGACGCGTATCGGCGCGAGCACATTCAAACTGGATCCAATGGCATTTCCGACAGCGGATTCCCTGAAGCAGAATGCGAGGCTAGGCCGTCTTCGCGCCACTAATGCCTCCGGCGATCTTGATGGCGATGGGGACCACGACCAGATTTATATATTTGGAGGGCGCTCGTTCGCTATATTAGACGTATTTGGCAACCTCGTTTTCGAAAGTGCAAACGATTTTGAATCGAATATCGCAAAAAGTACAGCTTTTTCCCCGTTTTTCAATGCGAACAACGATTCCAACGCCGCAAGTACCCGCGATAGCCGTAGTGACGATAAAGGACCTGAGCCAAGCGCGATCGCGTTCGGGAAAGTGGATACCAGTCATTACATATTTGTCACACTGGAGCGGATCGGTGGCGTGATGGTGTACAAGCTGAGCGATCCGAAGCAACCGACGTTTGTGGGATACTTTAACAACCGCAACTTTGCAGGCGCTGCAAATACCCGTGCAGCCGGTGACCTTGGGCCTGAGGATGTCCTTTTTATCCCTGCTGATCAAAGCCCGAATTTGAAGCCCCTCGTTGTATTGGTGAATGCAGTAAGCGGGACAATAACGGTTTTTGGCATAGGGGATGCAGTGACCTCCCTGCGCGGGCCGGTTGTCAATGCTCCGCAGTGGCGTATTTCACCTAATCCGACGGCGGATGTCTTGTTTTCTACTATTTCAGGCGACTACCAGGTCTTTAACGCTTCTGGCCAGCTAATGCTGACCGCCCGCAGCACGAACCGCGTAGATGTCGGGCACCTCCCTGCGGGCACATATATCCTTCGGCACGGAAGTACACAAACTGCTATGATTTTTGTGAAAAAATAGACTTATTGGGAGCGACCGGCATTTTGGGAAAATAATAGACTTGTTGCGACAGGATTATCCTGGGCTAAAAATGACTCTTTTCCACCCATAGGGTGTACTTTGATTTGCTGTATTCCAATCACACTGTACCGATCAAAGGCCGCCCTTCGATGGCAGCAGCCATGAGCCCGGGGAATTGATCGGGTGTGCAGGCAAAGGCAGGAATCCCAAGATCGGCGAGTCTGAAGGCAATGTTACGGTCAAAAGCTGGTGCGCCACCATCGTCCAGGGAAAGGAGTACAATCATACGGGCTCCGGCGTCGCGGATGGCCGCTGCCTGGCTGATCAACGCATCCGGGGCAGGGCCCTCCATCAGGTCGGACAGCAGGATAAAAATCGTTTCTTCCGGGCTTTCCATTAATTGCCGGCCGTACGCCAGTGCCTGAGCAATATGGGTGCCGCCGCCGAGTTGGGTAGCAAAGAGGAGGTCAACCGGATCGGAGAGGAGATGGCTGAGATCGGCAATTTTCGTATCAAAAACAACGAGGCGCGTTTGAAGGGCAGGGATGGAGGCAGTAATACACCCCAGGATACCGGCATGGACGATAGAACTTGCCATAGAGCCACTTTGATCGAGCAGCAAAATAAGCCGCTTCAGATTGCGCTGCGAGCGTTGCCGGCCAAAAAACCTTTCAGGGATTACTGTACCCCATTCCGGCTGGTAATGTTTGAGGTTCGCAAGGATGGTGCGTTGCCATTCCACTTCGTTTTGTCGTGGCCTGCGCGTGTGGCGGAGTTTGTAAAGACTGCCCCGGATAGCCGATAACAGGGGCATCTGTAATCGCTCCTGCAGGGCTTCTGCATAACGGCGTACCAGCATACGGGCTGTTTCGCGGGTCTGATCGGGTAAAATTTTGCTCAGGGAAAGCAGGATGCCGATGAGCCGTGCATCTGGCTCGATCATGGAAAGTAATTCGGGTTCGAGCAGCATACTGCGTAGCCCAAGTCGCTCCAGGGCATCCCGTTGCATGAGCTGTACGACCGGGACAGGAAAATAGGTGCGAATATCCCCCAGCCAGCGGTGTACTTGTGGCGCGCTGTCGCCAAGCCCCCCCTGTCGGTCGCTTTCGTATAGCGCACCGAGCACTTCGTCCATGGCAGCAGCATCTTCCCCTGAACCAGCAATAGGATCTCCGGCACCAAGAATTAGCCGCCAACGGGTATATTGGTCCATTTAGATTATTTGTATGCGTGGAATATAGAGAAATTTTGCGACTTTTGACTTTGATTCATTTTTACAATAAAGCCTTAATTCATTTGGACCAGCAACCTTTCCGGGAATTTTCCAGCGAGCATCATGATGCGCTGCACGCTATCCGTACTTCCAGGATTATTCTGCCTATTTTACTGGGTTTGGCCGCTGTAGCGTATTTATTCTGGCGGCATTTTGACCTGGAGGAGTTTTCCCGGATCAACTGGACGAGTCATACCTACTTTTGGCTTTTTACTGCCGTCATCCTGAGTATAATCTGGCACCTCACCTATTCTTACCGTCTGCGCGCACTTACCAAAAAAGCATTTTCCTGGTGGAAAAGTATCGAACTCATCGTTATCTGGGAGTTTAGCTCGGCGGTTTCGCCTACCAGCCTGGGGGGCTCTGCCGTGGCATTTTTCATATTGGCACAAGAGAAATTATCGGCAGCACGTACGGCTACGATCGTATTGTACACGATCGTTCTGGATAGTATGTTCCTGCTGACAACGGTGCCTGTGCTCTATTCCATTTTTGGTGCAAGCGTTTTGCGTCCCGGTGCGGAAACTTTCGCAGATACGGAATTTTGGGGGTATTATTTCCTGATTGCTTTTTCTATCATGCTTACCTATACCGTGCCGTTCTATTACGGGCTTTTTGTAAACCCCCGGAAGCTGGAGCAGTTCCTGGGCGCGGTCACCAATAACCGCTTACTGAGGCGTTATCATGAAAGAGCACTGGTTTTTGGCAGGGATATGGCCATCGCATCCCGGGAATTGAAAAATGAACGGTGGCCGTTTCACGCGCGGGCAATAGTGAGTACTATTGTCGTGTGGACGCTGCGCTTCCTGATTATCAGCGCACTGATGATTGCTTTTCTGCCGGATTTGCCGCTGGATTTTAAGACTCAGTTTGAGCTCTATGCCCGGCTCGAAACTATGTTTTTCGTTATTGCCTTTAGCCCAACTCCTGGCGGTGCCGGGTTGATTGACTTGCTATTTGGGGGGTTCTTGACCGATTATGTGAGTAATCCTACGCAAGCGACCATGATTGCTACAATCTGGCGCTTAATTTCCTATTATATCTACCTTTTCCTGGGTGCCCTGATTGTTCCAAACTGGATCAGAAAGCGGATCAATGAGCGCAGGGCAAGGCAGGCAGGACTTTCTCATTGAGGTACAAAAATATAAACAGCTATGGTTTTGCAGTATATTACCTGGACGGCTTCCCCGGAAATCCTCTCCCTCGGACCGATTACGCTTCGCTGGTATGGACTTTTATTTGCTTCAGGATTCCTGATTGGCTTGTTTATCGTTCGAAAGATGTTCCTGGCGGAAAGAGCACCTGAAGAATGGCTGGATTCTGCCTTTGTTTATATCGTTTCCGGGGCAGTACTGGGCGCCCGGCTGGGCCATGTCTTTTTTTATGACTGGGCATATTACCGGGAGCACCTTTCGGAAATTCCTAAAATCTGGCATGGCGGACTGGCGAGCCATGGGGGTGCAATCGGCATTATCCTGGCGCTTTGGATTTTCTCTGTGCGTATTTCAAAAAAATCCATCCTCTGGATACTGGACAAAGTTGTAGTGCCAACTGCGCTTGCGGCCTGTTTTATCCGCCTGGGCAACCTGATGAATTCTGAAATTCTGGGCAAACCTACCGATGTGGCCTGGGCGTTTCGGTTTGTAGCATCTGATGGCCCGGATGCACTGCCTAAACATCCTGTTCAGCTTTATGAATCTATCCTGTACTTGCTGAGCTTTTTTATCCTGTACCGCGTTTACTGGAAAACGGATATGCGTCACAAACCCGGTTTCCATTTTGGTTTATTCATGTTGCTGATCTGGGGAATCCGTTTTTTTATGGAATATTTCAAGGAAAGCCAGGGCGGGTTTGAATCGGCGTTCAACAATGTCCTCAGCACCGGTCAATTGCTGAGTATTCCGTTTATTATGGTCGGATTGTATTATGTGTTCAGGAAAAATCCGGTATCCGCAGGGTAAAAAAGGGGAGTGTACTGCTAAACATATAACAGAGCTAAGGTCGGTTGCCGCTCTGGCCGGCGATAAATGTTCAGGCAGCGGGAACAAACTTCCCTGAAACCTTGTATAATTTAAGCTTTTGCCGGAATATTGCATCGCCTTTTAAAACAAAAAACTTACGAAAAGATGAGCGTAATCGAGATGCGCGTGCCCCCCGTTGGAGAATCTATCAACGAAGTCACCCTTTCCCGCTGGTTAAAGGAAGAAGGGGCGATTGTCAAACTGGATGAGCCAATCTGTGAATTTGAATCGGATAAGGCTACGCTGGAGTTTCCTGCCGAGGCCACAGGAAAGCTCATCTATGTTGCGAAAGAAGGCGATGATCTCGAAATCGGGGCTTTGGTGGCGAGGATAGATACCTCAGCTACTGCAGGTGAGCCCGCGACTACAAACGCCCCGACGGCGACAAAGGCAGAAATCCCCGCACCCCCCGCCCCGTCGGCCAATGTACCTTACGCCGCAGGGCACCCTTCTCCGGCAGCAGCAAAAATCCTGAAAGAAAACGATATCCCTCCTGCCCAGGTGCAGGGCACCGGTCGCGAAGGCCGCATTACTAAAGAAGATGCGCTGAAGGCAGCCGAAGCAACGATAGTGCCTGCAGCACCCGTTGCGCCTCCTCCGCCGACAGCACCCCCTCCGTCAGCCCCTCACAAAGCGTTCAGCAGGGAGGAAGAACGCAGAAAAATGTCCAGGATGCGGCGCACCATCGCCAAACGCCTGGTGAGCGCCAAAAATGAAACCGCAATGCTCACTACCTTCAATGAGGTAGATATGAGCGCAATCATGGCTCTTCGGGAAAAGTATCAGGAAAAATTTCAGGCAAAGTACGGGATCAAACTGGGCTTCATGTCCATCTTTGCAAAGGCTTGCGCAAAGGTCCTGCTGGAAATGCCCGATGTCAACGCCCATGTCAGCGGCGATGATCTCGTGTACCACAATTATGTGGATATTGCTTTCGCAATTTCAACGCCTAACGGCCTTGTCGTTCCACCTATCCGCAATATCGAATCGCTTGGTTTCGCAGAAATCGAACTGGGGCTTAAAGATCTTTCTTCCAAGGCAAGGAATGGCTCCCTGAGCCTGGAGGAAATGAGCGGGGGCACGTTCACGATAACAAATGGCGGGGTTTTTGGCTCCCTCCTGAGTACGCCGATTATCAACGAACCCCAGTCCGCAATCCTGGGTATGCACGCTATCAAAGAACGCCCCGTCGCCGTAGAGGGCAAAGTCGAAATCCGACCGATGATGTACCTGGCACTTTCTTATGACCATCGCGTGATAGATGGGAGTACCTCTGTTACCTTCCTGGTGAAGGTCAAAAACCTATTGGAAGATCCGGTAACCTTGCTGCTGGATATTTAACAATCCCCGGCAGGGGGTGTAAAAAAAAGCTTCTTACAAGGCTGTCTCACAAGTGGGGGTGTCTCATGAGTATTCTGCCACTTATTGAAGCAAAATCAGTGAAAACAGTGTTCCCTCAAAACTTTCTTTCGCCGCCATAGGCGGCGGAATACTTTTTACACAACCGCATTAAATTTTTCAGAGC
>JBEIGB010000090.1:0-14092 GCA_040382095.1 Lewinellaceae bacterium
TCGATCGTCAGCTGTTTGTCCGATAAATACCTGAGCATCTGCAAGGAATTTGAACTAAATATCGCTAAAACCTTGCAGATTTTCACTAAATCCTAAAGAAAAATTCAACATAGACTCTTATTTTTCAAGAACTTACTAGAGAGCAGAGACTTTTTCAGCAAGCCCTAAATTAAATATCGCCTCAAAGGTTATAGCCAGCGTATTGGGATTTTCGGCCAGAAGATACCCTGGGCCAAAGAGAAAAATTTTCTTGCTACAATTTAAATTGCCATAGCTGGTAGGCGAACCTTCGATATAGAGGGTATCCCCGGCAGCAGCGGCGTCGTGGGCGGCCTGCAGGTTATTAAAATCTGCATTGATACCCGGCTGATTATTGACCCGCCAGATTTTTCCGTAGAGCGCGGGCGGGGTTATTAGGGCGAGCAGAAAAAGGAAGGATAGCTTTGGCAGAATAAGCTTTTTCATGATATATCATTTAGAATTGAAAAAGGAATGAAAAATTTATGATTACCCAAATCAGGGTATAATTTTTACCCACTCGAAAGTTATATGAGGGCGAAAGTACCCGAATCCTACTTTCGTAAGCGCACAGCTACCGGCTATGGTCTTGAAAACTGCATGAAAAAAAGCCCGAGTTTCTGCTGCACACCATACGCAGAAAAAATTTCAGATAGAGGAATCGGGCGGTGGGACACCGAAGCGGCAGTAGCCCCAAGAGGATTCCGTATAGCCTTGAATAGCAGGAGATTGGAGGGATATCCTGCAGTTAAGCGGCAGGATGCCCTGGACGTGGCCTTACGACCTTTTACCTGCGCGGGTGCGCATAAGCCGTCCTGTGGAAGGGTGTAATTTTGCTTCATCATACAAAGGTTTAGGCGGGGGCTAAGCGGGGGAAAAGTCCTGGGTCCGCCGGGTTTAAAAAATACTTAGGATGATAACCTATACAGGCACCACAAATTAGATCAGATTTGTTGCAACAGCTTAGCGCGATAAAAAAAGTGCGCTATTTTTCGTCGAAACGACGGCTTATTTGAGGGGTTTTGTAAATAGTATTCTGCTGCCTTCGGCGACAGAATACTATTTTTTTAACGCCGATTTTGTTCATTTTGCTTCGCAAAATGAACAAAATCGGCGTTAAAAAAATATTCTTTGGCGGAAAATGCCGCCAAGGGCAGATAAGGGCCATTTTTAGCCCAGGATGTTCCTGCCGCAACAAGCCCATTGAAATCACTTACCGGGAAAAATTTTCATCCACGGCATAAAGGTAAGGATAGTAAAAATTTCGTGGAATACTCATAAATGAGTATATTTAACTGAAAACCCCCATTTCCCCCCATCCAACTAAAACCTAATCACATAATATTTCCTCCCATCAAACAGACTGGCCACATACCTTCCGGGAAGGTTGGGCAAACCATGTATAATAGATTGATTATCAATAAAAAAAATTTTTTTTAACATAATAATCCTCCCATTAAAATCCGAAACGATTAGTGGATATTCGCCATCGTCAAATCCTTCGGCGAATAAAATCCGTTCGGGTGCCGGGCCAGATACCCATACGCTTTTCTTTTTGATTATTGAGCTGCTCGCGGTGACAGTGGCAGAGTTTAGCTCCAAGGGCGTTTCAAGCCACACGGGCGTATCACCTGAAATCTGCCCGTTTCCATTGGCTGCGAGACCAGCGGCGTAGAACCTGATTTTACCAATATTGCTCTCGGGCGACCGCCATGGCACAAAAAAAGTATTCGTGGCGACAGGCCGCTTCTGCTCAATGTACGACCGATTCCATAGGGGTACTGCCCTCAAAGAATCGGGAAGGTTATAAAATGTTCCTCCCTGCTGGTTATTTTCACTTTGCAAAGCGACCATTTGTAAACCATACACCTTCGCTTGTGGATCTGACTTGATACTTACCTTCACCAGATAATCCGTACCAGGCATATAATTCTGGACCGGCAGGGAATCTTTCAGGAGGGTCAGTTCAAGGGAAGCTGTCTGGTTTCCACCATAATGACAGGTCCTACAGGTCGTATTCAAGGACAGGGGCGACCCGGTCCGGTCTTCCCGTTGGAAGGTACCGACCCCGCCACTGCTGCCTAACAGCAAAAAAACCATGCCCATTAGAGCAGCCACTGATGGGAGCGCTAGCCTCCTGTTTTTCATTAGTTGGATATACTTATTCTATTTTTACTAACTTCTCCTGCCGCATCGTCTTACCGTTTGAAAGGGTAAAGAAATATACTCCTGGCTGCAGGTTCTTAAAGTCCAGATCGAGCACCTGCGGCGGATAAAGGGGCAAAGTGGATTTTTTCAATAACCTGCCGGCTACATCCGTCAGCATCCAGGATATGGGTTCCTGACAATTGCCCTCAACCGAAAGATTGACCCTATCCATGAAGGGGTTGGGAAAAACGGAGGCAGACAGACAAATAGGGTCGTTGAATACTTCCCTGATGGGGGTAACCTGGGCACTTTGTTCCGTAACAAAGGAAATTTCCGATAGTCCGGCACACGGATGGCCCCAGGTTTCAACGACGCTCAGCAGTACATATCTTGCTTCTACGTTGAAATCCGGCCCGGGTAGCCCTTCGTACCTCGGCAAGCCGCTGGCTTTGGGCAGCTCAATGCGTTTGAAGAAAGTCCAATTAGCCCCATCAACGGAATAATCAATCTCCATTTTGGCAATACCGGATTCCAACTGGTCGGGATAGTTGAAATTCCAAAAATGAGATTTGGTGATTTTTCTCACCTTTCCCAGGTCTATCATCAGCCAGTGGCCATCTTTTCTGACCTTATTAGGGCTTGCAGCAGCCTTACAGGCATACCACGCAGATGTCCAGTCCGTGCTGTGCTGATCCGGATAGCACTGGCTCTTTAAAGAGAGGCTCGCCAGCAAAAAGAAACAGAGTAATACAGGTTTCATACAATCAAATTTTCATAAAGCCAAGGGGCAAATTAGGACTGGATAGTGAATAGAAATTTTTGAGGCCGGGGAAGATGGTCGGTAGCTCGTTGCGGCTTACCCCAAACCAAAGGGCAAGTTCAGCGAAGTATTCATCTGTGGAGGTGGTCGGGATAAATACGCCGTTTCCGACATCCAGTGCACTACCCAGCTTTAGGCTTGGGTACTTGCCGTAGAATTTGTTCCCATTCAGAGAGCCCCCAACCACCATTGCAGTACCGCCCCAGGCATGATCGGTACCATCGCCATTGGAAGTCAACGTCCGGGCGAAGTCGCTGATCGTAAACAGGGTTACCTGCTTTTCAAGTTTCAGTTCTTTCATTGCCCCATGAAAAGCGCCAATCGCCTTGGACAACCTTCGCAAGTCACGGGTGTGGTAATTGAGCAAATAATCGTGATGATCAAAGCCCCCCATGTGGACGAAAAATATCTGCCGTTTGACCCCCAGGAATTTTCTGGCGGCGATGGTATTGGCAACCATTTTTAATTGTTCGGCAACCCTATCCCTATCAAATTTGGCGATGGAAAAATCCTCTCTGCGATAATAGGCGTCGAGAAATACCTCTCCGCTTTCCTGTGCATTCCGGATTTCGTCCATAAATGTTTTTTGGAAAGCATCTTGATAATTGTGATGCATTAGGCTATCAATGGCCTGGCCGATGGGGTTATACTCATTTTTTCCCCTATTATAGCTACCGATTAAGTCTGCCCCATTATACGGATCTAGTGCGAAAGGAACTGTTTTTTTCCCTTGTTGAAAAATGTTTGTACCGTTCAAAGATAAGCTGATGGAAATTTTTTGGTTGGTATTCATATCCTTGAGCAAATCCGCTACTCGCCCACCCCATCCGATCTGAGTCCGCTCATCGGGAATCCCTGTCATCCATTGTCTTTCCTGGTCTGAATGGGAAAAAAGGCCTAAAGGAATATCCCTTGTCGAACCATTAAGATATCTTTCTTTAGTCAAGGGCGCGACCAGGGTACCAACATTATTGATAAATACACATTCCCCGGAAAAGAACAAGTCCTCAATTTCCGGCATAGCAGGGTGCAAACCATAGGGAACACCACCTGTACTTGCCACATCTAGCGGTATCAACATTTTAGCATCTAAGGCCATATTCGATCGGGAGGCCGCGTAATCCTTATATGCCTCTGGCTCGAGGGGAACGAGTGTGTTGTAAGAATCATTTCCCCCCTGAAGCAAAATACAGACCAGTGCCTTGTAATCATCGGTTAACCCTGGGTTATCCAGTGCGGCCGCTCCGATTGCTTTTAGGTTTACAGCAGAGTTGAACATGGTAAGCATACCCATGCCCGTACAGCCACTTGCTTTTATGAATTGCCTTCTGTTCATAGACTGTTATTTTAGGATATTGAACTCGGGAGTCGACAAAGTTATATGGATTGCATGCCGTATCCGTTCGCTACCCCTCAGATACTGTAGGATGGTTTTTTTGATCAGACTCCTCGTCCGATCCGTCATTTGGCCCCGCGTAAACCGCTTATCAATCTGATTTATAAGCGCTTCAGGATCATTTGTGTAAGGGTTGAGTGTTGGAATTTCCATCTCAAGAGATCCTGCGGCAGCCAGGGTCCAGGTAAAGTTCAATATCCAATCGGTATTCGAAGATTGATTGACCCACCGGATCGCAGTAGTGGAATTATGGAGCTGAAATTCTGGACCCACCAACTGATTGCTTTGCAACATCCCCAGGGGAGAATATCCAGGCTGGTAAAAATTAAACACAGAGGGTGCAGACATGTAATTCTGTCCAGTATTCCAATGAGCAGATCCTCCGTTGGTAAAAATTTTATTGTTCGCATCCGGTATAACCCGATAATTCCTTACCCGTTCTAAGTATCTCACAAAGGGCTCCTGCAATTTTCCCTGGGTGGGGATCTGCAGGGAGGCACAAGACCTTGCCTCCGGGTGAAGCAGGATGGCTCTAATGACGGCCGCCATATCCCCACGCACCCCTTTCCCATTATCATTAAAAGCCTCCGCGACACTTTTCACATAGGCCGGACTGGGATTGCTGGTCACCAGTTTCTGGATGAGCTGTTTTCCGATGAATGGCCCGACATTGGGATGGTTGGCGAGGTGGTTTATTGCCATTTCAATATCCTTTAATCCTTTCTGTCCGCCAGGAACGCTCAGTCCTAAAAAGGATTTAGGGCCGGTCTCGTGCCATTCTTCAAACATTCCCATGGGTACAGTAAAATCAGTGCTATAAATGCCCCAACCAAAACGTGGCAGTTCTGTTGGCCGGCTATATGTCCCTGCTTTACCAGCACTCAATCCCGTAAAAATTTTAGCAAGCTCTTTAATATCCTGCTGCGAGTAGGTCGGGATAAGGTTGCCGGAAGAATCCCGCTTTAGCGTACCATCTATATTCAATTGGTACAATCCGATGGAGAACAATTGCATAACCTCGCGGGCATAGTTTTCATCTGGATGTATATTGCGCTCCGGGACGCTCTTTGAATTATTAAAATGGCTGAGATATAATCCCATACTTGGATGCAGGGTTATTCCAAGTAATAAATCCTGGAAACTGCCAAATGCATGCTTGAGGAGTAAATCCTGAAAAGTGGCCATTCCTAAGGCAAATTCTGAAACATCAGATTGATCCGAAATGACGTAAATCTGGCTCAAAGCATAAGCAACCCGCTGCCTGAGATAGTCTTTCCCCTTCAAAACATGGGCCCACCAAGCATTGTGAAAGCTTTCTGACCGGATTACTACCGTGTCAGAACCAAAGGAAACGCCCAGAGAAACGGCATAAGCCCTTAAATCCGTATGGGTTTTCCTGGTAAGCTCCAACATATTAGGCGGGGGTATCTTCATCTGTTCATCAATCCACTGCTCCGGGGTAATTTTGGCAAACTTTGCCATATCCTCGAAATCTACCCCTAAAGAGGCTTGACGGATTAGCCGGCCCATATTCGCCCAGTTGTAATCCATCCCCGTACCATCCATTACGGCTTCGTCCCTGACGGTATCCGGGGTTTCTTTGAGCATGGCCTGATCGCTGGAGATGACCTGGAAGGGTTTGATCCCTCTACCCCCATACGTTATGGTTTCCTGGCCCCAAACAGAAGCGATACACATTCCATACAGTAAAAAGGAAAGAATTTTGACTCTCATAATTATCCTGCTTTAACCATAAAATTACTGTCTTAGCATAAGTTGCGATTGAAGCATTTAAACCCCAACCTCTGCCGGGTCTCTACCCAGGAGGAGCGGCCGATTCTGCTCCATCATACATAGTTTAAAGCTGGGGCTTAGCAGGTAAAAAGTCCTGGGGCTGCGGGGTTTAAAATTACTTAGGGTGATATCTTGTACAGCTACGTCGAAGTATATCAGACTTGTTGCGACAGGTCAGCGCGATGGAAAAGTGCACTATTTTTCGGCCAAACTGTGGCTTATCAGAAGGAAAATAGCCGGGCTATATGACCCGAAAAAAGCGATGTGTGGGCAGAAAATAGCCATTGTTGACCCTGGATGACCTTTTCACAGCAAGTCGTAGTCTTCCCTTACCGGAAAAACTTTTATACACGGCATAAAGGTAAGAACAACAAAAATTTGGGGAAATACGCACAAATGAGTATATTTCACTGAAAACCCACTTATTCCGTCTCACCGCTCCCCTATCCATGCCCGGAACCCCGCTGCATCTTTGGCATTCAGGCAACTGGCTTTCGAGAGCCCGCCTTTCCGGGCAGCGAAGATCCCATACCGGATGTCTGTGATACCGCCGGTGCTGTGTGCATCCGGGTTGACCGAGATCATCGCGCCCCGCTCCAGGGCGTAGGGGAGCCACTGCCAGTCCAGATCGAGGCGATAGGGGTTGGCGTTGAGTTCGAGGACTACTCCATTGGCGATGCAGGCGTCAATAACCTTATGGTGATCAACGGGGTATCCCGGGCGCGAGAGGAGCAGGCGCCCGGTGGGATGGCCGAGGATGCGGGTGCTGGGGTGCTCGACTGCCCGGATAAGCCGTGCGGTAGCTTTTTCCATATCCATCTTCAGGTTGCTGTGCACGGAAGCGATCACGCAATCGAACCCTGCCAGGATTTCGTCGGGATAATCCAGGGTACCATCGTTCAGGATATCGCATTCTATCCCCTTAAATATCCGAAAAGGCGCGAGCTCGAGGTTGAGGGCGTCAATTTCGGCAAACTGGAGCGCGATACGGGCTTCCGAAAGGCCATTGGCGTAAAATGCAGATTTGGAGTGGTCGCTGATCAGAAGATAGGTAAACCCGGCTCCGATACAGGCTGTTGCCATTTCGCGAAGGGTGTGCAGGCCATCGCTCCAGGTACTGTGCGCATGGATGACCCCATGGATATCGCTTTCTTCAATCAGCGCGGGTAAATCGCCCCGGAGCGCAGACCGGAGCGGCCAGGCGGCTTCGCGCAACTCCGGGGCGATAAACGGCAAACCGGCTTTCTCGAAGGCTTCTCCTTCTTCCGCAAGATTATTGTTTAAAACAGCCGGAAAGGACTGCTGAAAGGCTTCGAGGAAGTCCGGTGCCGCCGACAAACGGAACTGCCCCGTTCCGAATTGATGCTGCGGGCACACCTGCATCCGCACGGGTAAACCCGCCGGGCTTGCTCCTGAAAAGCCACCGTCCGGGACCTGTACAACGCCGGTAAGCGGCCCCTCCAGCATTTCTGGCAACAGCCGCTCCCCGCCACCGATCAGTATATCTATTGCATCCAGCACCGGTGATTTCCTCCGATAAGCACCCGTGCTTTCGACCCGCATACCCGGCAGATGGGCAGCAAGGGTCGAAAGCAGCACGGTGGCTTCCTGCTCCGCAGCGGCATAGAGGAACAGCCCCCTCGAAGCCTGGTAATATTCCAGTTGCTTGCAGAGCGCTTCCTGTGTTTTCAGGCCAAAGCCCTTGAGCTCGACCAGGCGGTTTTCGTTGATGGCGTAGAGCAGCTCGCCGATCGTCTCAACTCCGAGGCCCTTCCACACCGCACGCACTTTTTTCGGGCCAAAACCCTTCACCTGGAGCATCTCCTGGATGCCCTGCGGGGTAACGGCCTTATACCGCTCCAGGGTGGCCATGGTGCCGGTCTGGAGCAGCTCGTGGATTTTTCCGGCAATCGCCTTGCCCACCCCTTTGATCTGCCCGATGGCTTCCTCCGGCATCCCTTCGAGGGGGGTATCGAGCTTCCTCAACTGGATATAGGCGTTTTGATACGAACGCACCTTAAAAGGATCCGCTTCGTGGAGTTCCATGATCTCCCCGAGTAGCTGAAAGGCCCTGGCGATTTCCTTATTCGTCATACTTTACTTAGTTTTTATCGGCAACCTGACCTGTGAAGGGTAGTCTATGGAGTGGTAGATTTTGTTATTGGCAATGACGCCGGTGCTTTCATCGAAGTTGTTGCCCCCGGTATTGAGGTTGCGGTCAAAGCGGGGGAAGTTACTGCTCGACACCTCGATGCGGATCCGGTGGCCTTCGGCAAAATAGTTGCTGGTCGCCATTGGGCTGAGCTCCAGTTTATACACCTTCCCGTTTTCCATAAACACTTCTTTATCAAAGCCTTCGCGATACCGTGCGCGCAGGATGGTTTCATCGAGGTTATACGCCCTGCCGTCGGGATAGACATCCACGAGTTTGACCGTAAAATCGGTATCTTTGGCATCTGACGAAACATAGAGGGTCGTTTCGATAAATCCGCTGATTTCGACCCCTTTGGCGAGAGGCTCCGAGGTATAGACCAGGATATCGTGGCGCGTTTCCATCTTTTGCTGATCGAAAGCACCGCCCTGTATGGCGTTACCGGTACAGCAGACGTTGCCACCGTAGGAAGGCACGGGGTTCATCGGGTCGTAAGCAAATGCATCGGGTTGGGTGGTTTCTTTCTTTGCATAAGGCTGCAGGCTGAGTTTGCCATCGCCATAGAGGCTGTTCGCCTTGCCGTTGCTTTTGAGGTAATAAGTCGTCATCACGGTGCCCTCTGGTGGCCAGGATTCCGCCTGTTGCCATTTGTTGAGGCCCATAGTGAAATACTGCACCCGCGGGAGGCGGTCGGTAACGCCATTCTTTTCCCCTTTGAGCCAGAAATCGAACCAGCCGTAGGTCAGCTCGTCGTAGTTCAGCCTGGCGTCGCCGAGGTTGCGCTCCCCGACAACGGTCTGTTCGGTTGCACGTTTAAAAGAACAGTGCAGCGTGGGGGCGATGACGAGGTATTGGTCTTTTGCCACGTCTGCATAGCGCGGGTTATTGCGCAGGTGGTTAAAGAGATAGATATTGGGGGCTGCGGCTACATCGTACCAGGAGACAAACCAGAAAGCGGGCACACCGAAGTCCATGTCGTCGTGGTACAGGCCACCTTTATACCAGTCCGGATCATTGGGTTTACGGCGGATCATTTTTTCAAAAACCCCTACCGAGCCGTTCACATTTTTCAGGATATCCTGCACCGGCAGGTGCCGGAGCCCTTTGGACCAGTCCACCGGGGGCATTTCAGGGGCGAGGTCGTAAAAGCGGGATGCCCGTACCAGATCTTCCTGCGTAGCATCTTTGGGGAACTGTGGGCGGATTTTATCCGTCTGGGTGCCATACAGCCAGGCGGTAAACAGCAGTTGGTGTGCCCCTCCGCGGTACCAGTTGCCCTGCTCGAAAAACGGTCCGACCCTTCCGACACCTGCACCAAAGCCCTGCGGCACCATGGCCGTGTGGGCCGGATGGTCGAGTGCCGCCACCGCCATCTGCCATTCCGCGGTAGAGGAACACCCGATCGTGCCGATTTTGCCGTTACACCAGGATTGGGCGGCCAGCCAGGAGAAAGCATCGTACCCGTCGGTCGCAGGTGGCCCGAGGATATCCCACTCCCCTTCTGAGAAAAACTTGCCCCGTTCGTTCTGAACGACATAAGCGTAGCCTTTTTTGACCGCTTCGAGGGCGGCGGTATAAACGCCGGTACGCATTTCCCCATCCCCCCAGGAATTAAAATTATATGGGGTTTTTGACAGGATTACCGGTACCGGTTTGTCAGTTTTTGGACGAAAAATATCCGTTGCGAGCCGGATCCCGTCGCGCATCGGCATCATCACTTTTTGATCTACGATCGCGATTTCCTGCAACTGCCGGAGTACGTCCTGCTGGGCAAAGGCAGGGAATGTGCAACCTGCCCAGAGGAAGGCGGCGACAAATGCCATTTTGATAAATTGCTGCATTATACAGAAGTTTTAGGTTATGGAAATTCGAAGCTGATACGGGCATCGGGACTTTGGCCGGCGATATCGCGCAGGAAGCTTTCGTCCGGCACTGCCCCGATCCCCGGGTGGTCGTCCGGTACGTTCACCCTGCCGTCGGGTTGATATTGCAGGCCACCGATTACGGGATCTTCCGCGAGCATGAGCGGGGCATCGAGGTCGAAATAACGCACCTGGTCAAATGCGAGGGCAAAATGTGCGAGCGCGCTCATCCCAATGCGCGTTTCGGAGAAGCAGCCTACCTGGCAGGGTATCCCCGCTGCTTCCGCGAGGTGGGCGATCCTGGTGGCGTGGTGGATACCGCCCGATTTTGAGAGTTTGATATTAAACATATCGCAGGCATCTGCCCGCAATAGCCGGACCGCATCCGCGTGGTCAAAGAGCGATTCGTCGGCCATCAGGGGTACCGGGCTTCGGGCGCGCAAAAAAGCCATAGCCTCCACCGCTGCGGCTGGCAGCGGCTGTTCGCAGAACTGGATGCCAAATGGGGCGATTCCCTGCAGGACCCGCAGCGCCGTTGGGGCATCCCATGCCTGATTCGCATCCACGCGCAGGGGGATTCCGGGACCGATCGCCTCGCGCACCGCAGCTACGCGCTGCACATCCAGTGGATATCCACCGCCAAGTTTCAGCTTTACGGCAGGAAAGCCCGCTGCCACAAACCGCTTTGCAGCAGCCGCCATCGCCTCAGGGGAAAGCATACTCACGGTCATATCGGTAGATATTTCTCTGTTGTTTTCCCCTCCCAACAATACATAAAGCGGGACATCGAGCAGTCTGGCCGCCAGGTCGTGTAAAGCGAGGTCAAAAGCGCTCTTGATACAACGGTTGGAGAAAATCGCCATATCCATGGCTTTGACCGCCGTCCGGAGGGCAAGCGGATCTTTTCCCAGGAGTGCCTTCGCGAGGACCGGTGCCACTGCAAATGCGCCGTCCTGCGTTTCGCCGGCAATGCGCAGGTAAGGGCTGCACTCGCCCAGGCCCTGCAGGCCGTTGTCCGCAGTGATGCGGACCAAAACGTTCCGGGCGTGCGTGATCGTCTCGAGGGAAATCACAAACGGCTCGGAAAGCGGGATATTGAGGCGGAACACCTCGATTTTTTTTATCCTGGCCCTGGAAAAAGTCTTCATAGCGCTGAAAATTCAAAGTTATAATCCGCCTGCTAAAGGTTACCGCGCATTAAACAACGGGATCTTTACAGCAAGTCAGGTTTGTGCGGCAGCACAAGAAATTGTCTGCCTCAAAAATGCACTTTTTATCCTGCTTTTCGTTTAATTTTCGTCCTTTGTGCAGGTGAAACGCTCAAAAATAAAAAAAAGCTTATGTCGGTAGTATTGGAAGGTCTTTCTAAATCTTATGGGGCCCAACGCGCCATTGACAGGGTCAGCTTCGAAGCCCGACCAGGAGAAATACTGGGGTTTCTCGGACCCAACGGAGCAGGAAAAACGACGACGATGAAGATTATCGCCGGTTATCTCGCCGCAACGGAGGGAAAGGTGCGCGTATGCGGCATTGATGTCGGGGAAAATTCCCTGGAGGTACGCCGCAGGCTGGGCTACCTACCCGAGCACAACCCCCTGTACAAAGACATGTACGTAAAGGAATACCTCGCCTTTGTTGCCCGCATCCATAAACTCAGGATGCCCGCACAACGCATTGGCGCACTGATTGAGCAAACTGGCCTGACCCTCGAACGGAACAAACCGATCCGTGCACTCTCGAAAGGCTATCGCCAGCGCGTAGGCCTTGCCCAGGCGCTTATGCACGACCCGGAGGTGCTGATCCTCGACGAGCCCACTACCGGCCTCGACCCCAACCAGCTATCCGAAATCCGCGCGTTGATCCGTTCCCTGGGCAAATCCAAGACCCTGATTTTCTCTACCCACATCATGCAGGAAGTCGAAGCGGTCTGTGACCGCGCGATCATCATCAACAAAGGTGAAATTGTTGCCGACGAGCCCATCAATCAGCTCAAGCAGCGCCTGCAAGGGGGAAAGGCAGTCACCGTACAATGGAAAACTGCCCCTTCGGCAGGACTTATCGAAAAGATTGCCGGGGTGACGCGATATACCGCCCTCGGGGGAAACCGCTTCAGGTTGTTTGCCGGGACAGACAACGACCTGCGGGAAGAAGTCTTCAATTGGTCTGTTGCACATCAGTACATCCTCCTGGAAATGCAGCAGGAAAGCTCTTCCCTGGAGGATATCTTCCAGCAGCTCACCAGGCAGTCGCCTGTAAATACCGCTCAGGATGTATCCTTATAAACGCTGCCTTTTTTATTCCTGTCTGTTGCTGTTTCCCGCAGCGATGCTGCCGGCACAATCGAGAAAAGCGGCACAGCCGTTATGGAAAGACGGGATCTATCGCTCTGCGGAAGATTTCCGGGCCAACCGCCCGTGGCTCACCTGGAAAGAAACGCGGGGCAAGTGGTTTGTCAACCCCGAATCCGGGATCACGACGATTGCCGAACTCGCCCTGGCGGATGGCCGGCCTTTCCCTCCCGATTCCATCGCCCTGATTTGCCTGAATGGCCAGACTTCGCTGCGTGTACCCGCAGACAGTACCCTGCGTTCCTCGGTGATTTTTGCAGCATTGAAGTACCCGGGAAAAATCTCCTATTTCGCTTACGAAGCCGCTATAACCGATACTGTATCCTTTGCCGCCTACAATCCATTGTCCGGAAAGCCCTTTAGACAGGCACGGCTCCCGCGCACTACCCGGGAGTACCGGGAGCGCATTTTCATCCTGGAGACCGGTGAGGTCCGCACATTTTCCACAGAATCCCTCATGGAAGTAATGACCGCTGACCCGGAGGTGCGCCGTGCAGTCTCTCTTATACAGGAAAACGATGCAGAGGATTTCCGCAGAAAGCTCCTGCGCGCTATCGAAGTATTTAACGAGCGGAACCCTGTTGACTGGTAGCCCGTGGGGCTTGCCGGAACAAACGGGTGTGTTCCTTTGGCGGCTTGTGCCGCCAAATAATTTTTTTAGAGCGCAGTTTTCTTGAAAGCGGCGCTCTAAAAAAAATGTTTTGCCGCCGAAGGCAGCAAAAATCTTTTCAACACCCCCTTCTTCTAAATCGGCGCTTATCCGTCCTTTGGCGGCTTGTGCCGCCAAATAATATTTTTACCCATTACCTTTCAGCCCTTAGCAATACCGTTCAAACGCCATCTCGAGGTTGGCGGCGATGATTTCCGGAGAGCGGCCTTCGATATGGTGCCTTTCGAGGAAATGCACCAATCTACCCTCTTTGAAGAGCGCGATGGCGGGGGAGGAAGGCGGATAAGGCAACATAAACTCCCTTGCTTTGGCAGTGGCTTCCTGATCTACACCGGCAAAAACGGTAACGAGGCGGTCGGGCCTGTGTTGCCCCTGAATAGCCATCCGTACGCCGGGCCGGGCATTGCCGGCGGCACAACCACAAACGGAGTTGACGACCACGAGCACGGTGCCCTCATTATTGCCCAATACCGCATTGACTTGTTCTGCGTTTTTGAGGCTGTCGAAACCGACGTCCACAAGTTCTTTGGCCATTGGTGCGGTTAATTCTGCTGGATACATGCGATGATAAGCGTTTTTATGATTAAATGTAAAGTATATAATGATTTTTTTAAATACGGATATCGTGGAATCCCGGCGTTTTTTCTGATGCTGTCGCATAAGGGGTTGTGCGAGAATTTATTCTGCCGCCTGCGGCAGCAAAATAAATTTTCCTGGGGTTGTATAAAAAGGCCGAAGGCCTCATTTGTCGGCTTAGGCCGCCAAATGATATTTTGAACGAACACTATTTTCACTGATTTTGCTTCGCAAAAGCAGTGAAAATAGTGTTCGTTCAAAATAATATTTTTTCAGAGCCGCGTTTTCAACGATTTTGCTTCGCAAAA
>JBEIGB010000091.1:0-14091 GCA_040382095.1 Lewinellaceae bacterium
CTCTTAAGAGGAGTTGGTTAAAATAATTTTTTAAATAATACAGACTTTAATTTTATGGCGCCATCCAAATGTGATGGGGGTGTGTAAAAAGTATTCCGCCGCCTACAGCGGCGAAAGAAAGTTTTGAAAGAACACTGTATTCACTGATTTTACTTCGCAAAATCAGTGAATACAGTGTTCTTTCAAAATATTATTGGGCGGCGTCAGCCGTCAAATGAAGGTCTCCGGCCTTTTTACACAACCTCAGAATATTTTTCAGAGTGCTGTTTTCATTGAATTTGGGAAGCAAAATCAAAGAAAACAGCACTCTGAAAAATAAGTATTCTGCCGTCGAAGGCGGCAGAATACTTATTTTTCCCACAATTCCTTGAGGCAGCATAGAAAATAAGCATTGGAAGACATTGCTTTTACCTGCCGTACAAAAATTTTCCGTTCCTATTTAGCGTTCCTTGTCCTGATTGTTGTCGGATAAGGCTATATTTGAATCAGGTATAAAACCAGGAAAAAATTTTGTACAGCATGGGTAGGATTCTGCTTATTTCAGCACTTTGTTCTTTTATAGTTTCCTTTAATTGTTCTGCTGCCGATTACTACTGGGTCGGTGGCTCGGGAAACTGGTCGGATATCAGCCATTGGGTGACGACTTCCGGAGGTACGGTGCAACACAACACTATCCCTACGGCAAGTGACCATGTGTTTTTTGACACCCGGTCTTTTACAGGGCCCAATCAGGTGGTAACCGTCAACAACCCCACGATTTATTGTAAAAACATGATATGGACGGGCGCGACAGGCCGGCCGGTTTTTACTGCCCCCGCAGGCTTTTCAATGGAAGTACATGGGTCTTTGATACTGACCCCGGATATGGTATTTGATTTTCGGGGGGACGTGCTATTCCTTTCCACCGGAATCGGCAATCAGATTAACCTGTCGGGGCACAAGCTCCTGCGTAATTCCACGTTTTCCGGCAATGGTGGGGAGTGGACGCTCCAGGGGGCTTTCCGGGTGGACAGCCTTCTTCGGCTGGGGTCAGGTACCTTCAAAACGGCGGGGCAACCGGTAATCTGTGAGCTGCTGCGCATTCAATCGCTCGGTAACCTGCGGGTTGATCTGGATACCTCCCGCATTACTGTTACCGGGGTACCATACTTTCCCTTCCAGGGGGCTGATTCGGAGTCGGTGGCCGATATTTACCAGTCGAATCTTACGCTGAACGCCACAACTGCGACGCTGGACTTTAATTCGCCCGATGTACTTTTCCGGATCCGGAATTCAGGCACCATCGGACTTGGCACGGTGCTGTTTTCCAGTGCTACCGGCAAGAGCCTTTTACAATTGGATTCGCCGAATAATACGAACCTGCGCATTGAGAAACTGGCGATGCGGAACGACGCCGAACTTATTGGCCCGATGAAATTTGGCGAACTTGACCTGGGACCCGGTAAGAACTTTAAACTTAACTCGGGATATACTTATGAACTACAGAAACTGACCGCTACTGGGGCTTGTAGTGCGCCTATTCAGCTTTTCGGTTCAGTGCCGGGAAGAGCAGTGATACTTCGTGCAACTACAGGGGCTATATCGGGTTCATTTCTCTCCCTGCGCGATATCCATGGGACAGGAGGGGCAACTTTTATCGTCAACAACAGTGCGGACCTCGGCAACAATACCGGCTGGGTAATCACTCCCAAGGCCAATACTGCGCTGTATTGGGTGGGGGGGTCCGGAATGTGGAACGATCCCGCTAACTGGGCCCAGAGCAGTGGCGGACCGGGTGGTAGTTGTGTGCCTACTGCGGGCGACGATGTATTTTTTGATCAAAATTCATTCTCTTTCCCCGGTGCGGTAGTCTCCATAAATATTGATAATGCGTACTGCCGCTCAATGAACTGGACTGGCGCCACGGGCAATCCCATGCTTTTGGGTACGTTCGAAAAAAATGTGCACATCTTCGGCTCCCTGACCTTCATCCCTGCCATGCGGCTCGATTTTGAAGGGGATATTTTCTTCGAAAGCAATAGCCCAGGCAACTCGATAACAAGCGCTGGAAAACAATTAAAGAAAAATGCCGTTTTCGATGGCCAGGGGAGCTGGGTACTGAATGACAGCCTGAGCATTACCCGTTCACTCTTTTTTAAACAAGGTAACCTAAGTACCAATGATCAGGTGATGGCCTGTCAATGGTTTAATTCAGAATCTACTGCCGCCAGGAGCTTAAAACTCGGTAAATCCCATGTTAAGCTGCGTTCTCCGGATTTTAATTACCTCTACTGGTGGCTCAACGCCGACAATCTGGCCTTCGATGCCGGGACCTCCACCATCGAATATTTCTGGAACGGCGACCTGAGGCATCTCGGTACGCCGCGGGTCAATTACCATAAGGTGAAGTTTAACTTCGGGGCAAGCCTAAATTCAGATTCCCGTAAGCTGAACCACATTATTGATACGCTTGAAATGTGGGGGGGTGGTTTTTTTTCCAGCAGTACAAAAGTCGGTACCTGGCGGATTTCCAGGGGGATCTCCTATACTACAAATGAAGCGGATACCCTTATTATAGATAGTATAGTCGCCTTCGGGGGGTGTAGCGGAATGATCGAGTTTCGGAGTAATCAAAGGTATAAACGCGCTTTTATTGCACATAAAATACCGCTCACACTCGATCGCATCATCGTACAGGATTTCCATAGTATTGGTCAGGGGACGCTTACTGCGACAAACTCCGTCAATCTGGGCAATTCCGACGGATGGGTCATCAATCAAAATCAGGGGAGGACCCTCTTCTGGGTCGGTGGTTCAGGCTTATGGCATGAAACGGAGCACTGGTCGCTCTCCAGCGGAGGCCCTGGAGGGGAATGTGTGCCTACCCCAATTGATGACGTTTTTTTTGATGAAAATTCATTTTCTGCACCTAACCAACGGGTGGAAATGGACCTGCGCCTGAACTATTGCAAGAACCTGACCTGGAGGAACCTCCGGCATAATGTCTTTTTCGGGGGGATATATATGCATGTTTTTGGCTCTGTTGAGACCAGCCCTAACATAAAATTCGCCTGGTTTTCATATCTCGTCCTCCGTTCGGAAGCAAGCAATAACCAAATCAAAATAGGGGCCGCCGGTAAAATAGATTTACTGGATGTCGCCGGAGGAGGCAGCTTTATCCTCCAGGACTCCCTCAAAGCGCATTCCATTTCACAGTTCAACGGGACCTTTCACTCCAATGGGCATCTGGTAGATATCGAGTATTATACCGGGGGATTCTGGGATACCAGGAAAGTACTGGCCATGGGCGGTAGCCACTGGAAGGTACAGGGCAGAGACCAAATCTGGAGGGGAAGCTGGAATGTATATTCACCAATGACTTTTCAGGGGGATTCCTCCCTGGTCGAGTTTACAAGCCCGACGGCAAGGATTTATTCCGGTAGCTCATTTGCATTCAACAACGTATTGTTTTCTGCAGTTGAACAGCAAAGTAAAATAGATGTGGTGAACAATGCGTCCGGTACATTTAACCGGCTGGAATTCAGAAATAATGGGGTAATTTTTGGCACACATACCATAGACTCCCTGATTTTTTCCCCGGGTAAATCCTATCAGCTCGATGCCTCAAAGCCGCAGGTGGTCAGGGAATATCTCCAGATGATCGGCAACAATTGCCTCTCGATCGGCCTTTCTTCCACCGTTGTGGGTCGCCAATCGAAAGTAGTAATGAACGGTGGGGTGGTATTGGCAGATTTTGTCCAGATGCGCGACCAGCTTGCCGAAGGTACGACCAAATTTTTTGCAGGCAATAACAGCACAAATATCGGCAACAGCAATACCGGCTGGGTTTTTGAATCGGCAGAAGATTACGTGGACGATAGGATCCTGGGTAAAGATGTCGTCCTGTGTAAAGCTTCCACCATCGAACTTGACGGCCGTACCTACAGCCCGGGGGAAACCTACCGCTGGAGTACCGGGGCACTCACCCCGACTATTGCGGTCAACCAGCCCGGAATATATTGGGTGGAACTCAGGTACGGGGACAACTGCGCCCTGCGCGATTCGATCGTGTTATTGGAGGCAAAGGCATTTACTGCCAATCTGCCCGCCGATACGGCACTCTGTGCCGGCGATACCCTGCGCCTGGAACCTGAAATTGACCTCCTTGGCCTGAAATACCTCTGGCAGGATAGCTCGACAAAATCGAGTTTCGTCGTCAGACAGCCCGGTAAGTATAAAGTGACGCTGGAACTTACTGGTTGTACGGCCTCGGATTCGCTTGCGGTAACCTATGTCCCAACTCCACTGGTCAATCTGGGTCCCGACCAGCGCCTCTGTCCGGGGCAAACGGCCACGCTGAACGCTTCCCTTACCGGGGCGACGGCCTACCGCTGGCAGGATGGGAGCGTACTGCCCACTTTCGTAGCCCGTAGCCCCGGCACGTATGTCGCACAGGTATTCAGTGGAAGGTGCTTTGGCAGGGATACCGTCAACGTGGCGTATGAGGCGCCGCTCAATCTCGCACTGGGTAGGGATACAGTGATCTGCGAAGGTTCCAACCTGACCCTGACGCCAGCAACCACCGGAGGCGGCAGTATTGCCTTCAGATGGCAAAATGGCTCTGCTGCCAATACCTTTGTGGCAAATATGGCAGGGACTTTTTGGGTAGAAGCCGCACGCAATGGTTGTACGGAACGCGATAGCCTTCAGGTGTCGCTAAAACCCTTGCCACGGTTCGATCTCGGCCCGGATACCAGTCTGTGTGAAGGTCAGGAACTGGCAATCACCGGAAGATCACTGCCAGGGACTACTTATCTGTGGAGTACGGGCGCTCAAAGCGATGCCATTACCGTGAACAAATCCGGGGTTTACCGGCTCACCGCCCTGCTGAACGGATGCCGCTTTGAAAAGGAGCGCAGTGTGACTTTCAAACCCCTCCCACAGCTGGAACTCGGTCCGCCTATCGAAAAATGCCAGGGGGAAAAAGCGGTCCTGGATGCCACCTTCACAGGGGCGGTTTATCGTTGGCAGGATGGTAGCACTGCGGCTAAATTCGAGACGGGGAGCCCCGGTACGTTCAGCGTGGTATCTACGCTCAACGGCTGTGCCCGTTCCGATTCCGTAGAGGTAAGGTTTAAACCCCTTCCGGTTTTTTCTCTGGGCAAGGATACTACCCTGTGTGATGGCGAAACGCTGCCGCTTCGGGTGGATATCCCCCGGGCAACTTACCTGTGGAATAACGGAAATACGTCCAATACCCTCCAGGTCACAACTCCCGGGATATTCTGGCTCCAGGCTGCGCTCGACGGCTGTGCTTTCCGCGACAGTGTCACAACGGCGTTTACCTTTCTTCCGGCCAACCGGCTCGGTGCGGACCGGATTATCTGCCAGGGGCAGACGGCTACACTGGATGCCAGCGTGAACGGAGCGGCCTATTTATGGCAAAATGGTACGACATTGCCACAGCTGAGCGTTGGGGCCAGCGGAAGCTACCAGGTGCGGATAAACGTCGGCAGGTGTAGTATCAGGGACACCGTATCGGTAAATGTAAGGCCCCTTCCCGTTTTTGACCTCGGCCGCGATACCCAGTTGTGCGCCCCGGCAGCACTGTTGCTCCGGGTCACAGCGCCAGCGGATAGCTACCGCTGGCAGGACGGATCCTCCCAGGTAACGTTCACCGCGAGACAATCCGGCCTTTTCCGCGCTACCGCGGTGAAGGATGGGTGTTCCTGGACGGATTCCCTGCGCATCGAGGTCTTTCAACCCCGCAAGCCAAATCTTGGAAAGGATACGTTAATCTGTGAAAATACGGTATTCACCCTCCGGGCCGATGTGGCCGCGCAGTCCTTGCTCTGGCAGGATGGCAGCACAGGCAATACCTTTGAAGTTAAAACTCCCGGACAGTACATCCTTAGGGTTTTTGAAGGGCCTTGTGCTGCAAGTGATACGGTATCTATAGCTTATCGCCGCTGCGTGGTTTTTAAAGCCTTCCTCCCCAACGCTTTTTCCCCCAACGGGGATGGGATTAATGATGCCTTCCGTCCTCTGATGCCTCCCGGTATCGAGGTTACAGATTATGTCTTCAGGGTTTTTGACCGCTGGGGAAATCTGGTATTTGAGACGAATGAAACTGAGGACGCATGGGATGGTTCTTACCGCGGCAGTAGTCTGCCCCAGGGGGTATTTTTATATTATGTTTATTTTAAATATAAAGATGATTTTGAAGAAGATTTTGCCAAATTTACCGGAGATATTCTGTTGACCCGATAGATTGCCAGATAACGAACAGCATGGTTGCGACGGGTCAGCATGGACGAAATGGGTTGTAACAGCCCGGGATGCTCCCGTTCCCGGGTATGAACCATCCCTGGCAATCGTCAGAATATGTGCTGGGGTAAGCGGCTGTAATCAGCATTTTTAAGATCCCCGCCAAGGGATTGGATTGTCCAAATTGGAATATGAATTTTACAGGAATGGAGCTGAATTTAGGATTCATAAAGATTGATATGCTCGATGTGCTGCCACATCATCGGGGCGTTTTTGCAGATCTCGGCAGCCTGGGTGCAGAAGATGGCCTGGAGGCAGGTTCGTGGCTGGCACAGGCGCTCGCAGGCGGCCAGGGGGCATTGTCTTTTTCCCCCGGACAGCAGACGGACGCGCTGATGAGTATGTACACGTCGGCGCGTAACCTGACCCGCAGGGACGGTGTACCCCCAATGGGGCTGGGGTTCCCGTTTGTGTTATGGCATACACCACAGCGAACCGTTGCCGCACCACTGCTGGTCTGGCCAGTGATCCTGGAGCCGGAAGCGGTAGGCCCGCATAAATGGTATTTGAGCTTGCGGGAAAATAAGCCGGTAGCGGTCAATGAAGCACTTTGCCATCAGCTTAAGGAGTGGACGGGCATGGATTGGTCGGGTAGGCTCAATGCACTCGGACCTCGTCCGGATTGGGCCGCCATAAGAAGGGTATTGGACGAAATAGACAATGATTTTGAAGGGGAAGAGAAGCTTAACCTTTTTTTGTGCCCTGGCGTGGAAATCCTCGCCAATACTAGCGTCTCGCCCCGGATTGCCTCCTGTGGCGTCGTCGGGTTGTTTCCTTCCCCAGGTAGGGCAATAGAAAGCCTGGACGCCCAACCGGATGACAATGAACCGATATCCTGGCCGGGACACACTTTTGGCTTAGGGATCCTGGAGCCTTACCAGGCCGTAGCGGCGGAAGGTATAAGGCACTGGAGAAAGACAATCGTGAACGGTGGGCCAGGGACAGGAAAAACCTTTCTGTTCCGCCATCTGATGACGAATGCCCTATCCAATGGTAGCGCCTGTCTGGTACTCGCTGATGCGCTGCCGCCGCTTCAGGAAATGCAACAATCACTGTCAGATGCGGGGCTGGGGAGGTTGTGTTTTACTTTTTGCGACCCGCGTGAAGACCTGGCGCTACTCCGCAATTATATGCGGGCAGAAATTTTCTCGGAGCGTCCACCAGTCAGTTTTGACAGCAAAACCTTTCTAATGACAGCCGACAAGTTAAACCGGCTGAAAGAAAAACTGGACAAAGCCTATCGGGCCACTCATACCCCGATCCTCGGTGCAGACGGCTGGACCAATATCGTAGGCGGGTTCCTCAGGAGCAGTAGCTTGCAGGGTAAAGAGCTTCTGGCTGCACATCTCACACCTGCCGACTATCATTTTGAGGAGCAGGAATTTGAGGCCTTGCTCAAATCGGTCGAAGTCGCATTCCCCCTTTTCCAGCATATAAAAGGTATAGATCATCCCCTTTCCGGGCTGCACCCGGATGTTTTTCTGTTACACCCGAAACAGGAAGCCATGGAGCTGGCAGCACATAAGATACCCGCCTATGAAAAAAGGGTCTCGGAATTGCTGCATCGCTATATCTCGACCATCAACGCGTATTCCGACGCACTCAGGGGATTTCTGGAGGGGTATTGCAGAAAGCTGGGCATTCAACTGGAAGCCGCTATAGACCTTATCCGGGATTTTTCCCTTGAGTATGGGGATGCTTTCCATAAATCCGGGGATACCGGGCTGTATTTTTCCAGTATTTTTTCCCGTTCGGGTAAGAATATTATCGCATCCCGCCAGGAAATCCGAAAAATGCACCAGGCACTTTGCGAAAAGGCGGCTGAAATGGAGGCCTTTGGCCTTGATACCAGGCCGCTGTCGGCTTCGCGGCCTTTTGCACAGGTTGTAGAAGGGCTGGCGCTGTTCCGGGAGCATTTGAAACAGTGGGCACTGGAGCTACCTGATTTTGTTCAGGCAGAAACCCTTCGCATGAGCGGCGCTCAGTTGCACGAAATCGCGATCGCACCAGACCGCCCTTTGGGCCTGGAGGCAGAAATGGACAACCTGCTTCAGGAGATCAATGCCGACAATTTGCTCCAAAGGACGCTCGAACACCGCCTGCTTACCCTGTCAAAAAGAGGGAAATACCTCGAACATCTGCTCCAGGAACTGGAAGCGCTCCGGCTGGGTATGCGGGATTTCCCGGAATTCTATGACTGGCAGCGGTTTTGGCTCGATTTGCCCGATAATGCGAAGAAACTGATCCGGACCCTTACGATTATTAAACCGAAAGACTGGTCTGCAGCTTTTCGTAGCTGGTACCTCGATCAGACCCTTTTGAAGCACCAGGACCTTGCTCTTCCCCAAGAGCTTCAACCGCTCGAAGCTTTCGCTGCACTTGGGGAGGACCTACAAAGGCAACTGCCCGATCAGATTATTGCCAGATGGGAGGGGCAACGTACCAAAGTGACTAAAACGATAAAGTCTGACCGTACATTTGGCAACTGGCTGCTTGGGAAAGGGAAAAAAGGGTCCGGGAAAACAGTCCCGGAAGCTTTTTTCAACCAGTTTGGCGGATATTACTCGTCGGTCTTTCCAATCACATTTGCAACTGTTGAGGCAGCCAGGGAGATTTTCAAAGAAGCTCCTGCAGGCTTCTTTGAAGCAGTATTCCTGCTGGAAGGTCAGCAGCTCGACGAATCCCG
This sequence comes from Lewinellaceae bacterium, assembly GCA_040382095.1. Classification (GTDB taxonomy): domain Bacteria; phylum Bacteroidota; class Bacteroidia; order Chitinophagales; family Saprospiraceae; genus JADJPL01. The sequence goes on from JBEIGB010000091.1 coordinate 8,993, forward strand.
GTATAGTGGGCTGGCCCGCTTAGGCCGGCGTTTTTCGGTCTCAGGGGATTTTGGGGATCCGGTAAAGACTCTTTCCCCGGAGTGGAAGGTATTTCAACTTGGTGCCGCTCACCGGAACGACCCACTCAACCCCTTTCTGCCACCGATAGCTACGGCCATTAAAACCAAAGATATCCAGGCTTCTGCCCACCCACTGGATGGGGTTTATGATCCGCACCGGGAAATCAATCTGCCGGAGAGCGAATTCATCCTGGATTATCTGCTTTATCGGCTGCAGGGCACAGCAACGGCAGCCGTGCCGTCTATTGCTATCGTCGCTTTTACCTCTGCACAACGGGATTTCATCGCCGCTACGCTAATGCGGTATAAATACGGCCAGGGCCAGGAGGCCGACCGGGTTCGCCAACTGGAACGCGGGGGGCTGGTGGTATTGACGCTTGGCGAACTGGAATACCTGCAGAGTGACCTGGTGCTGGTTTCGGTGGTCTTTTCATCCTGGCCTGCTATTTTCTCCGGCCCGGGTGCTCCCGGTAGTGCCGATTTTTTGCAGCGTATGCGGCGTTTATTGGGTATGGCACGGCGTGAAACCATGATTTGTCATTCGGTGTCAAATCCGGTACTTCAACTTTGGCAGGAATCTGATGTGGCCACGCCGGAAGGTTTTTTAGGTAATTTTCTGGCTGTAGCAAGTGGGAAAATGATGCCGCGTTGTACAGAACGCCTCGCTACCCTCCGTCCAAAACCCGATACAGGACTTTCACAGGTGGTTTTTTGGGATGCGCTGGAGGAGCGCATACGGCCGTTTTTCCCACGGGAGCGCCTCCTGCGGCTGCCTGCTGACGGAGGCCGCCCGGCCGCGCTCCAAATCATCCCCGAAGACCCGGAGGCACTTCCAACCCTGTTGCTCGCCGATGGATTTGTCGGAACGCTCGGTCATACAGACTATTCCTGGGAAGCTGCCCAGGCTGGAAAAATATCCGAAGAAGGTTTTGAAACCCGACAGGTTTGGTCCGTAAACTGGTGGAGGCAACCCGACCAGGAGGCACGGCGCCTGGCAGGGGATTTGATGCGCCCGTCCGCACCAGCCACTGGCTAATCCCATATCGAACACTTTATGGTGCAGAGTATAAGGAATTTACCCCGAAAGGCGGCGATTTGGATGGCCTCCTTCACGCTGGCTGCTACAGGTTCCTGGTTCCTGTTTTACACGCCGTCGCCCGATTCTCCTATTCCTTATCTGAAAGGGGATACCCGCTGGCCGGATTCACTGATCCGCAGCATGGGCCAGGAACGGCTTCTCGCGCAATTACTAATCTATACGCCCCCACAGGACGCTTCTGGAAAAGAAAGCGGTGCTGTAGCACCGGAAGTAGGGCCTCTCCCAGGGGGCTATTGCTTGAAAGGTCTGGAGTTGGCACAATATCTCCGCCAATCCGATGTACTCCAACGACGTACCCGGTTGCCCCTGTTATTTTTTGCAGATAACCCGGTGCTGCACAATAATCAATTTTCCGATCTGAGCCCCTTCCCTTCACCAGGTACTATTGCCGCAAATCCGGGCAAAAACCACTTCGGACAACTCAACCGCCTCTTCGTGGCACAGTCGGAAGCCCTGGGCCTCAACCTGATAGCTCCTTTTGACCTTAGCGCCCCGTGGCGGGATACGTCCGAACAGGACCGTCTGCTCCGGAATCTGATGCAGAAATCTATTGTCGCCGGTGCAAGGGGGCTCTCAGCGTTTGACCTGAATATGGCAGATACGCTGCCGCCGATGGCCCAGGTCCTACAAAGTCTTTCGCGGATGCATTCCCGGGGCCTCGGGCTGCTCGTTTTCGAGGGAAAAGTTAAAGGGGACGGTGCCCCGGGTCTGCTGCGCGAAGGTTTTTTATGGCGCTACCTGAACGAAAAATTTGCTTATCAGGGGCTTATCGCAGGGGTAGTATCAAAAGAAGCTCCACTGGAATACTGGATAAAGGCAGGTGCCGATCTTTTCATCAGTGAATCCCCGCCTTCCGTACTGATCCCACAAATGAAAAAAGCGCTGGATCAAGGGTACTGGAGGCGTAATGCCCTTCGCAGGAGTCTTAGAAAAGTTTTTCTTGCCAAGCAGTGGATGATCAGTGGTAGTTTTAACGGCGAAAGTCAGGGTTACCGGCAATTGCAAACGCGGATTTATTCGAACCGGGAAAAGATCAGTGGGCTAAAGACCGACCGGGAAGCGGTTGAAAAGCATTTTCGCAAGGGTAACTGGGAAGCTATCAATTATCGGTTTCGCGAATACGGCCTGGTGCTTTCCAACAACTCCGGGGGCAGGATCCCCTGGCAAAGGCTGGAGGGCATGGAGTTTATCCTTTGGTCGCCGGGTAGCAGGGCTTATCCTGTTTTTGAAGCAGTTGCAGGTAAATACGCACCCCTCCGTAAAACCGGTGGTAAGGTGGCGCAGACGGTACTGGGCGGTCTTCCCGATACGGCCCGTGGCGTGGTCCTGGCACTACTCGACCCCGATTATGCCAACCCCGTGACCGATACCCTTTTACGCGATGCCCTCGAGGTTGTCCGGCAGCAGTGCCCACTGGTCGTTGTAAATTTTGGTATCCCACAGTTACACAAGGTATTAGGTCCTACCTTTACCACAATCCATGCCTTCGAGCATCATACAGATATTGAATCCCTGGCTGCTCAGTTGTTCTTTGGTGGGGTGGGCGCACGGGGACAGTGGCCTGCCTACGACAGTACCGGGCCTGTAGTCCAGCAGGTAGCAGCAATCCGTCTTGGGTTTGCGCCCCCGGAACGATCGGAAGTAGCACCGGAGAAACTCGTGGGGATTGATGCAATCGTACGCTCTGCAGTGGCAGATAAAATTATTCCGGGATGCCAGGTACTCGTTGCCAAGGATGGACGTATCATTTATAATAAGGTGTTTGGGCGCCACACCTTTGAGGCTGGTGAAGAAGCGGTACGACCCGATGACCTCTACGATATTGCTTCGTTGACCAAAATTGCGGCGACTACCCTGGCGGTGATGCGGTTGTACGAAGACCGGAAAATTGCACTGAACGACCGCCTCGACCGACACCTGCCCTGGTTGGTCGGAAAGGAGACTGGCAAAATCCAATTAAAAAGCCTGCTAACCCATCAGTCCGGCCTTCCTGCAGGGCTGCCTTCCGGAAAATATGTCAAAGCCCGAAAAAATGCCCGGCGGCCTTGTGAGGGTTGTTTTTGCAATAAAAAGGGTAGGGGGTACGATATTGAAGTCGCGGCCGGGCTATTCTTTAGCCGGAAATGCAAAGCCGAGCTGCTGGAGCGGGTTGCGGCCCTGCAACCTTCCAGAAAACGCAGCTATCGTTACAGCGATGTCAATTTTTGGCTGCTCCAGCAGGTGGTGGAGACAAAAACAGGGGAGCCACTCGACGGATATCTGGAAAAGAACTTCTATCGCCCATTAGGATTGCGACATACGCACTTCAAGCCGGCAGGTATCCTTCCCATAACGTCCATCGTACCGGGTGAAGGGGAGAAGGGGTGGCGAAAAAAGCTGGTCCGTGGGTTTGTACACGATCCTTCAGCTGCATTGCTGGGCGGGGTATGCGGGCACGCCGGCTTATTTTCCAACGCAGGGGATCTTGCTGTAATCATGCAGCTTTTGCTCAACGGGGGGGCTTATGGCGGCAGGCAATGGTTTGAACCTCAAACGGTGGCATTATTTACCCAAAAAACCTTTGGCAACCACCGGAGCCTGGGCTTTGACCACCCTTCCCGGGAAAATCGCCACGCAAGGGCAAGGACTGCACCCCCAGGGGTTTTCGGCCACAGCGGCTTTACAGGTACCTGCGCCTGGGCAGACCCCGAACGAAGGCTCGTTTTTGTTTTTCTGTCTAACCGTACCTTTCCGGATGACGAAAAACGCAGGTTTATCCGAAAAAATATTCGCGGCCGTATCCATCAGGTCGCTTATGATGCTGTATGGACGTATTCGCCGGAGTTACCTTCCCTGGATTGAGGGCAAGCCTACACCCCTCCTATGGACTTAGCAAAGTTGATACGGGCAGCGCAATCCAGCCTGTAAATACTTGCAGGGCAGGCCCACCGAGCCATACGTCGCTAAAGGTTGCCCCGTCATACCGAAACTGCACTTCGAGCCTTCCACCCTTGGTTTCCACCGGGATATTCCATTGGCGTTCCGCCTGGGGCAAAGATGCTACATACGCCATGGCTGCGGCTGTCACGCCGGTACCGCAGGCGAGGGTCTCATCTTCGACGCCCCGCTCATAGGTGGCTACGCGGAGGTAGCCTTCTCTGCTTTCCACAAAATTGACATTAATCCCTTTTTCCCGGAAAGGGGCAGCATAGCGCACGGCCCGGCCTGCTTCCGGTACCTGCAGCCCATCCAGATGCTCCACAAAACGGACAAAATGCGGGGAACCGGTATCCAGGCAGTAATCCTGTCCGCGTTTTTCGATATCGGAAATGTCGTGTAGCTGCAAGGCCACCCAGCCAGGCGAGCGAATAATGGCTTCGTGTATGCCGTCGTATGCAAGGAAACGGCAATGGTCCCCAATCACCCCAATGTCGTGGGCAAAGGCTACCACGCACCTTCCACCATTTCCACATAGACTGCCCAACCGCCCGTCGGCATTGAAATACAACATTTGAAAATCAGCTTCGGCGCTGGGCTCCAGTAAGATTAACCCATCCCCACCGATACCGAAATGCCGGTCGCAAAGCCATGCAATCCGCTTTTCATCTGTCACCTTGATCAACCGCTGCTCCCGCTGATCCAACAGGATAAAGTCGTTCCCAGCACCCTGGTATTTCCAAAATTGTAGGTTTTGCATAAATAGCTATGAATAAAGGATAAAAAAGCTCCAATTTATTAAGCGATAAACCCATCCCCCCCTCGTCCCCTCGTCTCCCGTCCCCTCGTCTCCTCGTCCCCCGTCCACCGTCCCCCCGTCCACCGTCCCCCCGTCTCCCGTCCCTCGTCTCCCGTCCCCTCGTCTCCCGTCCCCTCGTCTCCCGTCGCCCGTCCCCCTTCTCCGGTCACCGGTCCCCCGTCTCCCTTCCCCCGTCCCCCGTCCCCCCGTCTCCCGTCCCCCGTC
>JBEIGB010000092.1:0-14061 GCA_040382095.1 Lewinellaceae bacterium
CCCGTCCCCCGTCCACCGTCCACCGTCTCCCGTCCCCCGTCACCCCGTCCACCGTCCACCGTCCACCGTCCACCCGTCCACCGTCCACCGTCTCCCGTCCACCGTCTCCCGTCCACCCGTCACCCGTCCACCACGACTGTCGTGCCGGTACCGGGCACGGAGTCCCATTCGATCTTTCCCTGTAGAAACTGCACCCGGGATTCGATGCTTGCCAGACCGAGGCCTTTCTTGCCGCGTGCTTCGGCAACATCAAAGCCAGTGCCATTATCTTCAACGATAAGGGTGAGGCGATCATTCCTGTGCAGGACCTGGAGGAGCAGGTGGGTAGCCCGGGCATGCTTTACCACATTATGGCAAAGCTCCTGGATGATGCGATATATCATCACCTCCCGGGTAGGATCGAGCGGATGTTCCGGATCCAGACCAATGATTTCCAGATCGCATTCGAGGCCTTGCTGCCGGATATCGCAGGCAAGATCCTCCAGGGCATCGGGCAGGCCGGTAAGGGTCAGTGCCCTGGGCATCATATTGTGTGAGATGCGCTGTACCTCTCCCGCAGCCTCATCAATCAGGCGCCTGGTATTTGCGGTAAGGCCCGGATCCTCCTGCTTTTCCAGCAGCCGGTGGATATGTAGCTTCAGGGAAGTCAATAAGCCCCCAAGACTATCGTGGAGATCACTGGCGATACGGGCGCGTTCTTTTTCCTGCCCTTCGAGCATAAAAGCCAATGCCGTAAGCTTATTCTCCTGTTCCAGCCGGCGGATTTACTGCTGCTGTAGCGCTGATTCCTGTGCAGCAATCTTTCTACCCGCGTGCAACCGGCTGCGCAAACCGAAGAATATCGCGCAGGAAAGCAGCACCAGCAAGGCCACCAGGGCCAGTAAATAATTTTTCTGCCGGGTGCGCTGCTGAAGTTCTATCTGATTAATGCGTAAATCCTTGTCTTTTTGTTCGACATCGAACCGGGTTTGCATTTCTTTTATCAGCGAAATGCGGCGTTCTTCTGTCATGGAATCCCGGAGCGCATAAGCCCGTTTAAAAGAGGCGAGTGCATCGGCAGGTTTACCGAGGAGTTCCTGTACTTCGGAAAGTTCTTCCAGAAGGCTGAGCATGGTTTCCCGCCTTCCGTAAGAACTGGCCTCGTCGTACCCCTTTTTCAGGAAAGTTTCGGCTGCGGGAAGATCGCCTTCCCGCCTTGCAATCTTTCCCATCAGCCCCCACGCGGTGGGGGTATATTCGGGATCGGCCTGGGGTTCGTAAAAACGGATAGCCGGCAGGAGCATGGACTTTGCCTCTGCGGCTTTTCCAAAGTCGAAATATGCCTTACTCAGCGAGACCCGGCACCCGGCGGCATCTTTGGGGCGTTCGAGCAGTTCATAGATTTGAAGCGCCTTTTTTAAATTGAGCATTGCTTTTTCCTCTTCTTTAACTGCGGTGTACACCGAGCCCAGATTTTGAAAAGTAGCGGCCAGACCGGCGGAATCCCCCAGTGCCTGTTTAATCGCGAGGGACTTTTGATAAACCTCTGTCGCCCTGTCGTAATTTTTTTCCTCCAGGTACAGGATACCGATATTATTGAGCACCTTGGAGCGCTTTTCCTGATCGCCGAGCGCTTCGTAGATCTGAAAGGCGGCCAGGTAATTTTCCAGGCTCCTGTCGTACAAACCCAGTTGATACCAGGTAACGCCCAGGTTGATGCGGTAATCGGCCATGGCCAGGGAATCTTTACGCTTCTGGCTCAAGGCAAGGCCTTCTTCGAAATATGGAATTGCATCCTGGCTTTTTCCAAGCACATCGAGCACTGTGGCATTGTAAAAAAGAAACAAGTCCAGACCAGTCTCAAAGTTGAGTTTACGGCAAAGCGCAAGCCCTTTCTGCGCGACTTCCAGTGCTTCGGTATCTCTGCCGCCCAGGTCGTAAAGTTCCCGGAACCATTGCCGGTAAGTCCAGACGAGGTGGGTATCCTGCCGGGCATTCTGTGCCGCCATCCGGAGACTATCGAGTATCTCCTGAGCCCGGAGGCTGCAAAGCGGCATAAAACAAGTGACGAAGAGGACAAATAGTCGGATCGTGCTCATAGTATATTAATTTTTGCGGCCAGAGCCAGAATAGTCCACCCGGAATTCTGCCAGGAAGGCCGAAAAAAGCGAATCCGGCCAACTTATCCGATCAGACCGTATTGAAGGGCGATTTTTACCAGTCCCGCTGTATTCCGGACGTTGAGTTTAGCCAGGATGTTGCGGCGGTGCGTCTCCACCGTGCCAAAGCTAATGAACAATTTTTCTGCAATTTCCGAGGTCGTTTTTTCTTCTACAATGAGCTCGAGAATCTCCTTTTCCCTTCTGGAAAGCCGAGGAAATCCCGTCCCGCCAATTTTGGCTGATTTAGTATCGAAGCTATTCATTACCGTTTCCAGGATTTCTGTACTAAAAGCCTGTTTACCCTCGAACACCTGTTGAATAGCTTCGATGAATTCATCCCTGCCTGCGTTTTTCAGGAGAAAACCCGATGCACCATACCGGAGCATTGATTTGACCAGGCTAGCTTCCCGGAGCATAGATAAAACAAGGATCTTCACCTCGGGAAACCGGGATTTGACCTGTCGGCAACACTCTGGCCCGTCCATTTCCGGCATATTGATATCCAGCAGCAGCACATCTGCGGAAACCTTTTCCAGCAACAACAAGGCCTCTTTTACGTTATATGCTTCGCCGATGCACTGCATTCCCGCTTCGGGCTCCAGCATCAACCTGATTCCCTCCACAACAAGGCGGTGGTCGTCAACGATTAGAATGCGTATCATGATTTACGCTTTTTTGCAGTCCTCTTCCAGGCGGCTTCGCTCAGTGCCACAGAGGTACAGCGGGTAATCGTCTTGATGAATTCCACATAAATTGAGCTTCCCGACCGTTGCGTTCATAATAGATATATTTTGCCCGGACATTATGCTCAGAAGGGATTATCGCAGGCTATCTCCAGATGACCATTTTTTCACCACGACGAACCATCGCACCCTATCTGTTGAAAAAATCATCTTTCCGAATCAATTGCATATTCTGAACACAACCTAGCATAAATTCCAGTTTCAATCTTCAATAGACTTGTTTCGAAAGGTATAGTTAAGCCGCGCCAGGGTTGCATAATGGCTTCATCACTTTACACGAGGAAGAATATTTACCATTTGAAAGCATCATTTTGTTCAACTGCCAGGCAGCATTGCCTATATTTGCGCACGTTATTAATAAGCAGTTTTGTTGCAACGAGTCGTTATCGTGGGAAAAATACGGTATTTTTCGTTCAAATGAGGTTTTTTGAGGGAATATTGCCCAGCTACGCGACCGAAAAAAGTATCGTATGGGCAAAAAAGTGGTATTTTTATTCCGCGATAATGCCGTTGCAATAAGTCTTACAGGTTTTACTGTGAAGGGTCTGATAGCGCAAATAAAAGCATAGAGCAAGAAAGAAACCAGATAATTATGAAAGTAGCAGTAGTTGGGGCAACCGGTTTGGTTGGTGGCATCATGTGCCGTGTACTGGAAGAGCGGAATTTCCCGGTAAGTGATTTGATTCCCGTGGCGTCCGAACGGTCAGTAGGGAAGGAGGTGGTATTCGCCGGGAAGAACCACCAGATCATCGGCATGGAAGAAGCGGTTGAGCTGCGGCCTGATATTGCACTCTTTTCTGCAGGTGGAGCCACCTCGCTGGAATGGGCACCAAAATTTGCCGCGGTAGGCACTACGGTGATAGACAACTCCTCTGCATGGCGTATGCAGCCGGAGATTCCGCTTATTGTCCCTGAAATAAACGCGGGTTTACTGACTGCAAACGATAAGATTATTGCTAATCCCAATTGTTCGACGATACAGATGGTAATGGCGCTTGCCCCGTTGCACCGGCGTTTTAGTATGAAACGCATCGTTGTTTCGACTTATCAATCCATTACAGGTACCGGTATGAAAGCGGTCAAGCAATACCAGCTCGAGCGCAAGGGGTTTCATCCTAAACCTGAAGAAATGGCATATCATTATCAGATATCGGAAAATTGTCTTCCTCAGTGCGATGTTTTCCTGGAAAACGATTACACCAAAGAGGAAATGAAACTCGTACACGAGACCAGAAAAATCCTGGACGACCAAAGCCTGCGGATCACGGCTACGGCAGTCCGGGTACCCGTTGTAGGCGGCCATTCCGAAAGCGTCAACGTAGAATTTGAGCTACCGCTGGATATAGAAGAAGCCAGGGAAATCCTGCGCCAGACGCCGGGGCTAATCCTTCAGGATGATCCCGCGACCTATGTGTATCCAATGCCCCTGCACAGCAAAGACCGCGACGAGGTGTTCGTCGGCAGAATACGACGGGACGAATCCCTCGAAAATGGGCTTAATCTATGGATTGTTGCGGATAACCTCCGCAAAGGCGCCGCTACCAATGCCGTTCAGATTGCCTGGTACCTCGTCAATAACGGATTGGTCTGAGCTGTTCTTTCCAACGGGCTGTAATTTTGATATACTAAAAATATTCCCTCATTAACAGCTTTTTATGTACTTTTGCTTACCATATTCAGTTTTAATGCCCTACGGTGGGAAAAATTGCCCACAATAGGCCGGGCTACTGATTTTACAGGACAGGAATCGTAACGAAAGAAGAAAAACTTTATGAAAACCAAGCTCGTACTTTGGGGAACCAACGATCAGAACGCACGTGTACTCATTGCGCTCGAACTCCTCCCTCAGGAGAACCTCGTCAGAAGCTTTGTCTTTCCGGAAGAAATTGCCTCCGAGGCGTTTAGCCGTACTATGCTCGACCAATGGCGCGATGGGCACGCAGTTGAATTTCCCGCAGGGTTTACCTCAGCAGAACGCGAACTTACCCTCAGCGAGAGCATCCTCCCGCCTAATCTGAAGCCTGAACGCGAAGACATTATCTCACGCGCCCAAACAGAATGGCACTTCGTCGTACTTTCTTCCAAGTTACATGATGCCTACCTCTCGGAACTCGCCGAAATCAAAGATAAAATCGCCAGGCTCGCCCGCTTCGATACGGGTATCTGGGACGAGCTCAAGGCCTTCTGGGATAAAGTCCAAAACCAGGTCAGGGACAAAAACCTCTTCCGCGAACATGGCGACTTCCTGCGCGATAAGACCAACGAGCTTTTCGGGGAGCTCAAATCTCTACGCAATAAACTCGACCAGGAATTCGAGCAAACGTCCAAAGAAAATTTCGAGCGCTTCCAGCAATGGTTCAGCGAAATCGAACGCAAAATCGAGAATGGCGCCCGCCTGCAGTCTTTGTTCGACGAGCTTAAAGGGCTCCAGGAAAAATTCCGCAATACCCGCTTTACAAAAGAACACCGCAACAAAGTCTGGGATACCCTGGATGCACTGTTCAAATCGGTAAAGGAACGCCGCTTCGGCGCAGCCCCCGCTGATGACCGCTCCCCGTCAGACCGCCTCGAGCGTCGCTACGAAGGGCTCGTCTCTGCAATTGATAAAATGGAACGCTCAATCCAGCGCGATGAGGAAGACCTGGATTTCCAAAAACATAAGGCCGAAACGACAGGTGGCCAGTTGGAAGCCCAAATCCGACAGGCAAAAGTGCTGATGATTGAAGAACGTATCCGATCCAAAAAAGATAAGCTCAATGAAATGCTCGTAACACGGGCAGACCTGGAAAAACGCATGGATGCGCAGCGGGCTAAGGATGCTAAGAAGGCAGAGAAAGAAAAACTGGAGGAAGCCAGAAAACTCGCCGAAGAAAAAATCGCCTCCGAAATTAAAGCTGCTGCCGTAGCACGGGAAGCTGATTCAGAAAAACCTGAAAAAACCGCAGGGGAAATTGTTCCCCCAGCTACTGAAGCTGCTGCAAAAGAACCACCCCACGAAAGCCTGTTCGATGCTATCTCCGAAACGCTCGGCGATTCCCTCGAAGACGTCGTAGATACCGTCAAAGCTGTCGCAGAAGTCGTAGGGGAAAAAATGGAAGAAACGCTCATCGATCTGCAGGATAAAATCCAGGATATTATCCAGCCGGAAGTACCCGCCGCCACAGAGCCGCATGCTTCCGCTCCCGATCAGCCCGAAAGTGCCGAAGCGGCGCCCCACCATGAAGATGTCGCCCCTAAAGCTCCAAAGGAAGATCGCCCGGAAGGCGCAGACGATGAAAAAACCACTGCCTGATATTTTATCGCAATACATCTGATGAACGGGAAGGTCTTTTCTTGTTTTGCCCAGCGAAACAAGAAAAACCTTCCCGTTCCAATTTATGCCGTATAGCCGCTCATCGGGGCTTCTGTATAAAGACCATTCCACGCTTCCAAATTTTCGAAATGCCGGTTTTGTTGATTTTGCTTCGTAAAATCAACAAAACCGGCATTTCGAAAATTTTTATACGGCTTTTCTCACAGCCTCGAAACAAAATTCCCTGCCAGCGGTGAAGAATTCTCTTTTTAAACCACCACGTGTGACCAAGAAGAAGGGAAAAAACAACGGTATCCAATAGCTTTTTAGACGGTGCTGACTTTTATGCACCTATTTTTTTTCAAAAAAAATCAAAAACATCTTTCTATACGCTAACAAAAAATTCACATTGTGGACAAAAAACCATCATTTATGATTTCAATTCATTTTAAAAAAAAGAAAAATTATGGTTTTTAGTAAAATTATTTTTTTCACAATACCTATTTTTTGTACTTGGAATGAGGCGTTCGAGGGTGCATATTTGTATCGTGAAAGGGAGATAAGAGGAGCAGCGAAACGCGCCGCAAAAAGTAGCGGCCAATAAATTGAAATATGTTCATGGGATTATAATCAAGGTGCCGATCGTCCCGGACTGGATTCGGGACGATGCACACTTTTATCCCTGGAAGTTAAAATAAAAAAGGGCGGGTTTTGGCCCCGCCCCTTGTCAAATAGGTCATGCTCATGGGATTATAACTTGAGCGTAGTAAGTAGAGAGATTACAACTTGTTATTAGCGTTCGGCCTTTATGATCTAACAGTGCGAAGGTAGTTTTTTACCTCGATTCAAAAAAACTTTAACTGTTAAATCTTTCACCGGCGCGCACTAATTTTGGATATGTTCATGGGATTATATATGGGTCGTACTTTCGGTGCGACTTTTTTTTTGCCCATACCGCACCTTTTATGCTCCAAAAAGTCATTTAAAGTGCCCGCAGGGAAAATGCACTGCTTTATGTGCGGGGAAAACGTTCCCGTCAGAAGAAAAGTTCCCGGGCAACGCGAAAAGTATTGGCGTGTGCTTCGATGATATCCGCGAGGCGCTCCGAATATCCGCCCCCCATACTTACGGCTACAGGGATGGCGTTCCGCTTACAATAATCCAGGACAATTTTATCCCGCTGGCGGCAACCAGCCATGCTCAGCGCAAGTCTGCCGAGTTTGTCCGTTGCAAGGACATCAACACCAGAGAGGTAAAAGACGAAATCCGGGGCGTGCGTGTCAAATAAACGCGGGAGAGTTTCCAAAAGGGTTTGGAGATAAGGCATATCCCCCAACTGATCCGGCAGGCCGATATCGAGATCGGAAGACGCTTTGCGCAGGGGATAATTTTTTTCACCGTGCATACTGAAAGTAAAAACCCGGGGGTCGTGGAGGAAAATTTCCGCTGTGCCATTTCCCTGATGGACATCGAGGTCAATAATGAGTATTTTGTGGGCGAGCCCTTTATGCAGCAGGTAGTTAGCGGCGATGGCAATGTCGTTCATCAAACAAAAGCCTTCGCCTTTATCCGCAGAGGCATGGTGGGTGCCCCCGGCAATATTCATGGCAATCCCGTGTTCCAGCGCGAAAAGCGCGCATTGGACCGTACCCTGTGCAATGTGACGGCTACGCAAAACCAGGCGTTCAGACATTGGGAAGCCGATCGCACGGACTTCCCGGGGGCCGATAGTCTGGGATTTGAGCTTTTCCCAGTAGGTGGAGGTATGGGTCCATAAAATGATTTCCTCTTCCAGCGGTGTCGGGTGGAAAAAATTTGATGCCGTCACTGTACCTTCATAGAGCAGTTGTTCGGGCAAAAGTTCGTACTTGGCCATGGGGAAACGGTGGCCTTCAGGAAGATCGTATTTGTAGATCGGAGAGTAGGCGATTTTCAACAACCTTTTCCTATTTTTGCGCCTTGAATCTTCATACCGGGGACAAAATTACAACTTTATGCAACAACATCTCAGCGAACAGGAAATTATCCGCCGACAGAACCTTCAGGAGTTAAGGGATATGGGCATTGACCCCTACCCTGCCGGCCAATTCCCTGTAAATGCTTATGCAGCGGAAATCCGTGCGCATTTTGATCCGGAAACGGGTAATTTCCAGGCACTCTGTATCGCAGGCCGGCTCATGTCAACCCGGGTCATGGGCAAAGCGGCTTTCGCCGAATTACAGGACTCCAGCGGTCGCATCCAGTTGTATATTTCCAGGGACGAGATATGTCCCGGGGAAAATAAGGACTTTTATAATGTTGTATTTAAGAAACTCCTGGATCTCGGCGATTTTATCGGGGTGAAAGGGTACGCATTTTATACAAAAACCGGTGAGCTGACGGTACACGTCACCACATTAACCCTGCTCGGCAAATCCCTGCGCCCTTTACCCGTCGTCAAAACACGCACAAACGAAACAACAGGCGAATCGGAAGTCTATGACGCTTTCAGCGATCCCGAGCTGCGGCACCGGCAGCGCTATGTGGACCTGACCGTGAACGCCGGTATAAAAGAAACTTTCATCAAACGCACCCGGATTATCGCCTCGATGCGTCGTTTCTTTGACGACAAGGGCTGGCTCGAAGTTGAGACCCCCATTCTGCAGCCTATCCATGGCGGTGCGGCTGCGCGCCCGTTCGTCACCCACCACAATACCCTCGATGTCAACCTATACCTGCGTATCGCCAACGAGCTTTACCTCAAGCGCCTGATCGTCGGCGGGTTTGACGGCGTCTATGAAATCGGAAAAATGTTCAGGAACGAAGGTATGGACCGTACCCACAACCCGGAGTTCACTTCCATGGAAATTTATGTGGCCTACAAAGACTACTACTGGATGATGGAAATGGTGGAAGCATGCCTCGAAACAGTCGCCCGGGAGACCAATGGCAGCACCCAGGTCGAAATCGAAGGAAATATCGTAGAATTCGCAGGGCCTTATGCCCGCCTGAGCATGTATGAGGCAATCGAAAAATATACAGGTATTGATATTTCAGAGATGGATGAAGCCGCCTTGCGCGAGGTCTGCCGCAGATTGAATATCCCTACCGACCCCAGCATGGGCCGTGGTAAGCTGATTGACGAAATTTTCGGGGAGCGGGTCGAAGCGCATCTTATACAACCCACCTATATTATAGATTATCCCATCGAGATGACGCCGCTTGCCAAGAAACACCGCAGCAAACCCGGATTGGTAGAGCGCTTTGAGCTCTTCGTTATGGGCAAAGAAATCGCCAATGCCTACTCTGAGCTCAACGACCCCATTGACCAGCGCGAACGCCTGGAGGAACAGCTCCAGCTTGCCGGACGTGGCGATTTCGAAGCTATGGCTATGGACGAAGATTTCCTGCGCGCTCTGGAATACGGGATGCCCCCGACCTCCGGCCTCGGTATCGGCATTGACCGCCTGACCATGATGCTTGCAAACCAGCATTCCATCCAGGAGGTATTATTCTTCCCACAAATGAAACCGGAAAAAAAGCGTCTTCCCCAGGAAGAAGTATAACATTTACTATGGAACAAGCATTGTTTAAATTCAGGGATCGGGGTAAATATGGTTTCATCTACCGCTCCGGAGAAGTGGCAATCGAAGCGCAGTTCTTCGATGCAGACGACTTTTACCACGGTTTTTCCCGGGTGCGCCTGAACGACAAACTGGTGCTGCTCGACGAGATGGGGCGTTTGTATATCAAGCACCTCTTCAACTATGTCGGTTTCTTCGAAGAGGATAAAGCCCGCGCCCAACTGGTACACCGCTGGGGGTTTATTGGCAAAAAGGGCGATATCGAAATTGATATCCGCTTCGCCAATGCAGGGGATTTCAGCCAGGGCTGTGCAGCAGTAGTACCCGATCGTTTGTATGGATATATTGACCACAGCGGGGAATATACCATCCCGCCACAATTTACGTGGGCAGGGGACTTCAGAAAAGGGCTTGCACCGGTTAGCTTCGAGGATGGCTGTGGATTTATTGACCTCAAAGGCAAGCTGCAACTCCAACTCCCCTATGAACGCTGCCAGCCCTTCCAGGGCGATGTGGCCGTCGCTATTCACCAGCGCCGCTGGGGCCTCGTCAACAAGGAAGGCAAGGCAATCCTGGAACCTCAGTTCAATTTCCAGCCCAATAGCTCCAATGGCGAGTTTTTTGAGGGTATGGCAATCGTACAGGTGGAAGGGGCATTTGGCTATATTTCCGAGCAAGGGGTATTCGCGGTAGCACCCATCTATCGCTCTGCAGGGGATTTCAGCGAAGGTCTGGCCCCGGTAGGCGATGGCCGGACCTTCGGATATATCTCCAAAACCGGCGAGGTAGCCGTCCCAATGACATTCCAAAATGCCGGGGTCTTCAGCGAAGGGCTTGCCCCCGTTCAGCAAGGCAAACGATGGGGCTTCATCGACCGCGAAGGCGTACTCAGGGTCAAGCCAGCTTATGACTGGGCCCTGCCCTTCAAAAACGGATTGGCCAGGGTCGGAACGGCTAAGGGTTGGACCTATATAGACCGGGAAGGCCAGCCCGTGTGGCAGGAAAGACAATAAACTTGTTGCGAAAGAATTATCGCAGGCTGACAACAGCCCATCTTTCGCCAGTGCCGACCCTTTCGCCGGCACCTTAGCTTGTGCTATACTCCAAAAAAATCTGGTGTGGCCGAAAAACAACCTGTTTTTTCTACCATACTGAACTGTCGCAATAAGTCTGATAAAATAAGGATATGGCGCTGCGCGACAATTTTCCCGGCCCAGGTTCCGACTATCTGGGTGGGGAATCCGACGGCTATGAGTACTGTACGGTATTTTCAGGGTCCACCCTCGAAAACAGCTACGCCATGCTATGCCAATTCCTTAAAGAAGAAGGATACACCGATGTCCCCCTGCCGAAGGACGCAAAGGAATTGTCCTTGTTCCGCCTCCAAACCCGTAATAAACAAATTTTGATGTTTGAGGACAACGGCTATGTCCATAACCCCATAAAAATCCTTTTCCCCGATGACCGCAGGAAACGCAATACCCTGATCCTATGTATTTACAACGAGACCGATCCCACCCACCTGCTCAAATTCCACCGTGTTGAAGAGCGAAATAAACAATAACCAACTCCTCACTGCTTCCGGCTGGTCACACTGGAAAAAGGGGGTAAAACAAATAAAAAATAAAAAAAATGATACATCGCGAAGGTTAC
Source organism: Lewinellaceae bacterium (assembly GCA_040382095.1). Taxonomy (GTDB): domain Bacteria; phylum Bacteroidota; class Bacteroidia; order Chitinophagales; family Saprospiraceae; genus JADJPL01. Next base: position 11,393 of record JBEIGB010000092.1, read on the forward strand.
GTTACGATAGCGCTGACACTGGCCGTTTTGTTGCCCCTGAACCTGGTGGCAGGATATGCGGGATTTACCTGGGCACAACCCTGGCTGGGCATCGTCTCGGCAGCGCTGCTGGGCATCGTATTGCAGTTTTTCAGGAACCCGGCCAGGCCGGTCGCTACCCTCGACAATCATCTGGTGTACTCCCCTGCCGATGGTAAAGTCGTAGTGATCGAAGAAATTGATGAAGACGAATATTTCAAAGACCGGCGCCTGATGGTCTCCGTGTTTATGTCGCCCATCAACGTGCATGCCAACCGCACGCCCTTTAGTGGCAAGGTTGCCTATCGGAAATATCATCCCGGAAAATATCTCGTGGCCTGGCACCCCAAGTCGTCCACTGAAAACGAACGGATGACCGCCGTCATTGATGGGCCCCACGGCCAGGTATTGCTCCGGCAGATTGCCGGCGCACTCGCCCGCAGGATTGTTAATTACCTGGAGCCCGGGCAGGAAGTCCGCCAGGGACAGGAGATGGGCTTCATTAAATTTGGCTCCCGGGTTGATGTCTTTCTGCCATTAAATGCGGAGGTCCTCGTTCAACTCGGCCAGAATGTCAAGGGAAATGTGGATGTACTGGCCCGCCTCAACGCCTAAAGGTTTACGCACACCGCTTATTCATCTACGTCGTACTCCTTGTCCAGCCGGTTCATCCAAACGACGTAGATGAAAATCAGGACAACGAAAACATAAATGGCGCCATTCTGTGCAAACCAAAACCCAAGCTTGAATCCCCCCAGCCGAAACTGATCCAGGGGCGCCCGGAAAAGGATGCCGAAACCAAAGGACACCATGAACCATACCAGGAGCAAAATAGCCAGGTAGCGGAGGTTCTTCTTCCAATACGCTGAATGGTCTTTCATTTATCGTTGTTTTTTGAATGCCTTGTTTTTCCCGGGAAAGGAATGAGTGCGGGCGTTTGATTTACATAATCCCGGTATTCCGGGTTGTCGCGGTATCTGCTTTCCAGCAACGGAACCCCGGAGACCCTCGCCAGCAACCAGGTAATCACGATAGGGCTCGCCAGGTAGATAATCCATTGCCCCCAGGGTAGCGCGATCATGTATATGCCCCACCAGACCAATATTTCTCCAAAATAATTTGGATGCCGGGAATAGCGCCATAGTCCGGAGCGCATAATCCTACCCTTATTCGCTGCATCTGCCTTGAAGCGTGCCAACTGCCAGTCTGCTACTGCCTCCCAGAAAAATCCCAGCATCCATATCCCGAGCCCTATCCATTGTATCCAGTGGCCAAACTCACCGCCAGGGCGTAGCCATAGCGGCACGGCAATAAGCCACAAAAAGAAGCCCTGCAAAAGGAATACCTGAAAATATCCCCGCAGCAGCGCCCATTTGCCCCATGCTTTCCTCCAACGCGCATACCGCCAATCCTCTCCGGGATGCCGCAGCTTACGCAAAAAAAGGTACGCAGATAGCCGCACCCCCCAAAGTGCCGTCAGGACCATGAGCACCCCGCTGCCCGGGTGGGGCGACCGCCAATGAGCATAACAGGCAACGACTACAAACCCAAGGCCCCAGGCGATATCTGCCCAGCTATTGTCTTTGCTTATCGCTGCTACCAAAAAAGCGAGGTTCAAAAAACAAAATACCACGAATACCGATTCAAAATACCAACTGCCCATAAACAACAATTTTTAAGCCCATCCAGAGGTTATGTAAAAAGCCCCGGATCGGAGAGGGCAAGCCTCCTGATCATCCCCCTTTAACAACAAATCTATTCTATCCCCCCTAAAAAGGGTACAAACCGGAAAATCCCCTTCTCTTCCTCAGTGTACTCGTCTTCCGCACGACGGGTAACCTTAAGCATCGTTTGATAGTCTTCGCCGACCGGGATGACGAGTATCCCGCCAATACTGAGCTGTGCTTTCAGCGCCTCCGGGATTTGCGGTGCCCCGGCAGTCACAATGATGCGGTCAAAAGGCGCAAACTCCGGAAGGCCCTTGTACCCGTCGCGGAGAAAAAGCCGTATCCGGCCAAGGCCCATCTTTTCGAGCAAAGCTTTTGCAGCAACATATAATGCTTTATGCCGCTCTACAGAGAACACCCGCGCCCCCATCGTCGCCAACACCGCAGCCTGATACCCCGATCCTGTGCCGATCTCCAGTACTTTATCCCGCTTGCGCACCTCCAGCAATTCCGTCATAAAAGCGACCGTATAGGGTTGGGAGATGGTCTGGCCGGCTCCAATCGGGAAGGGTTTGTCCTGATAAGCCCACTCCTCGAACGCTTTGTCGAGGAAAAAATGCCGGGGTATTTCGCTCATTGCCGCCAGCACGTACTCGTCTTGAATCCCCCTTTTCCGAAGGTCGGCGATCAGATTTCGGCGCATGCCCTGATGACGGTAGGAATCTTCCACGAAGTAATCTTTTTATGATAAAAATAGGTGCCCCCCGGCGCAGTCTTTTTTTGAGGCTATCTCACAAGTCGAGGGAGTCTCGCAAGTATTCTGACGCCTTCGGCGGCAGAATAAAATTTTACGAGACAACGGTTTTGGTGGTTTTTGTTGGGGCAAAAAACAAAAAACCAATGTTGGACAAAATTTTTATAGAGGCAAAACGAGGCCGAAAAAAAAAGGGAAAAAACCAAAAGGGAAGAAGACAAAAAAAAAAA
>JBEIGB010000093.1:0-13890 GCA_040382095.1 Lewinellaceae bacterium
TATTTTATCCCGCAGCTTATTGATATCTGGCAAAAAGAAGGTAGGGCAAAAGATTTTATCCGGTACGACAAGCTCGAGGCCTTCAGGAACTTCACCGGCATCCGTATCGAGGATAATATTGTAATTACCGCAGAAGGCTGTAGTGTATTGGGTACGCCAATCACCAAAAATCCTGAAGAAATCGAAGCGATGCGGGCAGCAGGCTGATCGCTGTTGCCAGACTTTGAAAGCGCATATCGGGATTGTTCCAGGGTTGGGATCAAAAAAATGTCCTGAGGTTGTGTAAATTGAATTTTTCAGTGCCGCGTTCTCAACGATTTTGCGAAGCAAAATCGTTGAGAACGCGGCACTGAAAAATTCAATTTGGCGGCGTCAGCCGTCAAATGACGGCCTCCGGCCTTTTACACAACCCCAGGACTTCTTATGATACCGTCTCGAAATTTTACCGTATCCGGGTAATAACTTTTCAGACGGCTTTTTGTCGTTACATCATTCCGGGCATACCTCCGCCGCCTGGCATTGGGGGCATGGCGCCTTCTTTCTCGGGCTTGTCATTGACGACACACTCGGTGATGAGCACCATCCCGGAGATAGAAGCTGCATTTTCCAGTGCGATACGCGTCACTTTTGTCGGATCAATTACACCGGCCTTTTTCAGGTCTTCGTATTTGTCGGTACGGGCGTTGTATCCGAATGCGCCTTTGCCATTGAGTACTTTCTGGAGGACGACGGAACCTTCGACGCCGGCATTTTCGGAGATCGTCCGCAGGGGCGCTTCGAGGCCTTTACGGACAATACTTACACCGATTGTTTCGTCTTCGTTGGCACCTTTAAGGTTGCGCAGTGCGGCGATTGCGCGGACGAGGGCTACACCACCGCCGGGAACAATCCCTTCTTCGATGGCTGCGCGGGTAGCGTGCAGGGCATCGTCCACACGATCTTTTTTCTCTTTCATCTCTACTTCCGTCGGGGCACCCACATAGAGGACTGCCACTCCACCTGCCAATTTGGCAAGGCGTTCCTGGAGTTTTTCGCGGTCATAGTCGGAAGTAGTCGCTTCGATCTGCTGCTTGATCTGGTTAATTCTGGCCTTGATCTGTTCCTGTTCGCCTTTTCCGTTGATGACAGTTGTGTTGTCTTTGTCAATCTGGATTTTTTCGGCCATACCGAGGAGGCTCAGGTCTGCATTTTCCAGCTTATAGCCTTTTTCTTCGGAGATGACCGTACCGCCAGTGAGCACGGCGATATCTTCCAGCATTGCTTTGCGGCGGTCGCCGAAGCCGGGGGCTTTGACGGCTACTACCTTGAGGTTGGCGCGGAGGCGGTTAACGACCAGGACGCCAAGTGCCTGGCTTTCGATATCTTCGGCGATGATCAGTAAGGGGCGGCCACTACCGATAACTTTTTCGAGTACGGGGACGATATCCGCCATGTTCGAAATTTTCTTATCGGTGATGAGGATGAACGGATTTTCATACTCCGTAGTCATGTCCTCGGCATTGGTGATGAAGTAGGGGGAAAGGTAGCCACGGTCGAATTGCATCCCGAGAACCTCTTTTACATACGTTTCGGTACCTTTTGCTTCCTCGACGGTGATGACCCCATCTTTGGAGACGCGCTTCATCGCATCGGCGATGAGCTCGCCAATTTCGTCATCGTTATTAGCAGAAATAGCCGCTACCTGGCGGATTTTTTCAAACTCGTCGCCGATTTGTTCGGACTGTTCGCGCAGGGACTCTACGACCACGCGTACGGCTTTGTCAATGCCGCGCTTGAGGTCCATCGGGTTAGCACCTGCAGTGACATTTTTGAGGCCTGCGTTGATCAGTGCCTGCGCCAGAACGGTTGCTGTAGTCGTACCATCCCCGGCGATATCCGAGGTCTTTGACGCTACCTCCTTTACCATCTGCGCGCCCATATTCTCGACTGCATCCTCGAGCTCGATTTCTTTTGCTACAGTAACGCCGTCCTTAGTAATTTGGGGCGCGCCGAAGCTTTTCTGAATGACCACATTACGCCCTTTAGGGCCAAGCGTGACCTTTACCGCATTGGCCAGTGCGTCAACACCATTGCGGAGTTTTTCCCGGGCATCCCGGTCAAAGCTGATTTCTTTTGCCATATTGTTTTGTTGTTTGAAACCGTAATAAAAAGGTTAGGAATCAGGAAAGGACGACGAGGATGTCGTCTTCGCGCATAATCAGCAGCTCTTCGCCGTTGAAATTGAACTCCTGGCCCGCATATTTGCCGTACAGTACGACATCGCCGACCTGAACGGTCATCATATTACCTTCTTTTCCCGGGCCGACTGCGATTACCTCGCCACGCTGTGGCTTTTCCTTGGCAGTGTCCGGGATGATAATCCCCCCTTTGGTCTTTTCTTCGGCACTTGCCGGCTTTACGACCACGCGATCATTAATTGGCTTCATATTAATCAGGTTTTGTGAATTAAAAAATATCACCCTTTTTATAGCATAGGATGTGCCAAACCAAATAAAGTGACAAATTTTCAGTTGCAGGCTGACAAAATGTGCGAAGAGCAGTCCAATCAACTGGTGGCATAAAGCAAAGTGGTTGGCCTGAATGTATGCTGAGGTTGTTTAAAACTGCGATTCTTTACTCTGGTGGGAAATTTCATTGCTGGGGGCTTTTTACACAACCCCGGAATATTTTGAATGACCGGCAGGGGCTTTTGCGGCAAAACTACCTCACTGCAGATACTGTTTTATGTCAGGCGTGGAATGCCTTGCAGCAGACACGTTGGAACGCGCGCTATACGCTATGCGGAGTATGAGATACGCCACACCCATCCCGGTGTGCTGCAAAATGGCAGGTGCGGGCAAAAGTTTTTGAGCCGGGAATACCCCGACAACCCAAATTTATGCGGAGTAATTGACTATTGCGGCAGAGGTACCTGATTAACCGGGACGTTAGATTCGGCAATGAAGGTCGCCACAATGCAAAGTGCGAAGAGTGCCGCTGCGAGGTACCAGGTCAGTTTTTCGATGAAGTCGGCAGATTTAGCCGCTCCAAAGATTTGATTGGCCTGTGATCCACCGAGGGTAGCATCCACGCCGCCGCCTTTGGAATTTTGGATCAACACTACGACGATCAGCAGGGTGCTGACCAGGGCTATGATGATAGTAATTACCGTCATGTTTTATTGTTTTTAATGTTTTCGATTTTGGCTGCAAAGAAAGCTGTTTTTTCGGGAAAAATCAAAATTAAGCGTTCATAAACCTGCAATGCTTTTTCGTATTGGCCTTGGCGCAGGAGAAGTTCTGCCAGTGTTTCGCTTGCCAGGAATTGATTTTCGCGCACGCTATCGCGCGCGATGGCATCAACCGGGTCGGCATGGAGGGTTTCATCCGGGAGGCTAAGGGCTTTTTTTAGTGCATCCAGCCGTTCCTGGAGATAGGTTACGGAGAAGTTATTTTTCCAACTGGAGAACGCGCTTTTGGGCAGCGGTATGCCGTTGGGCGGTGGCGTACCGGTTGCTGTGGTTGCTCCTGGGTGGGCACCTGGGTGTTCCTCAAGACGGCAGGCGAGTTTTTTGCGCAGATTTTCAGCAAAAGCATTATCGGTACCAGATGTCGGGGTTTTTAGTGGCTTTTCCGGGGCTTCGGGTCTGGGCAGGGTATTTTGCCCAGGTCCGTCGAGTTGGAAAAGTTGGGAGAGTTGTTCGCGGATTTCTTCCTGGCTGAGTGGCGGTGGCGGGGCTGCTTTTCGCTTTGGGTGTATTTGTGCAGTTTCGGCTGGCGGGATTATTTGCTCGGGCACATCGAATAAGGGTAAGCTGCCCGTTTCCATCACCGGCAGTTCCTGTAGCTCTGGCAGGCGGGATAATTGGGCAAGCTCCAGATAATCTTCGAGCATATTGAATTGTGCGCCCGGTGTTATCAATTGCCCGCCGAGTTCCTGTACAAAAGTATAGAGTTTCCTGCGGTCAGTACTGTATATTGCCGCATTGCGGAAATTTACCTCTGCCTGCGGGTGCTGTTCCAGCCAGCTTTTTGCGAAAAGCAACAGGTGGAGGTTTTGTGCATAAGGGAACTCCATGGCGAGATTTTCCAGCTCTACGTACGACAGGTGGTAAAGTTGGGCATTAGCGGATAAGAATTGGGCAAAATTTTCTGCGTTCATACATCGATTTTTTCGCAACGGTCAATCGCAGCCGTTATCTGATGCGTTCTGGCCATCCATTGTCCGCTCAAGAAAATCAAGTAGCTGCACTACCGCTTTTCCCCGGTGGCTGATGGCATGTTTTTCCGATGCGGCCATTTCGGCAAAGGTAAGGGAATTTCCAACGGCAAGGAATACCGGATCATAGCCAAAACCACCATTTCCGGAAGGTTGATGGGCAATTGTCCCCCTTACGGTACCTTCAAATGTATATGTTTCCCCGTAAAGTATGAGTGCGATGACCGTCCGGAACTGTGCTCCGCGCTGATGAATGCCGGACAGGTTTTTCAGGAGCAGGGCCATATTGTCGCTGGAGTCTTTGCCCGGGCCTGCATATCGGGCAGAATAGACACCCGGAGCCCCACCCAGGGCATCTACTTCCAGGCCGGTGTCTTCGGCAAAACAATCGTATCCGAAGCGGTCTTTTACGAAGCGGGCTTTGAGCAGTGCGTTGCCCTTGAGATCAGGCGCAGTTTCAGGAATATCTTCTTCACAGCCGATATCTTTCAGGCTAAGGATATCGTACCGATCGCCGATGATCTCCTGTACCTCGGCGACTTTATGGCGGTTGCCGGTAGCAAAGACCAGTTTTTTTTTCATTTTTCGCAACAAGTCAGTTAAGCGCTTTATAAGGAAATATATTTAGGTCGGGCAGTCTCATACATAATTGCCGGCACACGCATATCAAACAAAAATCTGTTTGAGGCAGTTCCAGAGGGAACCGCGCATTGCTTTGCCATCTTGTGCTTTTTCTGCCAACAGATCGGAGAGCGAATGGGTCAGAAGATAGACTGTTCCCTGGTGTGCTACTGCAATATGCAGGGGAAGTGGAAAACGAATGCCGAGCGTTGTGGGGTCCACTCCAAAAAAGAGTAGGTTTTTTAAGTGGAATTGCTGGATCAGGCTGGGCAGGTGGACGCTGTGACCATCGGCAGGGCAGACCAGGATACGGGTGTCTTTTTCCAGGTCAAACTTTAGTGCGGCCATCATATTGGTCAGCATTTGTCGCCCTTCCGGAAGATCCTGCCCCTCGGGTAGAAAGATCCCTATACCCGCATTTCCTGCTCCGGATACCTGCAGGCCGGGGCTGCCCGGATCCGGAACAATTACCGAATTGAATGCAAAATGGTTATTTGTCAAAATTTTATATTGATTTTTAGGCAAAAAAAGCAATTAAACAAAACAATAAATGGTTTTTTGTGGAAATGGTAGAATTTTTACAAATTTATCTTAAATTTGTCAGGAAATACGATTTGTGGAAAAAAGATCAATTGTTGTTGTCAGGCGGCCCGGCAGGTAGAAACAACTGTTTTACCCTTTTTTAACAATCCACTGGCGGGGCCGCTCAGGTAATTCGGAACCCAGGGTTAAAAATAGCATTAAAATTTTCCTTTATGAAATATAATATAGCGGTAACACGGGCCAAGCAATCCAGAATAAGCGAGGTGGACTTCAGCCACCTGGCATTTGGGCACCAATTTTGCGACCATATGTTTGTGGCAGACTATGCCGACGGGCAGTGGGGCAATTTTCGGATACAGCCTTTGCAGGATTTTGTGCTGCACCCGGCTACCATGGCACTGCACTACGGGCAGGCGCTTTTTGAAGGGATGAAGGCGGCAAAAACCCGGGATGGGCAGCCAGTCCTTTTTCGTCCGGAGATGCATGCACAAAGGCTGAATGCTTCTGCACGGCGCTTGTGTATGCCGGAATTGCCAGAGGATCTATTCATTGAGGCCGTTCAACGGTTGGTTGCATTGGACGCCAACTGGATCCCACAGCAGGAGGAAAGCGCCCTGTATATCCGCCCGGGTATGTTTGCCACCGATGCTTTTGTGGGGGTGAGGCCCTCAAAATCCTATTGTTTTTACATCATCAACTCGCCAGTCGGGCCATACTACAGCCATCCGGTGCGGCTGTGCGCCGAGACGCATTATGTGCGTGCCATTCGGGGCGGGGTAGGGGAGGCGAAGGTGGCAGGGAATTATGCTGCAGCTCTGCTTCCTACCCAAATTGCCCAGGAGAAGGGCTTTGATCAGGTAATGTGGCTCGACGGGCTGAATTTCGAATATATTCAGGAGGTCGGTACGATGAATATTTTCTTCGTGATTGACGGCAAGGTCGTCACACCGGAGACGGACGGAGCCATTTTGAAGGGGATCACCCGCGATTCGATCATCCACCTGTTGCAGGATAACGGTTATGAGGTAGAGGTGCGGCCATTGTCCATCCACGAAGTCGTAGAGGCTTATCAGGCCGGCAAGTTACAGGAGTGTTTCGGTTCAGGTACGGCTGCGGTAGTCTCCCACGTATCCGAAATTGCCTATGGTGATTTATTGATGCATCTCCCGCCCATCGAATCGCGTAAGGTCGGCGACTTCGCGAAAGCTGAGATCAACGGGATCCGTTCCGGGCTCCTTCCCGATCCTTATGGTTGGGTGGTACCCGTGGAAACGCCGGTGCCCGCGGGTTAGGCGCACATGGGATAGCAAGTTGCAAAAACAGCGGGCCCTCCAAGGATGTCGTCGGGCCATTTCAAGCAATCTCATTTTTGAGAAAGGCACTCAGAAGGCCGGGCCTTTAGGCTTGTTCTGCAAGATAGCTTCGATTTGCAGCAGGACTTCTTCGTTCAATTTATGTACAACTTCAAACGATCCGAGGGTCTCTTCGAGTTGATGGGGCTTTGAAGCGCCGAGGATAACCGTACTGACGTGTGGGTTTTTAAGGCACCAGGCAACGGCCAACCTTGCGAGCGAGGTGTCGAGCTCGAGGGCCAGTCCATTGAGGGCACGTGCTTTTTCGAGGTATTCCGCGTTCAGATTGCGGTTTTTTAGCCACTCCAACCCTTCGAGGCCCATGCGGGTGTCTTCGGGAACAGATTTGAGGTATTTATCGGTCAGCACGCCGGAGGCCAGCGGCGACCAGATGGTAGTGCCCAAACCGAATTTGCTGTAAAGTTGCTGGTATTCTATCTCGACCCGTGCCCGGGTGAGCATATTGTAGTGGGGTTGTTCCATCAGAGGGCCGATGAGGTGGTTTTCGCGGGCTACGAGATGGGCTTCCGTAATCTCCTGGGCAGACCATTGGGAAGTTCCCCAGTACAGGATTTTGCCTTGCTGGATAAGCAGGTTCATTGCCCAGACTGTTTCTTCAATGGGGGTATTTTTGTCGGGGCGGTGACAAAAGTATAAATCCAGGTAATCTAATTGGAGCCTGCGCAGCGAGGCGTGGCAGCCCTCAAAAATATGTTTCCTGCTAAGTCCGGTTTGGTTGGGCTTTGTACCGCCATCGCCAAAGAAGACCTTGCTGGAAATAATGTAAGAACTTCTTTCCCAGCCCATTTTCTGCAGGATATTGCCCATTACGGTCTCTGCTTTTCCCTTGGCGTAGCCTTCTGCATTATCAAAGAAGTTGACGCCGTGGTCGTAGGCGGTTTTCATCAGTGCTTCCGCAGTATCGTCGCTGATCTGCTGCCCAAAGGTAAGCCATGAGCCAAGAGACAGGGCACTTACCTGTAAGCCCGAATTTCCCAGGTTTCTGTATTGCATAATATTGATGTTTTAATGATTGCGATAAATATACGAAATTTACCTTCAAAATCGGAAGATGATTTGGTTTAAACGGGGGTTTGAAAACGGTTGATATGGGCGAAGATTTATTGAAAAGCGCGTATGATGCGGCAGCATTTCGGAAAGAAGGACACAGGTTGGTGGATTTGCTGGCGGATTACCTGGATGCCGTGCAGTCGGGGGGGGGTGAAAAGGTCATCGAATGGATGGACCCGGGCGATGCGACTACCTATTGGACACAATACGATGGGGATACCACGGAGGTGTTGGGTGCTGTGCTACGGGGCTCGATTAAGCTGCATCATCCAAAATATATGGGGCATCAGGTCTGTCCGCCGCTTCCGGATACTGCCCTTGCCGGTATGCTGAACGACCTGCTCAATAATGGTATGGGGGTGTACGAGATGGGTATTCCCGGTACGGCGATCGAGCGGGTTGTGGTGCAGTCGGTTGCGCGTAAAATGGGGTTTGGGGAATCTGCAGATGGAGTCCTGACCTCCGGCGGCACCCTCGCCAATCTTACGGCGCTGCTTGCGGCCCGCAGCATAAAAGCGGATGGAAATATCTGGAAAAATGGCACGGAGGGTCGTCTGGCCCTGATGGTATCGGCGCAGGCCCATTACTGCGTTGACCGCGCCGCCCGGATCATGGGTTGGGGCGAAGGCGGCGTCATCAGGGTACCAGTGGATAGCCGTTACCGGATGCGCACCGAGTTGTTGCTGCCATTATACCAGGAGGCCATCGCTTCGGGAAAACAGGTCGTTGCGGTAGTTGGTTCTGCCTGTACTACAGCTACGGGTTCCTTCGATGATTTGCAGGCAATCGGCCGTTTTGCACGCGAGCATGGGCTTTGGTTCCATGTGGATGGCGCCCACGGACTTGCATGTGCCTATTCACCCAAATATCGTTACCTGGTGGAAGGGGTTGAGCTGGCAGATAGTATGGTCATGGATTTTCACAAGATGCTGCTTTCGCCAACCATTACGACAGCCTTGATTTTCCGGGATGGGGGGCACAGTTTTAGCACTTTTACCCAAAAGGCTGAATACCTGCTCGACCAGGAGGGGGCCGAAGACTGGTACAACCTTGCGAAGCGGACATTTGAGACGACCAAGACCATGCTGGGCTTACGGCCTTATCTGATTATGCGCCGTTACGGCGACGCGCTGTTTGAGGAATATGTCACGCGGGTCAATGACTTATGCGCCGCTTTTGCCACAATGCTGCTGGAGCGCAACGGCTGGGAGATCGCGACCTTACCTTTCTGCAATATCCTCTGCTTCCGCTATTTACCTCCTGGTGCCGACGATGCGGTGTCAAATGCTTTTAATGCCGCCGTACGGCATTCCCTGGTTCGCTCGGGGAATTATTATCTGGTACAGACCACATTGAATGGAAAGATGTGGCTGCGCGTGACACTGACCAATCCATTTACTACGCTCAGCGACCTGGCCGGGCTTCTGGAGGAGGTAGAGCATTTTCAAATGCCTTAGCGTCCGCATCCGAAAAAATACCCCCCATGCGTTGCATTTGACGGATCGTCGGCGGGTCGAGGTTGCTATCGGGATGCAGGCCCCTGAAATCACAGCCTTGAAAATACATCCCGGGGACATTCCGGATGCGTGCGATCGCCTCGGCTTCTGCATTTCCTGGGGGTGCAATATCCGGGGCTGCTTTATCTGGTGGAAGGGTTTCCGCCGTATATTTATGGGTTATTACAGCTTTGGCGAGGTCCCATTCCACGATTTCATTTTCCGAAAAGAGCAGCAGCCCATTGCCATCGGCAGTATATTGCACCCTGTTGAGGTCAAATCCACAGGTAAAGGCACGGATGCAGAGATTCGGGCGGGCGATTGTCCATTCGAAGGCTTCCCCATTTTTGGAGGCCAGTAAGACGCGCTTGCCATCAGGACTATAGCAGGTGAATTTTTTGCGAAAGAGGGCTTTTTCGCTAAAAAAAGTCTTTCTGCTTACCAAAGCGCCGAAAAAGTTGGCCTGTAGTTTTTTTTCTTCCCATCTCGACAGGCGGACTTTATTAAGCTCGACCTTTCGGAGGTCGAGGAGCTTCAGGTTGGCGCCGGAGAGTTCCCCTCTGGCCAGAATCATAATATTGAAAAGGTTTTGGAGGGTAAAACCGAGGGCTTGTTCCCTGAAATTGCCGCGGCAAAGCTCCAGCAGGCGGGCGATGCGGTTGGCTTTTCCAGGGGCTATTACCCAGGGGCTGTAGTGATGTTCGCCTTCAATTTCGCCGATCATTTGGCTAACGGCGGGCTTTAGCTGGAAGTTCCGCAGGATTGGGGGGATTTCGCCATTGGTCAGGGACAGGTCAATTTGGTTGAGGATATGCCTGGCTGCAAAATAATCCCGAAAGAGGTTATGCAGGAAACGCACCCCGTCTTTTTCCTCAACGATCATCGCCAGCTTTTCCATACAGACTTCCCGGATGATCTGGTTGAACAGCTGGCGGGGCGGCAGGTCGAACCTGCGCTCGTCGAGATAGCGGTCGAAGAAGCGGTCGAAGCTATCGAAGAAATTTTCGCTCATCAAAGCAGGGATTGCCACGGGCAGTAGGCTGCGGAGGTTGATTTCCGGATTTTCTTTGCGGCTGATCATTGCGATATCGGCTTTGTGCATTGTCCAACCGATAAAAGGCAGGAGATGCTCCAGTACGAACCGCTGCACGGCCATTTCTTCCGGGTTCCTTTCCAGTTTTTCTTGCAGGGATTGCAAAGCCATCCATTCTACATTGGCTAAGAGTTCTCCTGTTTTGGTGATATCCGTCCGGAAAGTCCCTTTAACCTGTTTTTCGGTCTTGGTGTTACTCACCTTGTACAGTGCGAGCATCATCGGATTGCTGAGCATACCGATGAGTTCCGTTCCCAGGGGGGCGGCATCGCCCAGGTACCTTCTGATGTCGAGCGGGGATAGTGGCTGGAGTTGGAGCAATTGAAACGATAGCGGCCAGTTGTGGTCGGAATGGTCGGGGCGCAGATCTTCCTGGGCAGTCAGGAGGATTTGCAGGTTAGGAAAGTTTTTGGGGTTGCATAGCAGGGAGATTTCTTCGATCAGGCTATGTATTTTGTCTTTGGATACATAATGGAGGCCATCGAGCAGCAGGAGTACATTTGGGGGGCCCTGGCTGATATTGTCGCCGAGGAAATCCTTCAGGTCTTCGATGTAGTAGCGTTTGTGGAGTTGTTCGCGGATGAAATTATCATCCCGGTTGTCGCCCCATTCGTTGACTTCTTCCAGGGCGAGGTACAGGGGGATAGGGTCGGAGGTGACCCCTTTATCCGGGCTGGCACTATCGAGAAAATACTGCCAGAGATAATCCAGGGAAACCGTTTTACCCATCCCGCCTTTTCCGGTGAGGATAGCATGCGGCAGGGGTGTTGTCCACAATTTTTTCACTGCGGTTTCTAAATGGCTGTTTTCTCCGTTCAGCTCCACGATGATGGGGATAATATCGGGGCGGTCTTTTTTTTCCTGGTCTTTGAGGAGGGCATCTTCAATGCGCAGGTATCGGAAAGCGCCGCTGCGCATTTCGGCGTAGTGTTCGCGTGAGGCTTTTCGCAGCTCGCTCATCGGCAGGAAAGGGTCGCCGATTTTCCAGTCCAGGTCTTCTGCCCGGTTGGAGTAAAGGCCCCAGGGGAAATCCTCTGCGCCTTGCCGCGTGGCGGTATCAATGCCGCGGAATTCGTTGGCCGCTTTTTGGAATTTTGCGGCCAGGGTGGTACGCGCATGGTCAAAAGCGCCTTTCAGGCTATACTGTCCTTCGGAAAGGGCGGCATAAAAGGTTTCTGCGAAAAACTTTGCTGACTGGTCTTCTACCGGGCGGCTGGTCGCGATTACCGCTCGGATGCCCAGCTGAAGCAACCGTGCTACCTGTCCTCTTGTAGCACAGCCGTTCAGGAAAACGAGTTTTAGGGTATCTTTTTGTTCTTTGAAAAGGTTAGCCAGAGCGGAAGCATCGGCCTGAAGGTCTTCCAGTGCGAGCAGGTTGCTTCCTGCATGGCCTGCAAAATGGAAAATCAACATCCGGTCTTTAAACCTTCTGAAGGTAACGAAAAGCTCGTCTGAGTCGGCGCTTTCCTCGCGCACGACGAGCAGGCGGCCGGCATTCTCGAGTGGATGCAGGGTGGTATAGATCGCACGGCTCTCCTCTTTGAGTGCGTCGAGGAACCTACCTTCTTCGTTGGCAAAGGCAAAGAACAGAATGGGAACAGGTTTCATCGGTCTGGTTTTGGAGGGGGCGTTATTTAAATATTTTACTTTATACTAAACGATAAAAAAGTATTTTTATGGTATCAGGTGCCTATTCGCCATTTGGGTCCAGGATGATCCTGTCGCAACAAGGCTAATGGGAAGCCTTTTTAAATCAAAAGATAAAAAAAATATGAGCAGCTATTTCGATTTTCATTTCCATCCTTCGCTAAAAAGTTTTTTGTCTGATGACGATGAGGCATCGAGGGGTAGCTGTTGGGAAACGTACGAGCAGGGGGCTATGATCCTCCGTTCCCAGTCGAGCCTGGAGCAGTCCTGGGATGGTGGTGTGCGTTTAGGGGTAGCCGTGATGTATGTGCTGGAGCGGGCGTTTACGGCCAGTTTTTTGATTGAACACGTTGCGCCGGCGATTACGCCGCTGGACAGGGATATGCTCCGTTTACCTCAGGATACGGATAATTTATTGCGGCTACAGGCAGAAGTTGCCCATCTCAGGGCCTCTACCCAGGGTTCTGTCGGTAGTGGGAAGGCGATGAAGATTATCCGCAGGATGTCGGAATATGATCCGCAGAAGATCAACTTAGTGCTCGCGATCGAAGGTACGCATTGTCTCGACCTTTTCAACACACGGTTGGAAGATAACCTCCGCCAGTTAAAGGAAGGGCCGGAACGTTTTTTTTATCTCAACCTGACCCATCTGTCGAGGTTTCCGACCTGTTCCCATGCTTACGGCATCAAGCTGGTCCGTGGGCACGAGCAGTTCAGACCTTCCGGAAACGGGATTTCCGAGCTTGGCTATCGCATGATTGATATTGCGTATGACAAGCGTATCGGTGGGTATCAACTTTTCATAGATATCAAACACATGAGCCTGGAATCCAGGAGACAATTTTATGCTTATCGGCAGGAAAAAGGCTACGGGGATATCCCGATTGTTGCCAGTCACATGGGATGTACCGGGATTTCCTGGGCCCCGGAGGTGATCAGGGGCTATGTGGAAAAGCGTTTTGTCGAGTCGGGCACGATCGAAGTCAAGTACATTAAACCGAGGGGTATCGGAGGCCCTTTCCGGCCGAAGACGGAGTTCAATCCGTGGTCTATCAACTTATATAATGAAGAAATCCCGATTATTCTGGCTTCCGGAGGTTTGATCGGAATCAACCTGGACAAGCGCATTCTTGGGGCGAAAAGAGTGGACGGTGAATTTTTTTCTCCGGAAGCGTACAGTACGATGTTCGGCGAACCTGTCCCCCGTAGCCTTGGGCTAAGGAGCACGTCCTCGGAAGCGCTATACGAAGCGCCTGGCTATGAATCTGAACCATTCGAGAGGGATAAAGCCATGCACCACCTCCGCCATCTGTGTAATCATATCCTGCACATCGTCGAAATTGGCGGGCCCGGGGCATGGAAGCAGATTTGCATCGGCTCAGATTTTGATGGGCTCATTGACCCCGTCAATGGTTGTATATCACACGCAGAGCTCCCCCAACTCGAGGAAAACATGGCTTTTACCCTTCAGGAAATGATTCGGGAGGCGAAGCGCAGGAAGCCGGGTCTGGACTATAAGGAAGGAAGCCTTCCGGCCCGTGTGCGGGATATCATGTTCAACAATGGTGTCCGCTTTTTACAAAAGCACCTATCCTGATGAAATACTGCTTTTCCTGCAGTGGATTCATGAGGTTTAATTTTTTTGGAGGGGCTGTCCCATAAGCATCCTGTCGCCTTCGGCGGCAGAATAAAATTTCCTGGGGTTGTGTAAAAAGCCTCCGGCATGTCCTTTGGCAGCTTACGCCGCCAAATAATATTTTTTCAGAGCCGTGGGTTGGGGAGTTGTTAGTAGCAAAAGACGGTTCTAAAACGACAGGACAACGAAAGAGATTTGGGTGAGAGAGAGTGGGGGGCACAGCGGCGGCCAGGA
>JBEIGB010000094.1:0-13875 GCA_040382095.1 Lewinellaceae bacterium
AAAGGGTGGCACCAGGCAAAGTCTCGAATCTTGGTACGGGGGCTATTTTATTGTTTTTCCAATGCCTGCTTGCAGCAATATGGGCGTGGTGGTGTGCCGTAGGTAGGCGTAACGGAAATAATTAACTTTACGCTTCTTTTAAAAACCACATGCTATTTAACATTTTAACATGAGAGTAATCCTTGCCTATGTCGTTGTATTTTTCCTCTCTCTTCCGGTTTTGGCACACGAAACGTATTCCGGAAAAGTGGTAGATGCGCGTACCCAGGAGCCTCTTGAAATGGCAACAATCCTTGCAGAATCCTTTCCTTATGGCACAGAAACTAATGTGTTGGGATTCTTTTCGCTTACTGCTGATACGATCCTTCAGGCCCTTATTGTTTCTTATTTGGGGTATGAGACTCAAAGGGTCGTGCTTGATCCTACAAAACGATTTGTGCTGATTGAACTTCAGCCCACCAGCTTTCAGCTAGACCGGGTTACAGTAAGCGAACTTCCAGACCCTCTGACTTCCCTCGTGCGCCTGGATACGCGGCTGCGCGGGGTCAACTCCTCCCAGGAGGTGCTGCGCAGTGTGCCGGGTCTGGTTATTGCCCAACATGCAGGTGGAGGTAAGGCAGAGCAGATTTTTCTTCGCGGTTTTGATATTGACCACGGGACCGATATCTCCATCCAGGTGGATGGCTTACCCGTGAATATGGTCTCGCATGCCCATGGTCAGGGATATGCCGATTTGCATTTTCTTATCCCTGAGCTTATCCAACGGGTAGAGTTTGGCAAGGGGCCATACTATGCCGACCGGGGGAATTTCACCACAGCGGGGTTTGTGGAATTCACGACACCGGATTTGCTGGAACAAGAAATGGTGAAAGTAGAAACCGGGCGATTTAATACCCGGCGCATACTGGCAATGAACGGGTTATTGGGTGAAAAAGCCCGCGAAAAGGGCCAGTTTGCCTACCTGGCCTCCGAGTTTATGCTCAGTGACGGCCCCTTTCAAAGCCCACAGCATTTCAACCGGCTCAACCTATCCGGAAAATATACCTATCGGATGCCAGGTGGTGAACTGCTTCGGTTGGGCCTGTCAACTTTCCACAGCAAATGGGATGCCTCGGGACAGATTCCTCAAAGGGCAGTAGACGAAGGACGCATCTCCCGGTTTGGCGCTATTGACAGCACAGAGGGCGGAAATACCAGCCGTACCAATGTGTGGGTAGAATTGGTCCGGCCAATGCCCGGGGATGCCTTCCTCAGTCAAAAGGTGTACTGGACAGCTTACGATTTTGAGCTTTATTCCAACTTTACCTTCTTCCTCAACGATCCGGTCAACGGGGACCAAATACGGCAAAAAGAGGACCGCAGTATCCTCGGCTATCAGGGGCGTTATGAAAGGAATTCGGTTTTAGGGCCTTTTAATTTGACGGGTTCTGCAGGGTGGGGCCTGCGCTATGACCAGGTGCGCGGGAATGAACTTTCCCGTACCCGCAACCGTACCGAAACGCTGGCCCGTCTCTCCCTGGGGGAAGTAAACGAAGTAAATGCTTTTGCTTTTATCGGGGAAACTATCCGCTTTAGCCAACGCTGGACCCTGGATGCCGGACTGCGACTTGACTATCTGCGTGCCGAATACAACGATCAGCTGCAATTGACCTATCGCACACAGGCCGCTCAACGCACATTTTTAGGACCAAAGTTGAACCTGGCCTACGATTGGCGCCCCAACTGGCAGTGGTTCCTGAAATCAGGTATTGGATTTCACTCCAACGATGCCAGGGTAGTGGTAGCCCAGGCAGGTAGGGAAATCCTGCCTGCTGCTTATGGGATTGATTTAGGGGCTAATATTAAACCCGCAAACCGGGTTTTGATGCATGTCGCAGCCTGGTTTTTGCAACTCGAGCAGGAATTTGTTTATGTTGGTGATGAAGCCGTGATAGAGCCAAGTGGACGTACCCGCCGCCTGGGTATAGACTTCTCCGCACGCTACCAAATCACCGATGGGCTGTTTGCCGATGTGGACTTCAATTACGCCAACGGACGTAGCCTGGATGATCCGGAAGGGGCCAATGCTATTCCTCTCGCCCCCCGGCTAACCTCATCTGGTGGTTTTACGTTTAACCGGACAAAGGGGTGGAATGCCAACCTGCGCTACCGCTATGTCCAGCAACGCCCTGCGAATCCGGAAGGTACAGTAACCGCCCTGGGTTATTTTATCCTGGATGGAGGCGTTAGCTACCTGCTTCCACGATGGGCATTCAACCTGCGGATCGAAAACCTCCTGGATGCTGATTGGAATGAAGCGCAGTTTGATACCGAATCCCGTCTTCAAAATGAACTTTTGCCGGTATCGGAACTGCATTTTACCCCGGGAATGCCTTTTTTCTTTAAGTTTGGGATTTCCTGGCTGCTTGGTGGGTAGGTTCTGGCAGTAAGGTTGGACCCGACCATTACGAAAACCGGGTAGGATATCCGCGGCCCCAAGTATCATATACCTCATCTTCCGCACCCCCCTATACCAAATTTGAGAATTAAGCAGAAAGCACTAAACTTGGGTCATGGAAACAACGACCTATACAAGCAAGACACTGGATCACCTAGGTCTCATCGCGGGGATAATGCGCGAGATAGACCTCGCCGGCCTGATAGACGAGAGCTACCCGGGCAACAGCCCGGATCAGGTGGTGTGTACACTTCCCCTTCCCAGCAACCACTCATAAATAAAAAAGATTATTTTTGAACATCAAAAGAGTGGTTATGAAAAAGAGCAAGTTTAGCGAAACGGAACGGCTGGCGATATTGGCCAAAGTAGATTCCGGAACCACTGGCTCACTTTGGTCCGGAATATGCAGTCGGTCACATACAATACCCTGAGGCCTCATGAAAACTTGAAGTATAAAACCCCAGATCAAGTTGAAATTCTCAACCAGAATCTCTACTTTTATCCGGTTGCGGTCTAAGGG
The DNA here is from genome assembly GCA_040382095.1 of Lewinellaceae bacterium. GTDB lineage: Bacteria > Bacteroidota > Bacteroidia > Chitinophagales > Saprospiraceae > JADJPL01. Next base: position 2,958 of record JBEIGB010000094.1, read on the forward strand.
GAGTGTACAAGTATGCGATTTAAGGCAAAACACTCAATCCTAAATCCTTAGAGACTATTCAGAATTTTTGTCCAGGGATTGGGGAGCACCACATTAACAAGTCTATTGTATTCAGGTTTACGTTGCGGAGAAAAACTTCATCATTCACCGCATTTTTGCGGAGAATAATCCATATATTTGCCGCAAAAAACCCTTTCGACAGTGGCAAAATACATATACGAATACAGCAACTGGACAAATTTTACTTGGCGGGATACCGACATCAACGCCCTGTTCGGAGCTGTTCGTCACCTGCAAGGTAAGATTATAGGGCAGATGAATACGCTTGGTTTTGCAACGAAAGAAGAAGCCATGCTTACAACCCTTACCCTTGACGTTATCAAATCCTCCGAGATAGAAGGTGAAAAACTCGACTATGAGCAAGTCCGGTCATCCATCGCCAGGAGGCTTGGCATTCACACAGCCGGGCTTGTGCCTGCTAACAGAAACGTGGAAGGTGTTGTTGAAATGATGCTTGACGCCACTCAAAACTATCCGAACCCATTGACCAATGAACGGCTGTTTGGCTGGCATTCTGCACTTTTTCCGACCGGACACAGCGGAATGCACAAAATAGAAGTAGGACGTTACCGAACGGGTGAGATGCAAATCGTTTCAGGTGCAATGGGAAAAGAAAGCGTTCATTACGAAGCTGTTCCTGCCAATAAAGTGAAAGGTGAAATGGACAAATTTCTAAAATGGTTCAATGACCACTCTCCTATTGACCCTGTTCTAAAATCCGCTATTGCGCACTTCTGGTTCATCATTATACATCCATTTGACGATGGTAACGGGAGAATCGCAAGAGCGATTTCAGATTTGATGCTTGCCCGAGCAGATGGAACAAGGGAACGCTATTACAGTATGTCAAGCCAAATTTTGATTGAACGAAAACAGTATTACGAGATTTTACAAAAGGTGCAACACAGCAGTGGCGACATTACCGATTGGTTGGATTGGTTTTTGCACTGCCTTGAAAACGCATTATTGGCAACAGAGACTACTCTGCAAAAAATTTTACGTAAAACTGAGTTTTGGAAAATTCACGAGAACACGGAAGTTAACGAACGACAGAGATTGGTTTTAAACAAACTTTTCGATGGTTTTGACGGAAAATTGAAATCATCTAAGTGGGCAAAGATTGCCAAATGTTCACCCGACACGGCATTGCGTGATATTAAGGACTTAATGGACAAGAGAATATTGAGACAGGAACAACCAGGCGGACGTAGTACCAACTATGAACTGGAAGACTTCTGAAAGCTGAGCTACTCCCCCTTCACTGGATAAGAAACAGGCTTGGATAAGCTGTAAATCCTGAAATTAAATCCACTTTTCGGCACTATATATCAAAAAGTGGGCAGGGTAAAAAATTGACGTTACCCTTACAGGCTTATTAAATCATATCCGTTCGGCCAGGTACACCTCGTCTCTCAGGGGCCGAACGGATATGAAGCAATAGCCTGATTATATGGAGATTGCGACTAAAAAAGCGCACAAAATCAGAAGGATGAGGGAGGGTAGGTGTTTGATGAAGGGATTCCTGACTTTGAAGTGAAAGTACTGGGCAGCCGCCATGTACAGGCCCATCAAAACAGAGGGGATAAGTACCAGGGAGGGATGCCAAATACTGACCACGAGCAAGGTGGCCAGCGAGATTTTAGTTGCGCTTACGAAGCTTCGGATTAAATCCGTTAATCCGAATTGTTTAAATTCTTTAGCGACATTAGCGAATCTGAAAATCCAGACATAAGCAACCGATACGGCTATTGCCAGTTGTGCTATGATTACAAAGTTTTCCATTTTATTTAATCTTTATGGTTTTCAAAAGTATCTGTACGGCCAAGTACACCTTGCATAAGAAAAAAAATCACGTAGTGCCGACATGTACTAGAAGGGGGGGGGCCTGGACTTGGTTTCCCGTTCCCGGGTAGGAGCTCCGTTTTGGGGACCATTTCCTTCATACCCCCCAAATATATTGCTACGGGGGCGACTTACCCAGCTTTTTGATATCTTTTTCGCCGTTTGACGGAACTTAGTGTTACCTTGCTTTTTCACAAAGGTCTATACTCCTTCTTGGACAGGCAAGGTGTACCTGGTCGTACAGCGCCGAGGAAGACCCCAAGGAGCTGCACATCACGCAGGGGTACAGCAAAGATCAACGTCCTGACCTGGCACAGGCCACGTTGCAGTTGATTTGCGACCACTTGAGCGGCATCCCGGTGCACATGCAGGCGCTGGACGGCAACAGTAACGACAGCGAGACGTTTCGCAAGGTCATCCAGGATTTTGGCAGCCAGCTGAGTGCCGAGGACGGGCTGGACACTATCGTGGCAGACAGCAAACTGTACAGCGCTGAGACCCTCAAGGTCTTGAAAGACTGTAAGTTGAACTGGATAAGCCGGGTGCCGGGCACACTGGAGGCGGTGCGTACCATACTGGACGAGATCCGCCCCCAGAACCTCAGACCCCTGGGCCAGGAAGGGTACAGCTACGCCTGCTACAGCTACGAATACGCGGACATCGCGCAGAACTGGGTGGTGTACCGCTCCGAAAGTGCCGCCCAACGGGAGACGGAGTCCCTTCAGCGGCAGGTGGCTAAAGAAGGGGCCACGACAGAAAAGGAACTGGCCAAACTGGTCCGCGAACGGTTTCACTGCCAGGAGGATGCGAATGCCGCAGCCGAAAAGTGCGGCAAGAAATGGAAATGGCATAAGTTGTCCAACATAAAATTAGTTGCGCATACGGAGTACGAGCGGTCGGGCCGTCCGTCGGCATCCGATCAGGGGAAGACGTCCTATACCATCGAGGCAGATCTGCTACAGGACACGCAAGCTTTTGATAATGAGGTGTTCCGAAAAAGCATGTTCATATTGGCGACCAACAAGCACGCGGATACAAAGAACGAGTGTGCAGCCTTGCTGTCGGCCTATAAGGAGCAGAACCAGGTGGAAAAAGGGTTCCGTTTCATCAAAGACCCCAGTATAGTGGCCTCGTCGTTCTACGTCCAGAAGCCCGAGCGCGTAGAGGCACTGATGTTCGTGATGACCACCTGCCTGGCGGTGTACAGCATCCTGGAGTACCGCATCCGCCAATCGCTGCAAAAAACGGGGACGACCGTCCCGGACCAGAAGGGGAAGCCTACCTCAAACCCTACGGCATGGTGGGTGTTCCAGTTATTCGTAGATATCCACGTCCTGAATCTACCTGACGGACAAAGAGTTGTGATGAATCTGAAGCCTGTTCACCGCGACGTGCTCACCCTGCTCTCCTACCAAAACTATTATTCCTGATTTTTGATGAGGGGGGTGCGGAAGATGAGATATACTGCTCTAATTCAACGCTTTTTCCTCAAAAAACAGGAATGTTGAGCCACTTTTAGAATTGACAAGGGGAGCAGAGAGCAGCCGAATCTTTCCATCAGATTAAGGTCATTGATGTTTTCTCCTTCGAGGCATTTTTTTTGCCTTTAACGAAACGATTTCTTTTTCTAAGGCATGGATGGCATGAACCTGTTCCTGCAAGGCGGCATTTTGGGTTTCCAGGGTTTCAACTTTTTGAGAGAGTTCCTGGATTGCTTTGACCATAGTGGGGATCATATCATGTTTCGCTATGGACAGTAAGGTGTCGGGTCCCGGGATAGGATGTACAATATCGGGAAAAACGGTTTGCACTTCCTGTACTATAAATACAAAACACTCTGTCCCCCAACTTATGCCTACAGCTTATTCTTATTGATCATATCGAGCAATTCATCCCGGTAATTTTTGCCGATGGGCAGGTGCTTGGGCTGGTTTTTCTCCATGACTTCGATCATATTGCCGACGATGGCTTCGATCCTGTCAATATTGACAATATACGAGCGGTGGATACGCTTGAACCGGTTTAGTGGGAGCTTATCCTCGAGGCTTTTCATGGTCTGCAGGGTAATTACGCGCTGGTTTTCAAGTCGGATGATGACATAATCTTTGAGCCCTTCGATATAAACGATCTCGTCGAAATTAACTTTTATGAGCTTTTTATCGGCTTTTACAAAGATATAGCTATCGGCTGAATGTTCCTCGGGGCGTTCTTTCTGTTGCAGGTCCAGTTGCTCCTGGGCTTTATTGACCGATTTCATGAACCGCTCCAGGGAAATCGGCTTTAGCAGGTAGTCCAGGGCGTTTAATTCGAAACCTTCGACGGCATAGTTGGAATAAGCGGTGGTGAAGATCACGAGTGGTGGCCTGGAAAGGGTCTTGACAAAGTCAATTCCGGTGAGCTGTGGCATCTGGATATCCAGGAACATCAGGTCAATGTGTTCCCGTTTGAGGACTTCATTTGCCTCCAGCGCGTTGTTGCACTTGCGTACCAGGTGCAGCTCGGGGATTTTTTCGATGTAGGTCTCCAGCACGTCCTGTGCCAGGGGCTCGTCGTCCACGATGATTACTTTTATCATAAATCAGATGATTTTAGGCCGTCAGTCTAATTCGAGATCCAGGACGACGGCGTAGGTATTGGGTGTATCGTTGATCCGTAAATCGTAGTGTTTGGGGTAGAGGAGATTGAGCCGCCGGTGGATATTGGCGAGGCCAATACCGCCACTTACGCGGTTGGGGTCCCGGATGGGCCGTTGCCGGGGTTTGCTGTTTTCGATGAAAAAATGCAGCTGCCTGCCATTAACGGCAATCCGGATATGGACGAAAGAGTCTTTCTCCAGGTTGTTCATGATGCCGTGCTTAAAGCTATTTTCGAGAAAAGGGATGAATAGCAGCGGTGCGATGGTTTGCTCGCCGATGTTACCGCTTACCCCAAAGTCTATTTTGACCTGATTGCCCTGCCGCAGCCGCTCCAGGTCTATATAGTTTTGAAGATAGCTGATCTCTTTACTCAGCAATACGCGTTTCTCGTTGCATTCGTAAAGCATATAACGCATCATTTCCGAAAGCTTCAGGACAATTTCGGGGGCCAGGTCAGATTTTTTAAGGGTCAGGGCATAAAGGCTGTTGAGGGTGTTGAACAAAAAGTGGGGGTTGATTTGCGAACGCAGGAACCTAAGCTCGGACTGCATGGTCTGGCGCTCCAGATCTTGCCGCTCCTTGAGCTGCTGTACCCAGTCGTTGCTGATTTTCACAACCGTGCCAAGCGAGGCGGCTAAAAAAATGGTTAGAAAATACCCAAATTGATTTTCTAAGAGCCCTAACTGTAATTCCGGCTTCCCGCTGAACTTTAGGTAAAATGCCAGAATTTTGATCGGGGTGATAACGCCGGATGCAAGGATTAGCAGGATGAGGTAGGTCAAAAACTGTTTTTTATTCAGATAGCTGGGGATGAGGTAGTATATATTGAAGTAAATAATGGCGACATAAAAAAAGGTATTGATGAATTCGTTGGTGAGCGCAAACAGCACGCCGTAGCGGGTACCTTCCAGTAGCATGAGGATCATGAATACCACCAGCCAGAAAGTAGCGTGCCGGAGCATGGGAGAGGTCATAAGGTCGTATGCCCTCCTCAATTGGCCGATACTGTTGGATGGAATGGAATTCATTTGCGTTGATTTTTGGCCCGCTGTGCGGGGGATTTTCTTTCGGCGTCAGGTGGCGTCTTTACGGTGGAGCCTCTTATGCTGCTTTCAACACGCTGCCGCTCCGGTAAATTTACCTGAGACACTTTTCAGGTGGCCTGCCGCAAATCAAACCAGGATGCGATTCGCTGATTGATTTTGAATTATAACACCTGCAATGACGAATCTTCATAATTTCTCCGCAGAGATAAAAATATTTCCTACAAATATATCGGAATCGTAGATAAAAGCGTCATTATCGCGCCGGACACAAAATTTTGTACCTTTGCCCAAATAAAATGTATCCAATGAAAGCTTTTGTTTTTCCAGGCCAGGCGGCACAGTTCGAAGGGATGGGGCTCGATATGTTCGAGTCCTCGGCTTTTGCAAGGGATTTATTTTTACAAGCAGATGAAATACTGGGCTTTGCACTCACCGAGGTGATGTTCAGGGGGAATGCGGAGGATTTGAAACAGACAAAAGTGACGCAGCCAGCGGTATTTGTGCATTCTGTAGTTAAAGCCAAGATGGCCGGAGACGCATTTCGCCCGGATGCAGTGGCGGGACACTCCCTGGGGGAATTTTCCGCACTGGTAGCTGCCGGGGCGATGAGTTATGCCGATGGCCTCGCCCTGGTAGCGAAGAGGGCTTTTTCCATGCAGGCCGCATGCGAACAGGTGCCAGGCACGATGGCAGCGGTACTCGGGCTGGAAGATGAGGTCATCGAAGCGATTTGTGCCGGGATTGATGCTGTGGTGGTACCGGCAAATTACAACTGCCCGGGCCAACTGGTGATCTCCGGTTCGGTCGAAGGGGTCGAAATTGCAGTGAAGGAACTCGAAGCGGCCGGAGCAACCAAAGTCGTTTTGCTACCGGTAGGTGGTGCATTTCACTCTCCGCTGATGAAGCCTGCAGAAGAAGACCTTGCTGCTGCTATTGCAAATACAGCAATCGTGGCGCCGGTTTGCCCGGTTTATCAAAATGTCAATGCACTCCCACAGACCGACCCGGACGTAATCCGGGGCAACCTGATCCGACAGCTCACGTCCCCGGTCCGCTGGACGCAAACTATGCGCAATATGCTGCAGGATGGCGTACAAGAAATTGTCGAGGTCGGGGGAACAGGAAAGGTGTTGCAAGGGTTCTTCAAACGAATTGACCGGAAGCTGCCGACTTCCGCACTTTGAAAATGGTTTTCATAATGTGTATTGGCTTGATATGGAAGATAATGTGTTAATGCAAGGTACGGTATTGCTCGCTGAACCGTTTATGATGGATCCCAATTTCAAGCGAACGGCGGTATTGTTGACCGAACATGCAAAGGGCGGCAGCGTAGGGTTTATAATGAACCGGCCGATGGAGATGTCCATTGATGAGCTGCTGGAGGATTTCCCGGAATGCCCGTCGAGGGTTTTTTGGGGTGGGCCGGTACAAACCAATACCGTCCACTATGTACACAATGTAGGCCCGCTGCTGGACGGCTGTGTGAAAGTCTCAGACGGGGTATTCTGGGGAGGGGATTATAAGAAACTCAAATTTCTGATCGCTTCGCGGCTTATCCTTCCCGACAACATCCGTTTTTTCATAGGCTATTCCGGTTGGGGGGATGGGCAACTGGAAGAAGAAATACGCGTAGGCTCCTGGATAGCTGCCGGGATGGACGCCAATTACCTCTTCCGCTCTGCCCCGGAGGACCTCTGGCAACAAATCATGTCCGATAAAGGCGATACTTACGGGGTACTCGCACAATTACCCGAGCATTTGAGCTGGAACTGATCCGCGCGTCACGGCGAACCAGCTTTCGTCTGCATAGAATTCGTGAGTTGGGCCACGAGCGAATCCCGGTATGGGAAGAACTCATCCAACACAGCTTTAGGGAGCGGTTCGGGAGGAGGAAAGTTGAGCTTCAGGTGGTTGACTTGTTTGCCGTTCATCCAGAAACGGAAGCACACATGCGGGCCTGTTGCCAGGCCAGTGGCGCCAACATAGCCGATTACCTGTCCCTGGCTTACCCTGCTGCCCCTGCGGATGCCCCGGGCAAACCCGCGCATGTGCAGGTATTGGGTGGTAATCTGCTTATTATGGCGGATCTTCACATAGTTGCCGTTACCCCGGCTATAGGAAGCCTCAATGACTTCCCCGTTGCCAACGGCATAGATTTCTGTGCCATAAGGCGCGGCGTAGTCCGTTCCGAGATGTGGGCGTACGTGCTTCAGGACAGGGTGAAAACGGCGCAGGTTATAATGCGACGATATCCTGGAAAACTTCACCGGTGCTTTCAGGAAGCCTTTGTTGACAGGCCGTCCCTCCAGGTCGTAATATCCTTTTTCCCCGTTGTGCTCGTAGTAAATGGCATGGTAGGATTTTTCGCCGGTTTGGTATAGCGCAGCATGTACCCGTCCCGGGTCAACTGCCTGCCCCTCGACGTACTGCTGGTCGTACAGGGCATGAAAATGATCCCCTTTCTGAAGATGGTGGAAGTCAATAGACCATTGCAGGGCATCTTCCATTTTTGCGATCAGCGTCGGGCTTGCGCCGCCGTCCTCAAGGGCCTGCCAGAGCGAAGAGGAAATGGTCCCTTCTACAAACTGTTGCCTGACCTCCACGGGGCGCACAACTTTCTCGATCCGCGGCTCCCCCTTGAAATGGAAGATAAAGTATTCGTAAACACTTGGCTCATAGATGAAGTAATCCAGGCCGGCATCGGGCGAACGGGTGAGGAATAAATAGGGCTTGCCCGTCTTGAAATCCTGTACCCTGAAGGTGCCTTTTGCGTCCTCCAGCATTTTTGTGATCAGGTTGGGGCCGACCTCATGCCGGGCAAGCATTTCACCCAGGATTTGACCCGGTGCGACCTCCCCCTCCTCAACAGCGAAAGTGTCGAGGGCAAAGCCAAATTTGACCGTAGGCACAACAATTGGAAAAGCAGAAATAACCTGCTGGCTGCCACGAAGGTTGGCTTTGGTATTCTTAGAATTCTCCGGGAAAACAGCCATTGCAAAAAGAGCGAGCAGGGAAAAGGCGAGTATCCCGGAAATCAGACGCCTGGAGGCCCCTTTAAATGGTGTGAGTAGCGACGATGGATTTGACACTGCGATAAATTTGTTGGCGCTTTATCAGTGAACAACAGATTCGTACCATAAATGGGAAATCCATTGGCTGGGGGGCTGATAAAACTAAAGTAAATCTGTTTTCTTCATAGTGTAATCCATGGGACCTTTTTACGGGGCAGTTTGCAAATATAAAATTCCTATTAAACCCCGCCTAATTAAAAATGTTAAATTCTATGCATAGCTTTGCATAAAAGAACGACATGGCCGAAATAGACCGTTACAGCCGCCGGGGCGTGTCGGCAGGTAAAGAAGAAGTACACGCGGCAATCCAACATCTCGATAAGGGTTTGTACCCCAATGCGTTCTGTAAAATAATCCCCGATGTGGCAGGGGGAGATCCCCTCTTTTGTAACCTCATGCACGCCGATACCGCCGGCTCAAAGACCAGTCTTGCTTACCTGTATTGGAAGGAGACGGGGGATATGGAGGTATGGAAAGGTATCGTCCAGGACGCAATCGTGATGAACCTCGACGATATGGGCTGTGTGGGTTGTACGGGCGGGATCATCCTTTCTTCGACAATCGGCAGGAATAAAAACCTGATCCCCGGTGATGTAGTTGCCGCGCTGATCCAGGGCACAACGGAGTTTATCGGGGAAATGCAGAAATGGGGGGTGGATATCATCCTCAGCGGTGGGGAAACGGCAGATGTCGGCGATATCGTCCGTACCCTGGATGTGGGCTTCACCGCTTTCGCACGTATCCGCCGCGCAGATGTTATCGAAAATAAAATCGAAAACGGCGATCTGATCGTTGGGCTGGCTTCCTTCGGCCAGGCAGTTTACGAAAAGGCTTACAACAGCGGCATAGGCAGCAATGGCCTGACCTCGGCCCGGCATGATGTTTTGGCATCAGACTACGCATTGCGCTATCCGGAGACGTTCGACCCGCTTTCACCAAAAGACCTGGTGTACAGTGGTTCTAAAAAGCTCGGCGATCTGCTTCAGACTTCCGGCGGCGATGTACAGGTAGGAAAACTCCTCCTTTCTCCCACGCGCACTTATCTGCCTTTCCTGCGTGCACTGATCGGAACCCACCGGCAGCACATCCATGGGTTGATCCATTGCACCGGAGGGGCACAGACGAAGGTGCTCAAGTTCCTCCGGGGCCAGACAGCGATAAAAGATGGCCTCTTCCCCATACCCCCGCTTTTTCAGTTGATCCAGGAAGAATCAGGGGCGTCCTGGAGGGAAATGTATCAGGTGTTCAATATGGGGCATCGCCTGGAAGTCTTTGTGCGCCCCGAAATAGCAGACGAAGTCATCGCCCTGGCAGGATCGCTGGGCATATCGGCAACGGTCATCGGCAGGGTAGAGGCATCCGGCGAAAACCGGGTGATTGTGGATACGCAACATGGTACTTTTGAATATGCCTAAACAGATCAGTGTAAAAAAGAAGGCAGCCGAAATCGCAGAAATCCTGGAAAACCTCTTCCCGGAAACCCCCATTCCACTCCGCCACGAAGACCCCTATACCTTGCTGGTCGCAGTATTGCTTTCGGCACAGTGTACCGACGAGCGGGTCAACCAGGTGACGCCCCACCTTTTTGCGCGTGCCGCAAGCCCGCAGGAGATGGCAAAGCTGGAGGTATCCGAAATCGAAAATATCGTAAGGCCCTGCGGGCTGGCACCCAAAAAAGCAAAAGCGATCCGCGACCTCTCGATTATCCTGCTGGAAAAATATGACGGGCAAGTCCCCGCAGATTTCGAGGCATTGGAAGCACTGCCCGGAGTAGGGCATAAAACAGCGTCTGTGGTCATGAGCCAGGCCTATGGGGTGCCGGCTTTTCCGGTAGATACCCACATCCACCGCCTCGCATATCGCTGGGGCCTGAGCAATGGAAAAAATGTCGTGCAGACAGAAAACGACCTGAAGCGCTTGTTTCCCAAAACAGCCTGGAACAAGCTCCATCTCCAGATTATCTTTTTTGGGCGGAAATACTGCCCGGCACGCGGCCACAATCCCAGTCAATGCCCAATCTGCAGTAAATATGGGGTTGTGTAAAAAGACCGGAGGTCGTCCTTTGTCCTTTGGTCCTTTCGCGGCCGAAGGCGGCGGAATACTTTTTACACAACCTCAGGACTCATGCGACAGCCTCTGGATTTTTTCAGGGTGGCGGGGGGGGGGGTGGAGGGGGGGGACGAATAGGTAGAAGAAAAAAGACCCAACAAACGAGAGGGTTAGGGGTCGGAAGAGAAGAAAACAAAAAGGAACGCGAGTCACG
>JBEIGB010000095.1:0-13793 GCA_040382095.1 Lewinellaceae bacterium
CGCGGCACCGAAAAATATACTTTTGCCGCTGTAGGCTGCAAAATACTTTTTACACAACCGCTACTTACGAGCCCCCCTTCAAAAAATTATACTTCACTGCCGAAAGCCTCCTGCCAGGCCAACACCCCTCCGATAAGGTTGCGCACGTTTTTGAACCCCGCCTGAAGCAGCAGGTGCTGGGCGGTCGCACTTCTCATACCTGACCGGCAATAGACAATGATTTCTTCGTCTTTCAGTGCGTCCATTTTGGGAATGGTTTGAGAAAAAACACCCAGCGGGACGAGCTGCCCGCCAATATTGAACCCCTGGTGCTCGCCGGGTTCCCGTACGTCAATCAGGACGAAGTCGTCGCCGCGGTCCATCTTTGACTTGAGTTCTTTAACATCAATGTCCATAAATTTTGTATTTTGTTGTGATGGGTTACTTGAAAGTCTGGCTATTCCCTGCAATTTTCGGGCTTTTCCTCACTAAGATAAAGACTTATCCCTTCTCCAACGCTCAATTTTAGTGCGGGGTCGAATCCTGGCGTCTGTTTATAAACATAAAGCCAGGGGAGCGGCTCGCCAGGCGCAAAAACAGAACCAACGGTAAGCTGGCTGCTCTGGAGCAGGAATATTGCCTCTTCGTATGTCATGCACACGAGATCCGGGATATCCACGGTACCCGTGTTGCGGATACTCACAACGATATCAAGTGTACTACCTTTGGGCACCTTAACCCCGCGCTTGAGTTCGTTGGGTTCAATGCGCTTGCCCTTGAAAACGAGATAGAGAATCGTATTGTCCTCCAGCTCGGCATTGAACTCCCGGTCTTTGACCCTGGCATTAATACCAAGCCGCTCGAGTTTTTTCCGGTATTGCTCAAAGTCGTCGTTGCCGCCGACCAGGGAGGGCAGCGGTATCTGCGGGGGCGTCGAGGAACTTACTGTAAGATAAATATAGCGGTTTTTTTTGATCCTGGACCCGGGTTTCGGTACCTGGTCGAGTATGATATCAGGGGCTTTGCCAACGATATAGATCGAATCGTTCACCAGGGTAGTGAAACTGCGCGACCTGGCTTTCCTTTTGGCTTCGCGGGTGGTCATCCCCTGATAGTCCGGTACCTCTACCGCCTGCCCATGGTGGGTGTAGAGTTTGAGGCCTATCGAAAGGACGTTGATAAAGATGAAAATAAAAAGGGCGGCAAAAGCAAGATTTTTGAGGAAAATTGCCGAGCTGACAAAATACCATAAGTTGAGTAACCATTCCTGTAAGATGCCGACGACCCCGGTGGCGGGAAGCCTGTTGCGCAATTCCCGGATACTGGATCGGAGTGGGGGAGGTGTATTTTCCATAGTATGGATTGGGTTTTCGCTCTGCTGCACCGGGTTTGGGACCGGTACTGAGGGCGCTGTGATAGTGGAGGGTATATTCGGGGAAATATGTTCGGTCTGGGCGGCCAGAGCCAGTTGTTCCAGATGGGGTTTGGCGATCGTGTCGTGAATGATTGCTGCCAGGGTTTTACCGGGAAATTGTCCCTGGCGCAGGAGCGCACGTACAAGTGGGCCGCTGAGCTTCCATTCCGGGAGTATTTCCAGGTGTTCGATAATTGCTTCGATATGGACATTTTCATAAACCCGGACCGAGAGGCTGACTACGGCGGCACCCTGGACGTTTAATACACGGGCTGCGGTTTCGGCGGCTTTTTTTACTTCTTCCGCAACTTTATGCGCTATTTCCGGGGAGAGCTGGTCGAAGCGCCGGGTTTCCTGATTGTGCATCCCGGGTAATAAACGCGTCCCGCGGCGCTCTTCAGGATTAAATATTTGGAAAACAGGGTTTCCTTCCTCATCGTACTTGCTGACCAGGGGCACATGGAGCGCCAGCAGATGTATGGCACCACGCGGGCGGACGATTTCCTGGAAAAGGAGTTCCTGCCGGGCAGGTATTTCTTGTTGGGGTTTTAGCCGGAGTATTTTTCGAAAGGCCATACCTTCTGTACCTTCCGGGCGGAAGGCCAGGCGTATCAAAGCGTCGAGTTCTTCCCGCCGGAACAGGGGTATCCCTCCCTGGTTGTGGGGAATTCCCAAAAGCGGGTAGAGGAACCTGCTCTCAATCCGCTGCATGACAGCTTCGGGATTGGCAATAAAGCTGCCCCGCGTGAGCAGAAACTGCTCGCAAATACTTAGCTGGGTATTGCGCCGGAGCGCTTCGAGGCTGTGAAAAGGGTGCGTGGCTACTGCTGCCACAGCCGACACCGGCCCGTTGAACCCAATATGGTTCGCTTTGAGTGTTTTTTGTAGCTGGCCCTGTGCGGATCCGGCCTGGGTATCCAGAAAAAGAGCAGTCATTTTTCCGCTGAGGAGATCAATGGAAAAACGGCCGGAAGGAAACAAGGGGAGGGCAGTCGGAGACGAAAAGGGCGGTTCAGCTTGGATCGCCGGGCTTTCTCCTACACGCCTCAAGGGGATGGGCGGCACCTCCCGGACGTAAAGCTCCCCTTCTGAACCGTCCAGCATGAGCGGTATCGGCCGGAAACTTCCCTCGGAGCCCAGGAATTGTACGATCTGTGCTGCACTTTCCGTCAGGCATTGCCGCCCGGGGGCACAAGAAAATAAAATGCCGATGGGCTGTGCAGGATTTTTGGCGGCAATTATTTCCTCCAGGTAGTCCAGTAATCCCCGCCAGCTGATCTCGGAAGGGTGTTCGACAACCCGGTCGTACAGGTTGTGATAGATCATCCAGGTTAACCAGTCAACGGGCAATTGCCCTGCCTGGGCGGCAGCGACAAATAAGGGATCATCCGGTAAAAAAGAGAGGCCTGTATTAACTTGTTCAAAAAAGATTTTCCCGGTTTGGGTAATCGTACCCGTAATCCCAAGCGCCTGGGTAATCCCTGTTTGCTGTACGACAGCCCCGGCGATGTCCCGGATAGCAGCCGATTCAGTTGCAGAGAATATGGCCTCAGACCATTCGATACCCTCGGCAGCGGGCTGGATGCTCCTGGCATATCTTTCCGGACGGCCAACCGGAGGAAATACCCTGGGGCCCTGGCGGGAAGGGCAAATAATCGTACTAAAGGTTTTGCCCGCAGGATGTGCGCGCAAAACGACGATATCCCCCCGGGGAAGGGCGCTTGAGAGGAAGCACTCCGCCTGCTCGAAGACGGGGTTGCCGCCATATTCATTCAGCAAATGCAGCAGCTCCTCTGGGTGGCGGACAAGCGATTGGAACGCCCCGATTTGCACCTGGATCGGAAACCCCAGGCCGATATGCAAATCGGTAAGTAACCTGAGATGTTCGATGCGTTCGGATAGACCCATCTCCTGCCAGCGTTGCAACGGAAGGCGCTCCTGATAAAAAGCAGCATCCATAGCCTCCTGGAAACTGGACAGATCGTCCATCCGATCAATTAAGGCATAGTTAGAGGGATCCGTGGCCGGAAAGACCCGGAAGGGCAGGCCAAGGGAACGTACGGCGGTTTCCAGAAAATGGGCCGGTTCGCCTTGTGCCCAGGCCGTATGGCTTATCGTCTCAAAGGGCAGGGAATCAAAACCATGATCTGCCCAAAAACTTTGTGTAGATAGGAAATTCCCAAAGAACCGGCTGGCAGCAGGCCCGGTACCAACGTAAGGGATGTGTACCGACTCAAGAGCGGCACGCACCCACGCTTCTGCTTCAGGGTGAGCGGATATGGCAATAATGGCAAGATTGATGTGCCGGGGGAGTGCCTCTAAAGTAATGGGCCGGAAATATTCATCCCACAAGCCATTCTGTGGCCTTTCCGGTAACAGCCCAAGGCTTTCTTCGTAAACGGGGAAGGGATTTTCGGTACTGGGCGTAGCTTCCGGGTCAGGAAATAACCCACACAACGATTCCCGGTAGAGGAGTTCCCACCTGGGCGAATAGAGCTGTTTATGGCAGTCGGCAAAAATCAGGAAAGGCTCAAACAACTGCCTGTCGAGATTGGTGAAAATACTTCTCGCATTGTGAAACGACTGCTCCCGCTGCCTGGAGGGGCCGCCAAAGAAAATGCCGATATTGAGTTTCATTCAGGCAATGTGCCATTTTGCCGCCAAATTACAAAAATCTGTCCAATCCTCAGTACGAAAAGGTTTTAGCGTTGCAGCACCAGGCGGCGTACCGAAAACCATCCGCCACCATCTACCCGAAGCAGGTAAAGGCCGTCGGGTAACGCACCTGCCTGGAGGAAAAACGACTGCATTCCGGCCGGGATATTTTTTTCAAAAATCCGCTGGCCTTGTAAGTTGAACAGGATAGCTTTCCCCATTTCCCGCAATGGGGTATCCCACTCAATGGTGAAATCGCCCTGGGTAGGGTTAGGAAATATACGCAGGCCCTGGTCTGTTGCCGATAGCGTGCTCGTCCCGACTACGGCAGCAGGGTCAATGACGATATTGAACCGGCGCGCCGGCAGGAAACCACCTTTGCCGTTTTCGACGACGAAGGTGAAAAAGTCGGTGTCCTGGGCATTCCCATTGTGCTGATATTTCACCTTGAGCGTATTGACCGCTGCCTGGGAAAACCGGCTTCCAATGCCAAGTGCCCGCCCATCCGCACTAAGGGTGCCTTTTGCCGGAACTTTCACTACCGTAAACTGGATTTGTTCGGCTGTGGCGGCATTATCCTGGGCGAGTAATTCCAGGTTGCGCACAGGGTTTGCCTTTCCCGGGGGTACGCGAAGGGTATCGTTGCGCACTAAATTGGGATTAGTCGCTGTTTGGGTAGAGCAAAATTCGAGACTCCAGCTCTCCAGAGATCCAGAGCTGAGGCTTTCGTTTCTCAACATACGTACCCGGAGGGTCCAGACACCTTCGGTGTTCTCCCCTTTGAAAGCGGAAAGTGGTTGAATGGGCCGGAAAACAATCCCTTTATCGGGAGGGCATACCCCTGTACCATTGACTGCCTGTGGGGCCTCATCGTCAAATCCGAGGAACAGGCGTCCGGTCAGCGCACACTGGCCGTTATACAAGGTGGCCTCTGTGCCTTTAGGGCTGACCAGGCTGACCTGAAGGTTACGGACGAACTCCTTGTTGATCCTGATCAGGGGAACGTTGACGTCGCTAATGAGCCCCTGACTGGTAACGGTAATGCGGGATTCGATTGTGGGTGTCCCCGTACCAGGGATGTTGAGGGGTACATTGCTGCTTTGCAGGGTATTGCAACTGGTAGTGGCCGTATGGAAGGTGAAAGGGTCGGGAAGTGGCCCGGCACCGCATTCGTTCACCGGCTGGATGCGCCAGAAAAACAGCTTGTTATTGTCCAGCAATTTGGAAGGTTGAAAGCTTGTGGCGGTGATGCCGGTTTGTTTCACCAGGGAACTGTCCCCGAATTGGGGGCTGGCCGATAACTCGAAATTATAACTTCGCGCATTGGGCGATCCGTTCCATTTGAAGGGGGTTGAAAGGATGATACCGCTCGCGCCGTCTGCCGGCTGCTGCATCGCGAGATTGCTGAAGTCATTGCCCAGAGTGAAAAAACCGATGTTGCGCTCGATCGTTGGCCCATTGGGCGTTGTGGCGCGGACGATGAGGGCAACACTGTCCCTGGGTGCATTAGCAAGGGATATGTTGAGCATGACGACATCCCCTGGGTTTACTGGGTTCATCGTGAAATTATGGGAGCTGCCAGCAGGAAGCTGCCCTGCCAGGGACAACTGCACGGGGCCCTGGAAACCGAGCAGCCCGGCGGTAACGATAGAATATTGAAGTACTTTGGGTTGACAGTGCAATGGAACATTATAGGGTTGCACGGTCATCGAATAGGTTGGCTGGGCAGCTGGCTCAATCCTGAAGTTTTGGTTGCTGATATCGAAAAAAATATTGTCGGCGGCCTCAACTTTTATGCGGGCCTCGGTACCGGTAACGGGGGGTACGGTAACAAGGGCCGAACCAGTATTGCGCGCATTTGCCGCGAGCAGATGGGGGTAGGTATAGCCGCCGTCCATGGAAAGGCGGATATTCACATATTGGCAATTTACCGGGTCGAGATGGGTGTTGGCCACTTCCCAGGTAATTGTTTGGGAAGAGCCAGAGACCCACGTTGTAGCGGTAGTGTTCGGTGAAGTTATAACAAATGGCCCTGCCTTATCCGTTGCATTGAACTGTACCTGTGCCCAGGTGACCCCCCCCGCACCAGCGAAGTTGTCCCGTACAGTACAGCGGAAAGTGAGCTTGCGGGAATAGGCCGGCAGAATCTCCGTTGTAGGCTTTTCCCCGTTGATGATCGCGCCGAGCCGGGGAAAAGTCCTGGTGGGACTAGAGGTTGGCCGGAACGACCTGAACAATGGGGAGTTGAACAGGGCTTCCCCAAGGGGTACAGAAGGCCCCGTATCGTATTGCTCCCAGCAGTAAGTGAGGGAATCCCTATCGGCATCTGCTGCACTCGCTTTTAACTCGAAAGGGGTATTTACCGGAATAGAGAAGTTGGCAGGATAGCCCAGGGTAATTACCGGGGCGCGATTGGGCGTTGGCACGATCGTCGCGCAGGAGTTGCCCTGGAATTTCCGGCTGAACCCGATAAAGTCCTCGAGTGAACCAATATGGTAGTAATCATCCGATGCACTCTGGACGTTCTGCCCACCACATCCACCGGCATACGACATAATCGTACTCCCACTGCCCGGCTCAAACGCGTCGTCCAGATCGTACTGGTCGGAGAAGTCTGAGCATCGGTTCCAGCTATGGGAGCACGAGAACTGATGCCCAAGTTCGTGGGCCATAATCTGAATGGCGATAAACGATGTATTGGAAGTGAAATGACAGGTCACCCCTGCACCCTTCAGGTTGCTGCAGGCAGAGGCATACCGCGCAATCCCCCCAATGTTGTTGGCGCAGCCAAGGGTGAATACATGTCCGATGTCATAAGCATTGGCCCCGATAAATTGGTTCAGTACTGCTGTATTCTGGGAAAGCAGGGACGGGGCATTATCCGCACTGGTATAGGGGTCCGTGGCAGCATCGAGGAAGATGAGCGTATCATTTTGGGGGATAATCTGAAGACGCACAGCCGTTTCAGCTTCCAGGACCTGGTTTACGCGGTTGATAGCGGCGACCATATAGCCCATGACTTCGTTCTTATTGCCCCCTCTGGCCTGGGCATATTCCCCGGTGCAGGCCAGGGCAAGCCGGTAAGTGCGCAACTCGACGGTCTCGGTACCGCTGCCGCGCAAGGTATTGCCAATGGCGGGAAGAGAAGCTTTTGGCGCTAAAAGGTCCTTTGCCAGCCGGATTTCCTCATCGCTAAGGCCACAGCGTGGAGGTTCTGTACCCTCCGGCCAGTACTGGTCTTTGGTGAAGTAACTGGCATAATAACGACTTTGTGCAGTGAAAAACGGGTCAATATACACCAGTCCGTCACTGGTCCGGATAGCTGCCCGGAAACCGCCGGGGTTGAAATCTATACGCGCACTCCAGTCTGCGCGCCTGATCCCGCGTGCAAGGAATGTCCGTATCTCCGGATATTTTTCTGCCAGGCCGGGCGACATTACGGGGGATGCCTCGACGGTAAAGGCCTCCATTTCCCCACCGGGCAGCGGCAGGTAA
The DNA here is from genome assembly GCA_040382095.1 of Lewinellaceae bacterium. GTDB lineage: Bacteria > Bacteroidota > Bacteroidia > Chitinophagales > Saprospiraceae > JADJPL01. Next base: position 7,544 of record JBEIGB010000095.1, read on the forward strand.
AAGACCAGCCCGCCACCCTGCCCCTCCCCGGGAGCTCTTCGGAGATAAGTGCAGGCCCGCTCAAAATCAAATTCAAGTAAGCGGTAACGCCCTGTCTGTAAGGTTCTTGCTGTACTCCTGGGAGCAATAATCTTTTCCTCAGGCACATCGTTCCAGAAACTGAATCCCGTTTGTGCCTGTACAATGCTTATTCCCCAGGATAATACGGCTACCGCTAATAATCGCTTCATCTTCAATCAAATTATTTGGAAGTCCAAATATCATATTTTTAATGGTGTGGTGCAAAATAAACTTTTATGCTGTTGGTAGCGATAGCCGTTTCTCCCCAACATCAAGAAAAGACAATTGGGACGCTAAAAAACAGCCGTCACCTGTGCCCGTCCAATATGGGCGACAGGATTGCCACCGGTTTTTCTGCCATCGTAGGAGAACCGCAGCTGTAAGCCGCGTGCGAGCTGCCGGTCGAAGCTGAATTCCCAAAGGATGTTGTCACCAGCCTGCAAGCCATTGAGGATGGCAAACCCCACCGGGCTACGCGAAGTTCCCTCGTAGCGGATACGCACCAGGGAACCCTTGATCCGAAGGGAGGTATTTGTTGCAGGGTTAAACGTCGTTTCCAGGGCAAAGTCCCGGGTAAAGGCCCGGTCTGGGGCCAGGGGCAGGGTGTTTTTATCAGATTGAAAGCGTAGGTTACCCTGAAAGCGTAGCCGGGTATCCGGGAGCCAGGAAACCTGCGCTTCGCTGCGGTAAAATAAGATATTGTAATCGCGTACGGCAAAGCTTTCGGATCTGCTGCCCCGCCGGCCAAAAGAAAATACCGGACGAAAAACCCACTGGCTGGACCAGTTCCACCGGATTTGAATGGATTGCTCGTCGAGCTGCCGGGTCTCGAAGCCAGTGGTCTGGAGCATTTTACTGTCTGTCCGGTTACGCGCCCACTGTGCTTCCCATTTGGGGTCTGCACGGTTGAATACGACCGTTTGCCGGATACCGGCATTCAACGCGAGCAGGGCGCTGTCGGTGATATTCCAGGTAAAAGGAGACCGAAAAGACCGCTGCCCGCCCTCCTGAGTCCTGTAGTGCAGTCGCCAGGAAAGCTGGCCGGAAAATTTACCGAGCTGCCGGGCGGCTATACTTTCTTTTCCTCGGACAAGTACTCCCGGCTCCAATTGCAGGCTTTGATTGATAGAAGCATAATTGCTGCGCACAAAAATATTACTGACCGAAGAAACGCGGATGTAATCGGCCTGGTCGGCAAAGGGGGCAGTCTCCATTTCATAAAACTGAATGACCCCATCATTGTTGTACAGCGAATCGAGCCAGATGTATGCACCTTCTCCCGGTGCGACTTTGATGAATGTAAACTCCCTTTTAGGTTCCTGCCCCGTCCCTGTTTCAACCATTGTATTTCCACGTATCGCGCCCTTTAAGAGTTGCAGGGCACCTTCCACTCTTCCCAGGAACACCTCGCCGGTCGGCTGGGCAATCGGCAGGGCACTTTCCAGCTTGCGGTAGTTGAGCGTACCCGATAGACGCGTATTGCTCTTTTGCCATTTACCGGAGAAGGACAGTTCCTGTGCGGCCGGCCCACCGGCCCATTGGCCCAATATGGGCAGTAAGTCTTTTCTTTGCATGTATCTGCCCTGCCATTGCCAGCTATTTTCCAACGGGCTCTCCAGCGAGAGCTGATAACGATAAAATGCAAAACTGGAAAAGTCGAGGCTATCATTCCCCTGCCCTTGCCTGCGGTTGGACTCCCCTTCCAGGATTCCCGTGAGCCGCCAATTGCCGATTTTGGGGAAGCGCCTGCCGAACTCCAGCACCGGTCGCCAGAATCTGACGGATAAGTGCTCCTGTTCTGCCAGGTTGACGCGCACTCCTCCCCGGAATTGCCAATTTCCCGGCCTGAGGTCCCAGGATAGGTGATGAAGCCCTCCCCGGTAAATGCCGCTGCGGAGGAAGGACTGGAAATTGTAGGATAGCTCACCCAATGCCGGCGCTTCCAGCCTGGTTTCGAAGACCGAGAGGATTTCATTTGCAGGCGGGGTCGTACCGTTGCCCTGGAAATCAGCAAGGCTCCAGTCCCGAAGGAATTCCGGGTTGCGGTAGGGGTTGACCGGACGGAAATTTGCATGCAGTGCTTCAACAGCGGCGCGTGTACGTAATTTCCATGCATCTGTACGTGTTCCCAGGATATAATGCTTGCTGAGATCAGCAAATATTGCCCAACCGAGGTCGTCGCCAGCATCCAGAGCCGATAGCCTGTTGAGGTCGAGACGGGACAATGCGAGCTCCGTGCGTAGTGAGGTATGCGCATCAGGCGACCAGACCTGTCCCAGGGCAAGCATCTGCTGCTGTTGCGGGGGTTCGATACGCATAATGGGCGCATAATCCCCCCGGGGCATACAAGCAACAGGGTCTGCCCCTACCCAGCGGTAGGCGCGTTCGTTGGCACCCTGGGCATCTGCCAGGATATAATGGCCTTTTCCCTGCCCAACATAGGTGAAACGGGAGGTAAACAGTGCTTCCTTCGGATCTGTGCTGTACACGAGCACAGAATCCCGTACGCCACAGGCATTTATGGTATCCCGCAAAGCGTACATGGCGCGGGTGGGGGAAAAGGCCTCTTGTTGCCGGATACCCGAGATCAGCGATTTTTCCGGGTCGTCGCCGGCAGCGCGCAGCGCCAGGGCATCCTCCCGGCCAAGGCTGAGCCCGGGGCCGGGGCTCCTGCTGTCCTGCCTGGAATACCACTGGGCATAGCCCCGCAGGTTTTTGGTCTCCCAGGTACCATCAAAAGCCGTCACGCTGCGCACGAAATCTTGTGCGGCATACTCGTACTCTACCACTACCCGGCTTTCCCGGGCAATTGGACGGCGGGGCATGAACGTGAGCTCGCCACGGTTGTAATCAATGACGTAATCCCGGTCAAACCCCCTTTGAAGGACCTGGCCGTTTAGAAAAACCTTTTCTGTTCCTGCAAGTACGACAATGAAACGCTCCCCGCTGGCACCACGCAGTGGGTATGGCCCCTGGTTGCCTTCCTCCGGCGGCAGGGGGTAGCGAACGAACTTCCCGCGCGCAATAGCCGCTGCTGCCCTGTAATGGCCCCTGCCTTTCGTATGGCGGTACTGGGCACCTTGCAGGCGATTATAGTACTGAAGGAAATAGGTACCCGTTGCTGTGCTGAGGTCAATATCGCCGGCACTGAGCTGCCAGCCTTGCCGGGAAAGCTGCACAAAGACGCGGTCGAATTCCCGCAATTGCAGGGAACTGCCCTCGGGCTGCAATGGAAGCTGTTCGTCGGAGATGGCAGCAAGGATTTCCAGCCCATCGCCAAGGTCGCCCGCAAGCTGCAGGTTGAAACTGGAATTCAGGGCGAGGTCCTGGCGGTTGCCCGCCGTAATCCCACGCGAGAAACTTCCGCTGTAGGCTGTTTTTCGAAAATCAAAGGACTGCCGCCGCTCAGCGTAAGGGATGTACTGCCAGCCAGCTTGCGATCCTTCCCCGCTACTGTCTGCCAAAGGCGGGGTAAGCCGCATGCGCATGTCCATCAGCCATTTTGGATAAACCCTGTAGCTGATTTCCAGAGGCAAAGGCAGCGTATGGGCCGGCGCCGTCCAGATTACCCGGCCTGCCTCAAAACGGTACAGGCTGTCGGGTATTACCCGCCCGTCTTCCAGCGCCCTGAGGCGAAGGGAAGACGGTACGATGTCCCGGCCGGACAAAGACCAGTAAGGGGCATACGCCGTGACTACGACTTTCCCCGAGCCTTCATACATGCCGCGCTCCTGCCCCCAGGCACCCGGTAGGGCTATCAGGGACATTAACACTATATATATGGTGTATCGCTGTATGCTGACCGATAACCTTATGGCCATTGCTTCCGCTTAATGTGAGTCGCGTAAAAAGTCCTGCCGCCTTTTGAGGATATTGTAAAAATACAATCCTGCTCCGCGCAACAAGTTTATTTTAAGCCGAATATACGCTCATATAAACGCAACCGCCACCCCGGATAGCTGATGTGCCTGAAAATCCCATGTTTTTCTTTTAAAAGGGCACACATTTTTTCATCGGAAAATGTGTGCCCTTTCTAAAAAAAATCCACCCAACTATGGCGCGCATTAAAAAATAATGTATATTTGACCCGTGATAAAGGTAGCAGGCGGTAAAGCCGCCCTAAATATATGCCCCTTATTTAAATAAGCATTTTCCCATGAACATGAAAGACCAACCTACACCGATAGAGGCGAATTATCGCCATGTATTCCGACCCGTCAATGATCTATCCGTCCCTTCAACAATAAATATCCGTTCCAAGACGTTACTCACACAGTTCCTTCCGGAAAAAGATATAAATATTTTTTCTGTATTTAGTTTTATTTTTGAAAAAGGGTACTTATTTTCGCACTGATTATTTCTTTTGTGCAGAACTGACTTCGTGGCGACCTAAACGTGTGAAAAGAAATTAGCTCGGCTAACTTTTTTGAACAATATTTTTTTTAACCTAATTTTCAACAAATTGTAGTCTTATGGAAAAAACGAACTTTACTTTCGTTCGTCCACTCCGCGGGCTCGGAATGGCACTCCTGGCCTTCCTGACGATGTTCCTCGGAACACAGTCACTCCAGGCCCAGTCCACGCCAACCTGCGGGTGCGTTGAGGTCAACGTGACCCTCAACGACACTTCCTGTACGTTCAAGCTCGACGCAAGTATCATCGCTATGCAGAATACAAGCGGCGGTACGACTTGCTCCGGCCTTGCTGTACGGGTAGCGGACAATAATCCTCTCAACGGGGATATCATTGATTGTCCTGGTTACTGGACATACGGTCTTTTCCGTGCCGATGGTAGCCTGGTATGCTGGGGCAAAGTCCGCGCTGAAGACAAGTCTGGTCCTAAATTGGTCAGGTGGGAAGGCCGTTGCGGCAGCCAGGGTACTACTGGCACAGCAATTGCCAACGTTGGGCAGAATCTGAACAACAACAACGTGACCATTCTCGATGCTGGTGTTGTCCGCCGGGATACTTTCCTTTGCTTTGATGTAGAGGATGTGTACAACAAGGCAGCAAGCTGGGGCACAACCACTGACGTCAACTTTGCTGGCCGTCCGATTTTCCAGGATGGTTGCAACAACCGTAGGAACAGTGGTTCCTCCGGCAACTCTGGCGTAGGTATCCTTTGCGATTGCCGTACAGATGTACGGGTAAACGATCAGATCAAGTATTACACCTGTAATGAGTCGGGGAATAACATCCAGAACGGTTTCTGGGCTGTAATCACCCGCGTATTTACTGCTACGGATTGTATGGGAAATACGACCACGGTGACGCAGGAGATTTACTTCGTCCGTCCAGAAATCCGCTCGCTGGAAGATGAGGTCCTGGCTGGCCTGGGTTCCGGGTTCCCTTATGGATCAGGTGCAAAATCTTCGATCATGCTCGTCGGCACGGCCGATCCGGAGCTGATCGTAACGCTGGATTCACTGAATTGCGATGCGCCTACTAAAGAGGCGATGCTGGCACGCTTGCTGGACGAATATTACATCTTCAATGATGCGCGCAATTGCGACGGGGATAACGTACGCAACGACTATAAGTACTTCGCTGCCGGGGATGCCGGTACGCTGCTGCAGTGCAACTACAGCTTCGACGCGCAGATCATGGCGGAGTATCCGGTATGCGACGGTAGAGGAAAGAAGGTGGTCGTCATGACCAACTACTTCGACTGGTGTACGGGCGTGAAAGAACCATTAGATGTGATCACGCTGAAGGCGCACGACAGCGAGCCTCCGGTCATCACGGAGACGTCTAAGCTGAGCCCGGTACAAATTTCTACCGGCCCACTGGATTGCACAGCATCTTTCGGTATTGATGTCCAAAGCCTCAAGGATTTCTTTGGTGTTGTGGTAGCCGATAATGCGGGTGGCTGCGGTATCCGCGACGTGAGCGTACGGATCCGTTCCTGCGTTGACTCTGTAGGCTATGGCATCATCCTTGGCGACAAGGCATGGCGTTACCCTGTATATCAGACTGCGACCATTGGTGGCCGCCGTATGGTGTTTGGTGTACCGGTAGGTCGTCACCGCCTGGAAATTACAGCAACAGACAACTGCTATTCTCAGCTGACTCAGGTGGTTACTTTCGAGGTAATTGATGAAGTAGCGCCTGTAGTGAAGTGTACCGACCAGTTGAACGTGACGCTGTCGAATACGATGGGTGCCGGCTATGGCCAGATTTACCCACAGGC
>JBEIGB010000096.1:0-13681 GCA_040382095.1 Lewinellaceae bacterium
CAGGTAGGTCCTGCTACCTTCGGCATTGACTTCGGCTACTCTCCGCATTGAGGCATAAAAAGCATAGCGGAACTCTTCGTTTTCCAGCTTCACCCGCTTCAATGCCTGGTGTGCTTTTCGGAGTTTGGTACGGTCTTCATTGGATAGCCCATCAATGACGAGGCGGTACAAGTCGCGTACCGCTTCGATATTTTTAGCGATGGACGCTATGGTGTCGTAGATAATTTTCTGGGCGGGAATCACCTCGGAGTGTTGTATCGCCTTGGCAATCCGATCTTTACGTGCCTCCAGCCTTTTGTGTAGGATAAACGTGTATGCGAAACTGGCTGCGACGAGTACAATCAGCCCGATAGTGCCCGTGAGTCCACCTTTGACCATGATAAACGCGAAGATGGCAGATACCCCAAAAGCGATGAATGCCGTGAGGAACCATCCGATTAATACATTGATGACACCGGCTACCCGGAATACCGCGCTGTCCCTTCCCCAGGCCCGGTCAGATAAGGAAGTGCCCATGGCGACCATGAAGGTGACGTAAGTGGTAGATAAAGGCAATTTAAGCGAGGTGGCAAAACCAATCAGGATACTGGCAATGGTAAGGTTTACCGACGCCCTTACGAGGTCGAATGCAGGGGGGTCCAGGGGGTTAATACCTCCCTTTTTTGCTCCCTGATGGTTAATATTGAAACGATCTTCGATCCTTGCTTTCCAGGCCAGCGGGAGCAGCGCGGCAAACAATCGAAAGCCAAATGCAGAACGCACGACCCAACGGGCCAGCGGATTGGAGCCGAAACGCTCCAGGCCTTCACTTTGCCGTCCAAGGCTTACCTCTGTATCGGTCACGGTACGTGCTTTTTTGGAAAACCAAAGGGTAATGACCATGATGACACCCGCTATGAAGAGCATATAAGACTCTGCCGGGTAAGCCGCAGCCAGAGATTCCATCAGGTAAGATCCCGCATCCGAACCAGTTTTTACCCAGTCGCGATACGATTCATATCCAGCTACAGAAGGACCAATGAAATTTACCAGGTCATTACTGGCAAATGCCATGGCAAGTGCAAAAGTGCCGGCCAAAACAACGATACGGAGAATGTCAAACCGAAAAAATTTATGGATGACAAACATCAGGATGGTCCAGAATACGAATGACGCTGCCATGAGAAAAAAGACATGGGCTTCTACCCAGGATAAAAAACTGCCCGACAAAAAGGGCGCACCTTTTAAACCCTTGAATAAGAGAAAGTAACTGATTGCCGATAACGACACCCCAGACCAAATGACGCCTGCGCTGCTTAATCTTTTTTGATAGTCAAAAGAAAAAATCAGCCGCGCAATATACTGCACGATGATGCCTATGGTGAATGCTACGCCAACAGATACGAATATCCCGGTGATTATAGTAATGGCATTTTCCGAATTGATATATTGCCCAAGATTGCCCAGCCCCTCGCCATTGCTGAGGACTTTATATATCGCAACGGCCACAGAAGCACCTAACAGCTCGAAAACAATGGATACCGTCGTAGAAGTGGGAAGTCCGAAGGTGTTGAAAAAATCAAGAAGGACAACATCGGTGAACATCACAGCCATGAAAATAACCATGACTTCTGCAAACGAAAAAAACTGAGGGTTAAATATTCCTTTTCGCGCTACTTCCATCATTCCGCCGGCAAATAAAGCGCCAATGAATATTCCGATAGATGCTACAATCATGATCGTCCGGCGTGTGCCCGCTTTTGAGCCTATCGCCGAATTCAGGAAATTCACTGCATCGTTCGCTACACCGACCATTAGGTCCATAGCAGCTAGCACAAACAAAATAATGACAAAAAACAAAAATATACCCATAATAGCTATATTTAATTCATTTACGCTGCTAATTTACGCTTCTATTGTTAACCAAATATTAACAAAGGGTATGAAATCATCAGGAATTCAATTTTTTATACCCACTTTTAGAAAATTCCTTAATATTGGAAGATAGACGCACTGCAATGCGATCATCCTGCGGAAAAATGGCGCTTTTTTCGTCCATACTGCATTTTTTGGCCCAATAGCAGGGTTTTACGCCTAAAAAACCTTTGCATGGACGAAAAGCTGCGGATCTTCCTGTTATGCTGACCAATTGCAAGAAGTCTGATCATATTGCCGGAAGGTATGTTGCGGGGACAAAACGACTGGATTATGGAGTTACAGGAACGGCAGGAGTTCAGGCAGCCGGCGATATTCAGGTCTTTTTCCGGGTTGGTCGCTGCCGAGAGTACGCGGCTTGGAGGCTTCAGCAACGGCCCTTATGCCAGCTTGAACCTTGGCCTGAATACGGGGGATGACGATGCGCTTGTTCAGGCAAATCGCGCGTTCTTTTTCAATGCCCTTGGGTGGACAACAGAGCAGGTGGCGAGTGCTTATCAGGTACATGGCGATAGCATTTTACAGGTGGATACCCCATGCCGGGAAGAGGGTTTTGATGCATTGATAACCGACGTGCCGGGCATCTTCCTAACTGTGACAGTAGCGGATTGCACCCCCATTCTTGTTCTTGACCCTGTACGGCCAGCTGTTGCTGCAATACATGCGGGTTGGCGCGGAACTGTCCTGGGCATTCTGAAAAAGACCATTCTGCGCATGCAGGAGGTTTTGGGTACCAATCCGCAGGATTGTCGGGCTTTTATCGGAGCGTGTATAGATGCTTGCTCTTATGAGGTAGATGCAGATGTTGCCCAGCATTTCAGCGCGCCTTATGCCCAGTGGTCGCCTGAACTCCAGAAATACCTGCTGGACCTCAAGTCTGCAAACCAGGCACAACTGCTGGAAGTGGGGCTATTGGAGGAACATATCGAGATTTCGCCATATTCTACGGTGCTAAACAATGACCTCTTCTTTTCCTATCGCAAAGAAAAGGGGATTACAGGCCGGATGCTCAACGGGATCGGGCTGCTGTAGGCAGGGATGGGCTTTAATAGGGACAAACAGGAAAACCAAAAAATATGAAAAAAATCTTTTTCATTTTAACTGCCTTTTTTGTGTGGGCCAACCTAATGCTGAGCGCACAGGGGACACAGTTGCTCCGGCAGCCGACCGTCAACGAAGAACAAGTTGTTTTTGTATATGCCGATGATTTGTGGGTATGCAGCCGAAATGGTGGGGAGGCCCGCCGGCTTACCACGGATGAGGGTACCGAGAGTGCGCCACATTTTTCTCCGGATGGAAAATGGCTTGCTTTTTCTGCGCAATATCAAGGAAACACCGATGTGTATGTTGTCCCCGCTGAAGGTGGGGAGCCCAGGCGCCTGACCTGGCATCCCGGGGAAGATTTGGTACAGGGATGGATGCCCGATGGGAAGCGCGTCCTTTTCCGTTCTGCGTGCAATGGGGTCCCTACCCGAATCAACCATTTTTTCACGGTTGGGCTTGAAGGGGGGCTGCCGCAGCAGTTACCCGTCCCGCAGGCTTCTTTTGGTGAAATTTCAGAAGATGGCCGTTACCTGGCATATACGCCCATTACCTTCTGGGATCCGGAATGGCGGAATTATCGGGGCGGACAGGCTCAGCCTATCTGGATTTTTGATCTGAAAAATCAAACCCTCCAGCAAACGCCGCGCACCAATAACGAGCGGCACATGGACCCTGTCTGGTTCAACGGAAAGATCTATTTTCTTTCCGAGCGCGACTATGCCAGCAATATCTGGATGTTTGACCCCAAAACCAAAGCCCTGGAGCAAATTACTTTTCACAAAGATTTTGACGTGAAAAGCCTGGATGCAGGCGGAGGCCGGATTATTTATGAGCAGGGTGGATACCTACATTTACTCGACCCCGCCACTAAAAAAACCAGGCGCTTGCAGATCGAGGTACGGGGGGATTTCGGATGGGCAAAGCCCCGGTGGGAGGATGTAGAGCCTACCCGACTTGCCAATGCTTCCCTTTCCCCAAGCGGTACCCGTGCGCTTTTTGAATATCGCGGCGATATCTTTACTGTTCCACAGAAAAACGGCGACTGGCGGAATGTCACCCAATCCAGCGGTGCTGCTGACCGCTATCCGGTTTGGTCGCCGGATGGACAGAAAATTGCCTGGTTCTCGGATGCTTCAGGAGAGTACCAATTGATGGTTGGTGATCAGTATGGGTTGGAAAAGCCAAGGTCTATCCCCATTCCCAGCCCTTCCTTTTTCTTTAAGCCGGCATGGTCGCCGGATGGGAAATACCTTGCGTTTACCGATACGCACTTTACTTTGTGGCTGGTTAACTTATCGAGTGGGGAGTTGAAACAGGCAGACGCCGAGGCTTACGCACACGTGGTGCGCACCATGAACCCCGTCTGGTCCCCGGACAGTAAATGGATTGCATATGCCCGGCTTCTGAACTCGCAGTTCAAGGCTATTTTTGTATATAACGTCGAAACGGGTAAAAAAATTCAGGTTACGGATGGAATTGCAGATGCCATAGATCCAGTCTGGGATGCCGGTGGGCGTTATCTGTATTTTCTGGCAAGCACGGATTATGCCCTGAATTCTGCGTGGCTGGATATGAGTAAATACAACCTGCCCGTCACACGCGGACTATATCTTGCCGTACTTGCTAAAGATGGGGTTTCTCCTTTTATGCCCAAAAGCGATGAGGAAGTACCGGCTGTTTCGGGGGGCAACGGTACGAAAAAAGACTCGGTGGTGGTTAAGATTGATGCCGAAGGCCTTCAACAACGCATTTTAGCTGTAAACGTGCCGATCAGACCGTATGTCGCGCTTCTGCCCGGCCCTAAGGATTACGTTTTTTATGCTGAGAGTGTACCAAACCAACCAGGTTGGACGATCCACCGATATAATTTCAAGGAATTAAAAACGGAAGCTTTCCTTAGTCCGGTACAGAATGCTTCGGTTTCTTTCGACCGCAAGCAAATCCTTTATCAGAGCAGCAGCACCTGGGGCATTTTAAAAACGGATGGCCTGGCCAAAATCGGTGATGGAAAGCTGAACCTCAATTTGCGGATGAAAATCGAGCCACAGGAGGAATGGTCCCAGATATTCCGCGAGGGATGGCGTTTTCAGCGGGATTTCCTGTATGTGGACAACGTCCATGGGGCACCCTGGAAGGAAGTGTACGAATGGTATCGCCCCTGGTTAGCGCATGTTCGTCATCGCACAGACCTGAATTACCTGGTGGATATTTTGGGGGGAGAGGTTGCGGTAGGTCATTCCTATACAAGCGGCGGTGATTTTCCGAAAATTGATCAGGTTTCTATTGGATTGCTGGGTGCAGATCTGGAGGAATCCAACGGGTTCTACCGGATTTCAAAAATATATTCCGGGGAGACCTGGAATCCTGATCTGCGCGCCCCGCTTTACGTGCCTGGTTTGGAGGTGCGGGAAGGGGATTTTCTGCTGGAAGTCAATGGCAAACCGCTTAAAGCCCCGCTGAACCCCTATAGTCTGTTTGAAGGGACTACAGAGAAGCAAACTCATATTAAGGTCAACAGTACCCCTTCCCTGGAAGGGGCCCGAAGCTTGGTCGTCGTGCCGATAGGGAATGAGTCGGCCCTTCGCGCACGCGATTGGGTAGAATCTAATCGCCGGAGAGTGGATGTCCTGTCGGGGGGGCAACTTGCATATATTTATGTGCCCAATACCGGGCAGGGGGGGTATACCTATTTCAACCGTTATTACTTTGCCCAACAGGATAAAAAGGGTGCGGTGATTGACGAGCGCAACAATGGCGGCGGTTCGGCGGCAGATTAGATGGTGGATATTATGGCCAGGCAGCTACACGGTTATTTCAACAGCCGGACTGCAGCACAGCGGCCGTTCACTGTGCCTATGTCGGGAATTTGGGGCCCGAAAGTAATGATTATCAATGAGCGGGCAGGGTCTGGCGGGGATCTTTTACCCTATCTTTTCCGCAGGATGAACATCGGCCCGCTAGTAGGCACAAAAACCTGGGGGGGGCTTGTCCATACTGCCGATACGCCCTTATTTATAGATGGTGGACGTATGGTAGCGCCCCGGGGCGGTTTTTATGACGTGAACGGCCAGTGGGCAATTGAGGGGGAAGGGGTAGCGCCGGATATCGAAGTGCTTCAAGACCCCGCCGAAGTACTCAGGGGCGGTGACCCCCAACTCGAGCGCGCAGTAAAGGAGGCGATGAAACTTCTGGAGGTACAGGGCGTAAAGTTGAAGCCGGAGCCTGCACCGCCCGTGAGGTATCGCCGCCCGGGCAAGTAGCGGCCGCAGTATCGTTTGATGCTCCGGCAAATCAGGCCTGATAGAAAGGAGATAGCCAGAGGTATTTAATTTAAAAATAACAGCGCAAAAAATCATGTATTGGAAGGTGAAGCATAAACCATTGTTGTTAGTGGTCTGGGCTATTGCATTGATGGGTTTTGCCTGCGACAGCGGGCTGAAAATTTTCAGAAAAGCACCGCCAAAAGCACCGTTAAATCCTTATTTAGAATTATTCATACAGGACTACGTGCAGTTCTTTGAGTCAGAGATGGAGCGCACCCAGCTCCCTGGGGCGGCTTTGGCAATCGTATGGGACAGTACCGTAGTGTTCAGTAAAGGTTTTGGCGTGAAGTCTGTAGGCAGCAGGGATTCGGTGGACGAGCACACGGTTTTTCGCCTGGGGTCATTGTCAAAGGGTTTTGCAGGTATTCTGACGGCGATGCTCGCGGAAGAAGGTACGCTGGCTTTTGACGATCCGGTAGTCCGTTATGTACCTGAATTCACGTTGCGTTCCGGAGAGCAGACCCAGCGCGTCAGGATACGGCACCTGCTTTCCCATAGCGCCGGGCTCCCCTACCATACATTTACCAATCTGATCGAGGCAGGATACGACATACCCGGGATTATAGCCCGGCTGAAGGAGGTAAAGCTGAACGGTAAAGAAGGGGAGGTGTTCAGTTATCAGAATGCTGCTTTTTCGGTCATTGAAGAGGTCATCAAGGCGAGCACTGGGAGGCGCTATCCGGAGTTATTGCAGGAGCGGATATTCCGGCCTGTGGGCATGTATGATGCCAGTGCCAGTTATGAAGCCATCCTGGTTTCTCCTAATAAGGCCTATCCCCACGAAGGCTATGACAGTACCTGGACGAGAGTGGAATTTACGCCTAAGTTTTATAATGCAGTCGCTGCAGGCGGGGTTAACGCAAGTATTTCCGATATGGGCAAATGGCTGGTGTTACTGCTTGGGGGGCGACCGGAGCTGGCCGGCCCTGCTGTATTGGATACCGTATTCAGCCCACAGCTAAAAACGAATAGTGACCGGAGGTTTTTTAAAGAATGGCTTGTGGAAAAGGAGGTTTATTACGGCTATGGATGGCGGATATTGAATACGCCGGAAGACACGATCGTCTATCACGGGGGCTATGTCAACAGCTTTAAGGGCGAGATCGCACTGCATCGGAGAGACCGCATCGGTGTCTGTGTGTTGATGAACGGCGCAGGCAGTATGGCGGGTACGGTAATACCGGGATTTTTTGAGCGTTACCGCGTTTATGCGGATTCCATCAGAACGTCCAGGTGAGGTTGATATTGGGCGTGAACCCCATCATTTCAAGTTCGGTACCCACAACAGTATTGACATTTGGTTTAGGGCCCGGGCTATTGAAGGGGGTGATGAAGGAATAAATGAACTGCCGGTATTTGACATTTTCCCTGTCGAGCAGGTTGAAAAGGTTGATTCCGGCTTTGCCTTCCCCTTTTGCCAGCGGGAAGGTAAAATTTCCGAAAAGGTCAATACGGTGGTAATCGTCGAGGTATTCCAGGCGTTCGGAAGGCGAGAGGGTATTGCGGTCGCCATCGGCACTATCGAATGAGGAGAGGTCGGTATAAGGCCGGCCACTGGCAAAGATATAGGTTGCACCAAAATCGAATTTACCTACGGTATATTGGGCATTGAGTTTCAACTGATGCCTTCGGTCGTTCGGTGAGGGGAAGGGGTTGCCTTGATAAACCTGCGGGAACGTATGGGTAGATTTGCTCAGGGTATATGCCGCCCAAAAAGCCGTTTTGGAAAAAGATTTTTGGAGGAGGATGTCCACGCCCTTGATATAGCCTTTGCCCTGGAAGAGCGTATATTTAAAAAGTGCTGGTTTGCCATCAACGGTAGGCAGACCGACCCTTTGCTGCGCATGTTCGAGTACGCCATCGGTATTTTTCGAATAGAATTCCACATCGAGGTCGAACCAGGAATTTTTGTGGGTAAAGCCGAGCATAAGGTTGTCGGAAACGGCAATGGGAAAGCGTTTTTCGCTCAATACCCAGTACTGGAAGCTTCGCCCGAAGCGGTCTTCGTGGTATAATTGCCGCACGAATTGCTGATAGCGGCCAAAAGAAGCTTTAATCCGAAAATTTTCAACAGGTTTGAAATCTAAGAAGATACGGGGTGAGAAATAGCTTTTCCCTTCAAAGAAAGTGGTCCGCAGGCCAATATCTGCGGATACGTTTTTGAGCGTACTGCCACTGAGATATTGGACATACCCCGAGTGTTGAGGCCCCCAACGGTCGCCGTTGAGCGGACTCCTGCCATCTTCTCCAATATTGAATGCGGTATGACTGAATGCCCCCTGGTATCCGGCGTGAAGGATTTGACCTTTGGGCAGGGACCAGGAATGATTGTGTTGTACGTTGATTTCCTCGACCCTGTTGAAATGCTTATTTTCGAATTGTAGCCCCGGGAGTGGGCTGGACTCCTGCATCCGGTTGAAATTATTGGAGATAAGGGTGGAATTTTCATAGGCAGAAAAGGAGAGTAAAGTGGAAGAACGGAAGTGCCTGCCCCATTCCTGGGTCCATTCAGCACTGGCCCCGTCATTCTGCCAATGGGTTTCTTCGAGGTATTTTTCCTGTAAAAAGGTATTGGGCTTGCGGAAAGGCGGATAAATGCTCCGTGTAAAATTATAGTCAAAGCGGTCCCTTCCCCGGAACAGACTGGCGCGGAGTGCTGTTTTGGCCGAGGGTTCCCAGGTCCATTTGAGGTTGGCATCATTGAAATAAAACGACGGTTGCTGGGAGCTGATCGTTGTCGCAGTGTTGCGTCCCGGAGGAAGATTGGGAAAAGCTTCTGTTTCTGTGGTTGGATTAGTTTTACCAAAAAGAGCACTTTCGCCGAGGTTGCGGTTGGCGCTGCGAAAGCCGGCGAGCAGTGCCATTTTCGGCCCGATGGGTATTTCAATAGCTGCACTGGAAGTGAGGAAGTTGAGGTCCACGACGGCTTTGAACCCTTCCTGCCGCATAGGCTGGGTCTGCATATCAATTACAGCCGCAGTCCTCCCGCCATATTGTGCGGGGAAAGCGTTTTTGTAAACTTTCACTTCGCTGACGATATTTGGGTTGACCAGGCTGAAAATACCAAAGAAATGGGTGACGTTATAGAGGGTCATACCATCCAGCAGCACGAGGTTTTCATCGCCATTACTACTTCGGATGCTGATATCGGAGGATAGGTCGTTGGATGCATCTACGCCGGGCAGCATCTGGATGCCCCTGAAGATATCTTTTCCGCCATAAAAATTGCCGATAGATGAAAGCCGGGCACCTCGGAGCATGGTTCCATCTCCGGTATTTTTAGGTATAACTACCGGTGCTTTTTCTTTGACGGTGATACCGGGCAGTTTTTCTACTTTTGGTACGAGGCGGACCTTCAGGGAGACTTTGTCCTGACGCCCCCCTTCGATGGTAAGCTCGCGTGGCTGGTAGCCGATATACTGAATGCTTAGGGTTGTGCGCCTATCATCAGGGGCAGGGATCCTGCATTCAAAGTGTCCTTGTTCATCTGCGGCTACGCCTTCGCCTTTCTCATAAAGGATATGTGCGAAAGCCAGGGGCGTACCCGTCAGTGCGTCGGTGACCTGTCCATGGATTTGGATGAATTCTGCAGGAAAATGGTTATTCTGTTGTATTTCCCGGCGTACCAGTACCTGGCCTTCCCCCGGTATTTGAAAAACGAGGCCTGTACCCCTGAATACCTGATCGAGAAAATCCTTTATACTGCCTGCTTTTGCGTACTGGTTGATCCGGACATCCGAAACGGCATCCAGGTCATAGGCAAATTTAAGGGGGTATTTTTTTTCCAGGGTTCGGAATACCTCTTCCAGGGGGGCATCCTGAAAAAGTGCTTCGTATGCAGGCCTGCCCTGAGCGCCCAGCAACAGGGGGAGCAGGGCCATCATCGCCGACCAGAGGATTTTTTTGACCATACCGTGGTGAGTGGCGTACGTTGAAAGCAATACGCCGGCGTTATTATTTGATGGTTACAATTTTCCCTTTTCGCCGTGCTTCCAGTTGCATGGGCCAGCATACTTTGTAGAGGGCGCTGTCGAGGTTGCCCCGTTCAAAGAACGTGGTGGCACGCCTGGCAAGTACTTGCGGGGATGCCTGGATCGAGACGTCAAATTGCCGCTCGATTTCGGCAAAAACTTCTTTCAGCGTTGCCTCGCTGAAGAAAAAGCGCCCTTCGCGCCAGGTGCCGATCAGCGCGGTATCGAGCTGGGCAGGGGTACTGAGCAGGCCATTCTCCGAATTGTCTGTGGACAGGCCGGCAGTGAGGATTTGGCTATCCGTGGAAAGCCCCGTTACGCGGACTTTTCCGCTCAGGCAATCAACTCTGAACCCACCTGCCCTCGCCTGGACGTTGAAACGCGTACCCAGGACTTCGACATTGCCCCGGGCGGTCGCAACAATGAAAGGCCGTCCTTTTTTGACTTCAAAAAATGCTTCCCCGCTCAAGTGGATACGGCGCTCTTTTTTCCACTTACCAGGCCGATAGCTGATCGTCGTCCCGGCATTGGCTTTTACCAGGGAGCCATCAGGAAGGGTCAGTGTAATTTGATTGCCATTTTTAACAACGATATGCTTCGATGGTTGGTTGAACAGGAAAAACAGGAGAAGGGCAAAAGAAGCTGCTGCGACATAGGGCAGCAGGATGCGGAGGGTGGCCTGGCGCGACGGCCGGGCAGGGGAGGGAACCACTTCTTGCTGGGTAGCAGCATTAATTCGCGCCCAAAGGGCTTCGATACTTTCCTGGGCGGGTTCTGCTTCCTGGGCTTGGAGCAGGCGTACCAGTCGCGAAGCGGCTGCCACGTCCGCCGATTTTTCAGGATGTTCCTTCAGCCATTGTTCCCAAAATACGGAGGCTTCAGGGTCGCCATGACGTGCCCAGCGGATGAAGGAATCTTCTTCCGCAAAATCCATTATCGAAAATTGGGTAAAATTTTTTTTCATGGCGAAAACAATTCATCCAAATACCCACTACGGGTTTGGGCGTTATAAATCATTTTGCATCCGGAGGTCCCGCTTTGCATGATGCTTTTACAGGATCCGTCGGGTTTTTGTTCTTCCAGGTGCCGGCGGTTGAGTGCGCAATGCCCGAGCTCGTGAAAGACGACATATTCTTTTTCCCAAATCGTGGCGCTGCTCCAGAATGCGGCATCAATTGTGAGCGTACTGCCCGATATCGAGCCCTGGGCACAGCGTCCAAGGACTTTCGTTTCCGGGATATCCGCGATTACGGCACTGAGACGGCTCATATCTATATTCATTCCCCGTTGCCGGCCTTCTGCAACGAATAGGTCGAGCAGGGGCTGAAGGGGAGGGTCTATGACGACTGGTGCGAATGCTTCTTCCCGCTGACAAGCAGAGAAGAGGGAAATCGCCAGAAAAAGGAGCAATTTTATTCTGCGGCTAAACAACATACGCTGTTAATTTTGGCTTGAGCTACATTAAAATAAGGGTAGTCCCTGCTTTTTTGTACTCAAAAGGGCCCAACTATTTTTTAGAACCCGGCCAGGCAAAACAAAAAAATCAAAATGGCCATTATGTCCCGCAATGCTTCTAAGGCCCGATGTGCCAGATTTCTGGCCGATTGATAGTTCAGTTCCATAATCTCACTGATCTGGGCATAGTCCATATCCATGAAAAACTTCAGGTATAAGACTTCCTGTTGCCGCTTGCTCAGGCTGTTAAGTGCTTTTTGCAGTTGTTTGCGCCGCTCCTCGTCATCCTCTTCAATGATCCACTGGCCCTCTATATCAAATACTGCACTAAAGTGGTGCTCTTCGGGTTCCTGGCTACTGATCCGCAGACTACTGAGGGCCCGGATGATTTTTCGCCGCAGTGCGACGAGGAGATACTTCCGGATAGAATCTGTATTGCTCAGCCCTTCGCGGTTTTTCCATAATTCAACAAATAAGTCTTGCAGGCAATCTTCGACCATTTGGCTGTCGGAAGAAAATTTGCGGCCATATTTCAACAATACGGCACAGTGGTCGCGGTAAATCCGCTCCAATGCAGTCTTATCCCCGCCTCTGAGTTGACCCCATAAAGTACTGTCCATAATTTTCTGGCCGGTGAGGCTATATTTTCATTGAATATTCGAGGTTGTTTAAAAAGTCTTCCGCTGCCTCCGGCAGCAAAATATGATTTGGCGAAGCCGGCTGCCTTTGGCGGTAGAGTATCTTTTTACATAACCCTATATAGAAACCGCCCTGTTGTCACTAAAGGTTTGCCAGATTTGTTGTGACGCGGTCATCGCAGGCTAAAAATGGTCCTTTGCGCTACCAAGCTGAAACCCACCGCAAAAATCCCAACAAAGACCCGTCGAATTTTTTTAAAAAAATTGAGTACAAAATACAAAAACGCGGCTTTACCCAATATACAACAACATTATCCATTAAAAAAAAGAAAGTGCTATGTTAAACAAGATGTTGAAATTTGGAACCCTGATGCTGCTCGGCGCAGTCCTGGCACTTACATCCTGTGAACGTGGAGAAGAGCTTCTGATCGAAGATTTCGGCCCTACCACCGATACGATTTTGTTCAATGGCCGGGGACCACACTCGCCCGGGATGCACCGTCCCGGAGACCGTTGCTTTGAACTGGTCTTCCCGGTGACTGTCCAATTTCCCGATGGGACGAAAAAGGAAGTAGCCAATAAGGATGAATACATGAAGGCAATCAGTACCTGGCGTAAGAACAACCCCCGGGAAAAAGGAGCCCCAAAAATTGCCTTTCCCTACGAGATCATGCTGAAAGACGGTACCGTCACGACGATTGAAAATATGGAAGATTTAAAGGATGTACTCGATAACTGCCGCCCGGTACGTGGGCCACATACTGCCCCCTGCTACCAGGTCGTTTTCCCGGTAACATTGAAATTCCCGGATAGTACCAGCAAGGTCATCAATAGTGCCGAGGCGTTTAAGGCCGCGCTGGAAGCCTGGAGGGCAGCAAACCCGAATACGACGGGTCATCCGATAATCGCTTTTCCTTATTCAATTAAGCTGAACAATGGCACGGTCGTGACGCTCAACAGCATCCAGGACCTGCGCGAAGCGATCCACGCCTGCCGGGAAAACCGCCCGCACCGCCCATCTTGCTTCAAGATCGTGTATCCGGTCACAGTAGTGTTCCCCAATGGTTCGACAGCTTCTGCAGCAAGCCGCGATGCCTTTATGAACATCGTCCGGGATTGGCGCAGCAAAAACCCGGATGCAACGGGCCGACCCACACTGAAGTTTCCGGTGAAAGTTGAGCTGAAAGATGGTACTACCCAAACGGTAGAGAACAAAGAGGCGCTCGAAGCACTTGCCAAGAGCTGCAAAGGATAAAAGATCCTTTGGTTTCAGTCCTTTTCACACAACCCCATTAAGTTTTTCAGAGCCGCGTTTTCAACGATTTTGCGAAGCAAA
>JBEIGB010000097.1:0-13622 GCA_040382095.1 Lewinellaceae bacterium
CTCAATAAAATCAGGGTTCGTTCAAAATATTATTTGGCAGTGCCAGCCTTCGGAGACAAAAGGACTTTTTACCCAACCCAGCGCCACCTCTTTTGAGATAACTATGGAGAAACCGTGCGCAACGGCACGGCATATTTTATCAATCAAACTTCGAACTTTTGAGATAACTATGGAGAAACCGTGCGATCAATCAATTGTTGAATGTCAGCAGGCCAGCGGGGATATCGGGGCGCTGGTAGAAATAATCCGGCAGTGGTGATTCGAAATCGAAATCTGAGAATGTGTATTCCTCGAGGACTTTGCCATTATTCCAGTAGCGCGTCCATTTATGACTGATCATCAGGCCATTTACATTTTTATGATCCGACCAGAAAAACTCCTCCGGAAGGTGCTTTCCCTTGTCCGTTTTATGGTGGTATTCCATTTTCACGATAAGGTCCTTTTCATTCACGTAGAACACCCATTCATCCTTACCCACTTTGGGGTCGTATCCAATTTTCAGTACTTTGCAGGTCTCGCCCAGCAGTTCGCTTGCTCCGGCATTCCTGGGGATGACCCCTGGATCTTTAAGTTTAAAGGGCATTGAAAACCGGAAATAGGCCATTTGCATATCGCAATCGGGGGTGCAGAATTCCGAATCGCACATCATACCCAGGTCTTTGGCTTTGTCGCGGGGGTTATTTACGAAAGCATCGTTCTCAATAGCCCAGAATCCCTGATCGTCCTTCCCTATGATTACGGGATTTTTGCCAGAGCGTCTGGCATTGACCATCAGTTTGATACCTTCCCGGGTCCTTTGGAAATAAAATATTTCGTCCCGGCTGCTCATTAGTTCACCGGATACGGAATAGAGTTTATGGGTGCGTTTGAATTGCCCTGCATTCAGCTTGCGCCAGGTCTCCATACCCCCGGAAGCGGCAATCATATTTTCGACGATTTTTTTGCCGGAAGGCGCCTTGAAGTAGCTTACCCAAATTGTGGCAACGGCAATTGCAACAGCAGCCATGAGTAGCCCGCCTCTGAGGATTTGTATTCGTTGGATCTCGATGGGATTGCTCAAATCCTTTACTTCGAGTAAAAATGATAAGGGAAATTTGACCCGGGGTGCTTTAACCTCCTGGGATCCCTGGGTTTTGGAATTGACCTGGTGTTTCTCCATGGCATGAAATAATTTTAAATATAAATATCAAAATTCTATTCAGGGTACAAAAATTTGGGGGTTTGTGGTTTCAACTTGTGCGCTGGCGTGGGATCCTTTATAACCCGGCTATTTTTTAAGCGGCATCCATGACTCCCAGATCGAGCAGCCAGGCTTCTACTTGTTTTGCTGCTATTGGGATCGCCGCTTCTACTGCCTCGCTGACCCGCATTTCGAAATCATCGGTGATGAGTGCCTCGCATCCGAGGATATACACCAGAGGCGGAAGGACATTGACTGCTTTTGCCAGCATCAGGGCGCGTACGGGTGTGGCGTAGTGCATATCTGCGAGAAAAGTGCGTTTTTCCATTGGCGGCAAATTGTTAATATCTTCTGTGGATGCAATCCTCCACGACAATTCCCCGGGCTCTCCACCCCAGTTGACTGCATCCAGAATAAGCAGGATATCATAGCCTGCATGGAGTTCCTGCACCAGGTGTATTCCTCCGATTCCCACTTCCTGGATTCGGAGCCTTGGGAGCTTATCCGGGATTTTTTTAATCAGTTCCCTTGCCACCAGGAGGCCGAAGGCATCATCGCAACGCAACTCATTCCCCACCCCTGCAACCAGCACCCTGGGAATATCTTGAGAAGAAGGCATCAGTCGTTATTGGTTTTCACTTCAGGATTTTTACTTGATCTACCGGAATAAAAGCCACGGCTTCCGGAGGTTTACCCACGCCATTAAACTCAATCAAATCATAAAGCGCGAGTAAATTTCTTACGGTGTAGTCCTCTCCGATGATTCTTTGACAAAGCTCCGGATGTCGAGTCTCGAGGACTCCCCACAATCGGGATACGGCTTCGCGATGGATGACATCAAAATACTGCATCAATCCGACCATCATTTCCCTTTCAGGAGAATCTTCCATCTCATGTATTCGCTCGGTGAGTTCGCCCAGATGGAGCAGCACCTGCTCATACTCTTTATCGCTGTAGAATATGCTATCCATAGGGCGTAAGGTTAATGATGATGGTGTGTATGCGAATGACCTGATGCACAATTGTGGACACAGTTTTCCATTTTTTCTCCATTATCTCCGTAGCAATACTCACAATCTGGCCCACATTCACCATGGCCAGCTTGCTGTAGTCCCTGGAAAGCATTTGCAAAATGTCGTCCTGCCTCTTTGCGTCCTTGTTCGGTCAGTGCATATAAAAAGCGATCTGCCTGTTCGGTGGCCTATAAAAGTCCATCTGTACACAATTTGTCGAAATGTGGTTTCAGCTCGCTGAAACCGGCATTCAGTAAACCCTCCATCTGGACACCGGAGACTTTTTCGGAAATCCCCTCGCCCAACATCCAATACATTACCTGCAGAATTTCATCTTTCCAGAAAAGATAATCCAATTCCGGATGCTTTTTTTCACTCATGACTCCAGAATTTTATCGCCATACAGGAAGTGATTACAGGGATAGCCGTCCTGGCACACTTCGCCGAGTATTCTGAAATAATCCGGGACCTTTTGCTTTACTTCAGGTGTCAGCTCTGGGCCCGGCCGCTCGGGGCCTGGTTCTACATCAGCAATATACACTTCTTCGGGCCAGATTTTGAAATATTCCCCGATAATCAGCAAGCTGACCGGCGAAATTACCCCTGTGGCTGCATCCCCCACACAGGCCTGAACCATCCGGTCACCCGGCAAACCACCGCCCCAGCGAAAGATGGTCATATCTGCGATGTTCCGGCCAGGTCGTTCGGTAGCCGTGAAGAGCACTACGCGTTCGAAGGGCACCTTAAGGGATTCAAACCACTGCACAATTGCGATGGGTCCCCAGTTCATTTCTTCGATTTCGACATTGGCTGCCCACTCCAGTGCTCTGATTTGCTCAATCAGCATTGGAGCGATGGAATGATTGGAAAGGTTGTGATAGCCAATCGTACCGACCAGGGTTTTCTTATTCCAGCCCACAAGCACAAGTGGTTACTTCACGTGTTACGACATGGGTGCTATTGTTGTCCATGATATGTGTAGTACAAGGCATACATGGATCAAAGCTGCGGATCGCCCTAAGGATATCAATCCCCTGGAATTTTTCGAAGCTGCTGAACTGCTCCAGAAGTGGGGTATTCATTACAGCTTCCTCATAGGGGCCAAGAGCGCCCCAGGGTGTCCTTGGAGCCGCATTCAGGGTGGAGGGCGTGATAATCTGATAATTCCCGATGACGCCGTTTTCTATTACGAGGTGATGGGTCAGGAAGCCCCTGCCTGCACCCCATGCCCCCACGCCGATGAAGGTTCCCTTCTTCGGGATTTCGAAAGGGGTGCTTACGGCAGTTTTACCTTCGCGGATCATTTGCTGAGCCAGCAACCAGTTTTCCAGGGCAACCAGTGCGGAATAGGGAATACAATATGCCCTGGCGCGGTTGCGTTCGAAGGCATTCCATTTGGACGGCACACGCCATTCCAACTGAGCCTCGGGCAGTTTATGGGCCGGCACCTGCATTTTCATGCTGTATCCTGTCGCCTCGAGGAATCTGCTGGCTGGCATCTTTTGTGCTTTGGAAGTCACATACAAGCGGGAATACGCCCCTGCTTCCATGGGGAGGCGATCCCAGGTAGGTGCGGTATCCCAGCTGTATCTGTCGCGCCAACTTTGTTTACCTGGTTTTGGAATGGTGTCCTTATTCCAGGGATGATGCGGGCTGAGGGGATTGCCCAAAGGATCTGTTTTGAACCGATGGCCGTCCCATTTTTCATAGTAGGAATGCTCTACAAACTCCTCGAGGCCTACATTCAACTGCTGCAGATTGGTCGTCACCACTTCCCCATTCACCGTAACGCCGGGTGTGGACCAACGGGCTTCTCCCCATTTATCGCAATTGGCATAGCTGGCATCATATACTCCGGGCATATCCCATACGCCAGTATCTGCCATATTTGCGGGGCGAACCCCACAGTCGGAATAGGCTGGGTTTTGTTCCAGGAAAAAATCGAAGATATCATCCCAAATCGCAGTTACTTTTTGCCCGTAGTCAAAAAACCGGATCAGGTGGTGATAAACTTCGTTGAGGGTAGAAATGGTGACGGTCACGGAAAGCCCTCCGGGCACTACACTTTGTGGGTGTGGATATTTTCCTCCGATGGCGACATACGCTTCCCTGGCCACACGGGTCATGGAAAGTGCTTCCAGATATAATTTTCCCTTGAGGGGGTTTAAATCTTTCATGATATCCAGGATCGTGGCATAACCATGAATATGACCAAACCGGGAAGCCGTTTTACCTGCTGCTTCCACGAGTTCTGGATTGGTCTCACGCACCAATTCTTCGGAGTAATCAGGTCCAGACAACAAAAACAGGTGCAGCGGATGGTCGTAGAGATATTCAATGGCCAAAAGGATATTCCGCATGGCTACCCCCAATGGAGGAGGCGCAATGCCAAGTGCCATTTCGATGGCCAGTGCGGCAGTGGTGGCGTGGACGCCCCCGCAAACCCCGCATGCCCGGCTGCTGATATAGGCAGCATCTCTTGGGTCCCTGCCCTTCAGGATTACCTCATATCCCCGGAATAAAGTTGCCATGGAGTTCGTGGACAATATTTTTTTGTTCTGAAGATCAACTACACTGTGAAAGGCAAGAGCACCCGCAACCCTGGTTACAGGATCATAGTCAACATTCTTGATAAACCCGTTTTTTGCCAGCAGGTCTTTCAGTTTGTCCTGCTCTTTATCCAGCTCGACCACTTTATATTCGTAGGGATTAGCCACATTCTCCTTGAGAAAGGCATTGCCCCGATCGTCAAAATCTATCGGTAAGTTCTTAAAGCACATAAGGTGTATGGTTTGAAATAATATTCTGAAAAATCTGAACTGACGCCAAAAATCCTGCAAAGCCGACGGCGATGTACGTGAAGATATATCGTCAGGATACCAGCTTTAATATCCTGGCAATTTGTATCAGGTTGTGATCTACGGCGTGAAGCCCTCCGCTGATTTTTCCCATTGCCCCGTGGATAGTATCCAGTTGACTGGAGAGGGGACGGGTATCTTCGGCGATTTGCTTCAGGCCTGAAGCGAGCTCCTCGAGATAGTTGCCGGCTCGTCTGAGTGCGATGATAATCAATACCAGGTAAACAACGAGTACCAGTACAACAATAGCGACGATGGCGAGTGTGATAAAGGTGAGTGTCTGATGCATATTAATCAGGTTTATTTTTGTTCTGCCCTGGTCTTCAGGGCTCCCCCAAGGGTCGCGGAATGTTCGTCAATATTTCCCACATTATCCAGGATATGGGTGGCTGTGTGAATAGTGGAGTTCAGGACTCCGATATGGCAGGTATTCTGGCTGATTCCCAGGCCCGCATCCCGCATTTCCTTCATGTACTGTTCAATATTCCAGGCAGCATGGAGGACTTTGTGCAAAAAAACGATAATCAGCGGGAGTACCAGCACGGTGACGACCAGCAAGATTATCCAGAGTATGTGTATGGCCGACATATCAATTATATTTTTCCTGTTTCAAAGCGGTTTCAATGGTCTGTGCGAGTGATTGGTCCACTGCTTGCAGGCCTTCGGATACCTGGGTGAGTCCGTTGTTCAATTTGATGACTTCGACCGGCAGGTGCCCGGTTTCGGTTTCTATTGCACGCAGGCCCAGCCGTAGTTTGGCCAGAAAACTGTCTGGGGCACCACCAATGCGCTGCAATACCGAATGAATGGAGGACAGGCTGGATACCAGCACAATCACGAGTGCCAGCACTGCGAGGATCGTGATGCACATGAATACTATAGTCATAGCCGGATTATTTTGATAACATACATGCCGGGCAGCCGGGGCAACCCTCAATATGAGTTCCTACTTTCTGGATACCGGAATAGATTCCCCCGGCATTTTCCAGGATTCCCGCTGCTACCCGGTTAGTAGTACCCAGGGAAATCGGGATATGAATCGTATTGTTGGCAACGAGCTTTCCCTGTGTCCATATTTCTGCCGCTACAGATTCTATTTCCCTGGCAGTCGTCAGTATTTTTTTCAATAAGAATGCCACAACAGCGATTACAACAAGGCCGAGGATCAGCGAACCGCCCCAAACCATCATGATTGCCTCTTGAGAATATTCCATATCGTTTATTTTTTTGCGTCCCGTTCATGCAGGGCATCACCAACAAAGTGAAGATGTGCCTTAATTTCAGCAGAACCTTTCAGGACTTCTTCGGCCACCTGGTTTGTTTGCTGTAAATTCCAGATACAAAGGGTGTTTTCCTTTATCTCGCTCACGAGCTTCAGGGCAGTGGCAGCCAATCGGCCGATACGTTTTGCAGCAGCATTTACGAGCAGCAGGAGTATTGCTGCAGCGATCACGATAACCCCGCCGATCATCAGCGAAAGGTGCCAGGTTTCGAAAAGTGCGATGTCGTTTTGCATAAGGCTTAAGTTATTTGACCACTTCTTTAGGGAGTCGCCTGGTACCGGTTCCAGGCTTTGGAGAACTTGAAAACTGCAATTTCTCGTAGAAGAAATGGGTTATTCGGTCACTTACCCCCAGTTTTCTGACATGACCCCATCCTGTTGGGACGTTTTCGTCCTTCCAGCGACTTGTCCTGTTTTGATACTTTTGGGTGATCCCACGGAGGTTGCGGATCAGTAGCCCTGTAGTGCGGGAGATGGTCGAAGAAACTAACGTTCCCGGGGGTGTCTGATAGAAAGGGGCAAAAGCATCGGGGAAACCTGGCATGGTACAACCAATACAGGGCGCTCCGATATTCATACAACCACCGGCGTGGTTGATGGCGCCGCGCTTGTTGATATTGCACTGGACCACCGGCCCCCAGCACCCAATTTCCACAAGACATTCCTTATCGCCGTATTTTTCGGCGAAGGTACCTTCCTCATAAAATCCGGCACGGGTACAGCCCCGATGGACGGTTTCGCCAAACAGCCATGCCGGGCGGCCCAGTTCATCAAACTCCGGCAGGGGCCCGAGTCCATGGAGGAACATCAGCACCGCGACGATCGTTTCCGTGATATTATCCCCTTGTGGCGCACAGCCGGGGATATTCACTACGGGAAGCCCCAGTATGCTCCGGTAATCTGCACCCAGAAAATCCATAACCCCCATCGCATTGGTCGGATTACCTGCGGCAGCGGGGATCCCTCCCCAGGTAGCACAGGTACCTACGGCGATAACCGCAGCGGCACCCTTAGAAAGTCGTGTAACCCAGTGTGCTGTGGGGATAGGCTGAGGGTCGCCATTTTCGTCTTCCTCTACGCCAAGCCCCGACCAATAGCCCCCAAAAGGCTGCGTGAGGGTCTCATCCATAACAGAGCCTTCGCAAACCACTACATAAGGTGCACCCAGCTTACCCTGCTCGGCAAGAAAGAAAGGCTCCATGAATTTTTCGCCCACCGTCACGGCAATTGCCGGGTGATGGAGGATCAATTTGGGTACCCCCGGAATGTTCCCGTTCAACAGATTTTCCGCAGATGGAGAGGTAGCGCCTACCGTTGCGATGGTACAGCCGTCACAACTACCCCCGGCAAGCCAGAAAGCATGTACCTCCTTAATCGCATCAGGCATCAAATTCCCTGAAATGTGTTTTACCATGTTCAAGACATGTTCGTTATTGTAACTCTTTTCAAGGGTTTGCAGATGACTGGCGGTATTTATGACCGTTTGCGGCCGGGGCACGAAAAAAATCATTGTAATGAAACTTTCAATTACAGTAGTTGATATTTTTCACTTCCTGCTTTACAAATCGCCCAGCAATCCTTTTTGAGTTACGATGATGACAAAATTTTTCTTTTGATAAAGGTAAGGAAGGGTATTTCTAATGTCAAGATTTTTGCCCACAGCTATTTAGAAAACATTTTCTAATTGTCGGTCGCGTCGGAAAGCTTCCTTTGTGTAATTTTACTCTGTGAAGCTGTAGAAGGCTTTCCTGTGCTACAAATACCAAAGTCCCAAATGATTTTCATGAGCGGCCATACTACAAGGGATAAAATTCTGGAGGTCTCCATTCGCTTGTTTAATCAACAGGGGGTACAAAATGTCCGGCTACAGCAAATTGCCGATATGGCTGGCATTAGCATAGGAAATCTTGCCTATCATTTTTACGATAAAAAAAAGATTTTAACCGATATTGCCCTCGGGATTGATGAGGCTTTCAGCCAGGCCACTGCGGGATGGAAAGATATCCATCAACTCATTGACCTGGATAACCACCTCTCCCACCAATACTACCTGCTAAACACCTATGCCTTCTATTTCCTTGATATCGTTGATATTAAGCGCTTTTATCCGGAAATATACCGGGGCAGAAAAGAGCAAACCAACCAGTTTATTGAACACCTGACCGCATGGCTGGAACGTAGTGTGGAGTCCAGGCTGTTTCTGCCACCCCAGCGACCAGGTCAATATGCAGACCTTAGTAAAATGATCTGGTTTATCAGTGCCTTTTGGATGAGTAAAAAGCGCATTTACCAGGATGAAGAAGACTTCGAATTTGGGTTTAAAAAAATGATCTGGCAGCAATTGGAGCCCTTTTTTACTCCTGAGGGCAAATCGGAATTCGATATCCTGATCGCTCCAGGTTTGTTTTACTAGCTTTCCGGAAGCTTCGGATGAAAGGTGTTTTGCATGAAGCCGTGCTTTGGAACTATACTGAATTTTATGCCGGGCTGCTGTTGCCGCCCGCGCAACTGCAGCAGATAAATATTTTTCACCTCAATACATAATTACGTACATGTGCCTCGCAATACCCGGAAGAATCACCGAAATACTCAATGAAGGGACAGATGAAATGCGCGTGGGAAAAGTTTCGTTTTCCGGCATTCAGAAAAAAGTCAACCTCTATTTAGTCCCGGAAGCCTCCGTAGGAGATTTCGTAATGGTACACGTAGGAGTAGCACTGAGTACCGTGGATGAGGAAGAAGCGAACAAAACCCTGACGTTTCTCAAACAAATGGGAGAACTGGATGAAATAAATATTGAAGCATTATGAAAATAGCAGTTGCCGGAAAAGGTGGGGTGGGCAAGACTACCATCAGCGGTACGCTTTGCCGCATTTTTGCCCAACAGGGGAAAAAGGTTCTTGCGATTGATGCAGATCCAAATCCCAATCTCTCCGTTGTCCTGGGCCTTCGCCCCGATGGCCCTCAGCCCATGCCCCTCAGCACGGAAATTCTGGAAAAAGTGGAAGATGAGGCAGGCAATAGACGCTTCGCCGTAAAATATCCACTCGAGGAAGTTCTACTTAAGTATGGCCAGGTGGCTCCCGATAACGTTTCCCTCCTGATGGTGGGCAAACCGGAAGTTGCCGGCAGCGGCTGTATGTGTGGCGCCCATACCTGCGTCCGGGAATTAATCCATACCGCACTCGCTGAATCCCGGGATCATATCACAATCGTGGATATGGAGGCTTCTCTGGAACAGATGAAACGCGGCACCTCCAGATACGTGGACCTCATGCTGACGGTAGTCGAACCCTATTATCGGTCCCTGGAGGCAGCTTCGAGATTTGCAGTCCTGGCAAAAGATCTCGGCATTCAAAAAATATGGGTTATTGCCAACAAAGTAAAGAACCAGGAGGAAGAACGCGCGATCAGGCAATTTTGTGATAAAATGGGTTTAGAGCTCAAGCTTTTCATTCCATTCGAGGAAAAAATCGGCGAAGCGGATTTTCACGGGAATGCCTTCATTGACCATTCCCGTGAAAACCCCGCCGTAGCTGCACTCTCCAGACTAGCCCGGGAAATTTTGCCGCAATAGCCGGATTTTTCCTTATTTGCCTTTCGTCGGTGGAATAAAGTGATCCTCCGGGAAGCGGGCTAAAAATTCAAAATCCGTCAGTTTATAGTCTGAGGAAAGGGTAAGATTTTCCAGGATATAATCATCTGTATTAGTACGTCGCCGGTCCTGGTAAAACCGGATGCCCTCCACTTCGGTATAGTTGTAATATCTGTTGTACCCATAACCTTTATCGTGCCGGAGCAGTGAAGCAACGTACTCATGTGTTGCTGCATCAAAATAAAAACGCCAGGTATGAAAAAGAGCTGAAGTACCCGCTCCTTCGTCATAAGTGACTTTTACGCCGAGTACTCTCCTTCCCTCTAGCGTCGTGTCGCCTTCAAATGTCAGGTTTGCTCCTTTGTCTGTAAGCTTAAACGGGATAGCGATAAGATAATGGGATCCAAAGGAAAGGTTCCAGGCACTATTCCTGCTTTTCAGGTCGTTTTTCACTTTTCCATCCACCAGCTTCCATGCCTGCCGGCTATTACAGAGGATAAGGTGCTTTTGACCTTTGGATTCCCATGAAATCCTTGCCCTGAAAGAAGGGAAAAGATTGTATTCGTGCAGTTCTTTGATGGTATCTGTCGCGTTCCCGGTAGAGTCATAATTGATCACAGTCCGAACGTAGCGCAGTGCCTGTTTGGAGGTCCAGGTTTCCCAGCCTCCGGCCTGCGCTATCGCTTTGCGCACCAAATCCCCGGCAGGGCCATCGGGAAGCTGGTCGTACAAAGCAAGGGTACCTGTTGATGCAGTAGTAGTATTTGCCTGCTGTTCCCTGGAGGTACATCCCAGCAGGAATACGGTGCATACAAAACTACAGAATATGGTCAAATCTTTCATGTTACGATTTAATGATGGGGTATAATTGCCTAAAAATTTATCGTCAAGTTCGCATAGTAGAATGTACCGAGGAATCCAAACTGTTGTACGTTGCGCGAATACGGCGTAGTTCCCAGATTATAAGCAGTGTAATCGCTGAATACCCGGTCGGGATAGACATCGGTCAGATTATTGGCACCGATTGTGAGTACCAGACGCTTGCCCGGCGCATAGGATGCCGTGGCGTCCAGAAGGGTTCTTGCCCCAAATGTTTGAGAACGATGGGGGATTCCGGGACCGGGTTTTTCCCATGCGGTAACTTCGCCAAAATAGTTCCCTCGTAGTGTGACGTTGAATTTACCTACCTGGTACCCCAGCGACAGCGTCGCCCTTTGCCTTGGCTGGGAAGTCTCTATCAGCGACTGGCTAACGGTATCTATGACCAGTACTTTGGCAGTAGTTCCAGCCTGTAACGCTGCCGGCGTATCCTTGAGGTCGGATATTTCTGTGCGGTTAAGCGATAAGGCGAAGCTGGCATTCAACGCGCTTTTTGAGGATAATTCATGGCGGTAGGAAGCGACCAGATCCAGGCCTTGCGTCCTCGTATTTACAAAATTGGTGTAAAAAGCGATCTGCTCAAACCCCTGAAACCGCGACCTCAGTGCTGCTATGCTACTGACCGGCAAATCTTCCGATAACACAATCCGATCCTTTATAGCGATCTCATAAGCATCCAGGGTCAGTAATAATTTTGCTCCCAGCCTGGCCGTAAGACCCAGATTGTAATTCATGGACGATTCGGGTCCCGGCGTCTCAAATCCCAGCTGCCGGAGGCGAGGATCATCACTGCGCAATAGCTTTCTCGAGAGAATCATTCCGGAAACCAGCGCCGGCACTGTCGCTGAGTGATAAATCTGCTGTACCGAGGGTGCCCGGAAGCCTCTGTTCACCGAGCCGCGTAAAGCAAATGCTTCTGCAATTTTATACCGTACCGCCAGTTTTCCTGTAAGATTGCTACCAAAATCGCTGTAGTTTTCATACCGCAAAGCTGCAGCCACCAGTAGTTTGTCTGTAACATCTGCTTCGACATCTGCAAACAAGCCTATGTTGTTGCGGGTATCGTCTGTTGCATCCGCTGGCAAGGTACTTGGGCGAGGAGTAACGCCTACTGCTTTGGTCAGCAATGGTCCTTGTTTGTATCCCAGGGAATCCCCTGCTCCCTGGATAAAGCGCTCAAAACGCACCTGGCTACCCACAGCGATGTTCAAGGATTGCATACCGGCCCAGCCTTCAATATTGCGCGAAAGAACGAATTCGTTGACATTTTGCCCGAACTGATATTTGCCGATATAGAATGACTTTGGAGAAGCAGCTCCGAGAGAAGGGTTAGTCGTATTACTGGCCCACCAGTTGAAGGTATTCTGGCCATAGCTGCTGCTCAAATCAAAATTCCAACCGGATGCAGAGGTTCTTTTGAGCCCCACCACCCCGGAATAATCAAGCGGTACCCCCTCAAGTTCCGGGTTGTACCCATCCGGGAATACAGCAGGGTTTGAACGTGGGTTAGCTGCCAGCGCTGGAACGAAAGCGATATTACCCAGGACTACCCTTTTGGAATACCCCCCAAAAGCATAGAGCTGCATATCTTTACCCACGGGATATCCTGCATTGACAAAGCCCTGATAAGCGGTAATTGGATTCTGCCCATTGCGCGTCACGATTGCCTCTTTACCCGAAGTGGTCGTCGGCCAAACGCCCCTGGCAGCGCGGATGCTGTCCTCCCTGGCTATCGGTAGGTTGGCTGGCACATAAATTCTGCCGGTATAGGAATCCGCACGGTTGGTGGCTTTGGAATCCTGATAGTGTAAGGTGAAATTCAGGTAGCTGCCCTCTTTACCCAGGCCGAAGCCATAATTGAGGGCGGCTAAAAAAGATTCCCCATCCCCCTCTTTGGTTTGGCCATACTGCGTTTTAAAGGTTCCCTGCCCAATCGTCTTTTTCAGGCCAAGGTTGATAATACCGGCAATTGCATCCGATCCGTATTGTGCCGCCGCCCCATCGCGCAATACTTCCATGCGGTCCAGCGCAAGGGCGGGAATCGCATTAAGGTCGGTTAATATTGTTCCTCTGCCTACCGATCCAAAAGGACTGATTGCAGAAAGCTGATGACGACGCTTCCCATCCACTAAAACCAGTACCTGATCCGGCCACAGGCCACGCAAGGTTGAAGGGTCGGCAAAACTGACGATCGCATTATAATATTTGTTTGTATTGAACGATGGCGAAGTATATTTTGCCATCATCCCCAACTCCACCTGACCCGTAGATTCAAGCTCTTTTGCAGAAATGACATCAATCGGAACGGCCCGGTTTACGTCGGTCCGGGGTTTACCCCGGGTGCCCAGTACAGAAACCGTACTGAACTGTTGGACTTCTTCTTCCATCTGGATATCCATCTGAATCCCGGATACCACAACTTCTACTTTGCTAAATCCAACATAGCTCAAAATCAATATATCACCCGCCGCCGCATCAATTTCAAAATTACCGGAGGCATCGCTTACAGCAGCCTTATTGCTCCCCTTAACGAGAATGTTGACCCCGGCAAGTGGCGCACCGTTTGCATCTGTCACTTTACCCCGGATGAGCTCTGTCAGAATAGAGGCCGTCTCAAAGGTCTTTTGGCGGCTTGCGCCGCCAAAGAATATTTTCATGAGACACCGGTTTTGTTTGTTTTTGTTGGAATAAAAAAACAAAAAAGGAATGTGGGAAAATAATTAAATAAAGCGAAACGAGAACAAAAAATTGAAGAAAAAAAAAAATAAGAAAAAAAAAGTAAAAAAAAAAGGAAGTTAAAAACAGAAAAAACAAA
>JBEIGB010000098.1:0-13146 GCA_040382095.1 Lewinellaceae bacterium
GGATGGCAAAGCCTCCGTAACCACAAATGGCGGAAAAGCCCCCTACTCCTTCCGCTGGGACAACGGCGAAACCTCTCAGGATGCCGTAAACCTCGCACCCGGACAACGCGCCGTAACCGTTACCGATGCCAATGGCTGTACTGCAACTTCATCTGTCAGTATCACCGAAAATATCCTTCCCCTGAAAATTTCCCTTGAGCTAAAACAGGCAATTTCTTGTTCCGACAGAACAGACGGGATTCTGGCTGTTATCCTATCCGGCGGGAAGAAACCCTATCAGATAAAATGGTCACAGGGAAGCAGCGATCTCCAGGCCACCAGCCTCGGTGCAGGCAACTACCAGGTTACCATCACCGATGCAGTAGGGAATACAGGAACGGCCGCTTCCAGCCTTGAATCCCCACCACCCGTCACCATCAGCTGGATATCTACATCCGGTGCCGGAAGCCAGCCCGACGGGCAGGCCACCGTTCAGGCAAAAGGTGGTAGCGGTACGTTCAGTTATCGCTGGGATAACGGGGAAACAAACCCGGGCGCACTGGGGCTTGCTGCTGGCAGACACCAGGTTACTGCTACCGATGCAAAAGGATGCAGCGCCGTTGCAGAAAAAGAGATCCCCAAAAGATTGATCGAAGGCCTCGTTGCTGGCAGACTCCAACCCGGGCAGGTCATTCCACTGGAACAAGTACGTTTCGAAGTGGACAGCACCAACTTCAACGAACGCTCCCTACCGATGTTGACCGAATTATTCGAATTTATGGTGAAAAACCCCGGTCTGAAGATTGAAATTGGCGGGCATACCAGTAACTTGTGCTCGGATGCAATTTGTGACCAAATTTCCTCCGCAAGGGCTAAATCCGTTGCTGATTACCTTGTCAGGAAAGGTATGGATCCTATCCGGGTAAGCTCAAAAGGATATGGCAAACGCCAGCCCATCGCAAATAACGATACCCAGGAAGGCCGAACAAAAAATCAACGTGTGGAGGTCAAAGTTCTGACCGTCCCGGATGACGCTGGCCAATAGACTTTTACCACACGTTAGCGCAGTGGAAAACCCAGCTATTTTCTAACCCGAAATGATTCTACGGCAACAAATCAAAAAAATAGCTGTAATCTTTTTTTTAAAAAGATATTTTATATATAAACATTTAATATACAGTACATTGTGGAAAAAGTTTACAAAATGAAAAACAAAACGAACTTAGTATTTTTACTCGCCTGCGCTTTCCTTTGGACAACCCTCCCGGGAGAGATTGCTGCGCAACCCGGACGACGGCCGGAAGCTGCTGCTGCGGGTATGGCGAAGCCGGATTCCAGTGCTGCGGAAAAAAAACCTGCCGCCCCAAAATCCTTTCGCGACATAATTACGGACAAAGCTGCTTCGATGAGTGGGATGCTCACGACGCACAAGGTAGAAGACAAGTACTATTTCGAAATCCCCAACGAACTATTTGGACGGGAGATTATGGCGATTACCCGGATTTCCCAGACGACCACGGGTGCAGGTTATGGCGGCGAACAAGCCAACCGCCAGGTGATCCGGTTTGAAAAAGGTCCATCAAACAACGTTTTTATGCGGATGGTATCCTACATCAACGTAAGTCCGGACACTGCTCAACCGATTGCGCAGGCCGTACGCAATTCCAACGTCGAGCCCATCATTGCCGCTTTCGACATCAAAGCGACACGTAAAGACACCTCCATACTGATCGAAGTAGGTGAATTCTTTAATGGCGAAAACCAGGTTTTCACCCTGCCACCTGCGACGAAGCAATCCTATCGGCTTTCGTCCATCCAGAAAGACCGTTCTTATATCGTGGCGATGAAAGCCTTTCCGATCAATGTAGAGGTGCGCAGCGTCAAAACATTCGGGCTTACTCCCCCCTCGCCAGGAGGAGGGCAAAGTACGGGTCGTACCGTAACCTTGCCCACAGGCAATGCGGCCGGGGTAATCACGCTGGAAATGAACACTTCTATGATCCTCCTTCCCCTGGAACCCATGCGCAAAAGGTATTTCGACCCGCGCGTAGGTATTTTTGCAACCAGGAGTACGGTCTATGACGACAACTCCCAACGCACAGAAGAAGAAGTCATCGCCGTACGCTGGCGGCTTGAGGCCAAAGATGCCGCAGATGCCGCACGGCAGCAACGCGGCGAGCTTATCGAACCTGCCAAACCCATCGTCTTTTATATTGACCCGGCTACCCCGACCAAATGGCGGAGTTACCTGAAGCAGGGGGTAGAAGACTGGCAGCCGGCCTTCGAGCAGGCTGGCTGGAAAAATGCAATCCAGGCGAAGGACTGGCCTGAAAATGACCCCAATATGAGTCTGGAGGACGCCCGCTATTCTGTAATCCGCTATTTTGCTTCCGATATCGAAAATGCTTATGGCCCCAACGTCAACGACCCCCGGAGCGGTGAAATCCTGGAAAGCCATATCGGCTGGTACCATAACGTGATGAAGCTACTGAAACGCTGGTACACTACCCAGACCGCTGCGGTAGATCCACGGGCGCAAACCGTAGCATTTGACGACGCGCTGATGGGGCAGCTCGTGCGTTTCGTAGCTGCACATGAGGTGGGCCATACAATCGGCCTCCGGCATAATTTTGGTGCCAGCCACGCTACACCTGTAGAAAAGCTCCGCGACAAAGATTTCATCGCCCAATATGGCCATACCTCTTCCATTATGGACTATGCGCGGTTCAACTATGTCGCCCAACCCGAGGATGGGGTTAGCGACCTCATGCCGCGCGTAGGGGATTATGACAAATGGGCAATCGAATGGAATTATAAGCCGATTTATGGTACCCAGGATGCCGAAGCGGATAAAAAAATCCTCAACCAGTGGTACCTGGAAAAAGTTGTCTCTAACCCGCGCCTCCGCTTTATCACGGAATCCTCCCCTATTGACCCCCGTGCACAAAGTGAAGACCTCGGCGACAATGCCATGACTGCTTCTACCTATGGAATCAAAAACCTGCAGCGAATCATGTCGAACATCACCGGATGGGCAAAGCAGGAAGCAGAAGATTATGAGATGGTGGAGGAAATGTATGGAGATATCGTCGGGCAATACCGCCGCTATCTGGGGCACGTCACCAAATGGGTCGGCGGTATCTATGAAACCCCCAAGACCTTCGATCAGCAAGGGGTGGTTTACGAACCCGCCCCTGCAAAGCTCCAGCGCGATGCTGTGGTTTTCCTGGACAAACAACTCTTCCAAACGCCTTCCTGGCTAATGGATCAGAAAATCCTTGGCTTGATTACCCCTGACATGGGGGTCAATTCCCTGGCACAAATTCAGGAATCTACCCTCACCAGCCTGCACAACGCCAACCGCCTGCAGCGCATGATTGAAATAAAATCAGCCCACCCTGATGCCTACGGAATCGAAGACCTCTACGGCGACCTCCGCAACAGCATCTTCGCAGAGCTAAAATCCGGCAGGGCGGTCAGCGTACACCGGCGCAACCTTCAACGTATCTACGTCGGAAAATTAATTGAAATCCTCAACCCGAAAGCAGAAGAAGCGGCTGCCCCCTCCTTCTTCGGGCCTTCCCTTCCGGCCATTGACCCAATGAAGAACGATATTGCCGCCGTCACACGCGGTACTCTCATGGAGCTTCATGAGGAAATCGTCAAAAAAGCAAAGGCCTCCGGGGATAAACTTACCCAATACCACCTCGAAGACTGCGCCATGCGTATTCAGAAAGGCTTGGGACTGGACGATTGACCATCCTAAAACAGATGTTGTTGCGACGGGCAGGAAGCTTACCGCACCCGTCGCAACAAATCTATAAAACCGTTCGCTATGCCAAAGTACACACTCAGCATCAACAACAAAACCTATACGGTCGAAGCGGCTGCCGATACGCCGCTGCTTTGGGTAATCCGCGACCTCGCCGGGCTTAAGGGTACCAAGTTTGGTTGCGGAATGGCCCTTTGCGGGGCCTGCACCGTCCACCTCAACGGCCAGCCGGTACGTTCTTGTTCCCTTCCGGTATCCTCGATCCGCGGCGCACAGCAAATCACGACGATCGAGGGCCTTTCAGAAAATAACGACCACCCCCTCCAGAAAGCCTGGATCGAAGAGCAAGTCCCGCAGTGTGGATATTGCCAAAGCGGAATGATTATGAGCGCGGCTGCATTGCTCAACAACAACCCCAACCCGGGCGAAGCAGAAATGCAGGCAGCACTTGCAGGTAACCTTTGCCGTTGTGGGACCTACCCAAGGGTGAAAAAAGCTATTCAAAAAGCCGGAACTTTCATGCAAAAAGGCTAAAAAAATCGAAAAATGTCCAGCAAACCAATTTTAACGTCCAGAAGGGAATTCCTGAAAACAGCCTCTGCTGCCGGGGCATTTCTTGCCGTCGGCTTCGGCGGGACCGGGA
Source organism: Lewinellaceae bacterium (assembly GCA_040382095.1). Classification (GTDB taxonomy): domain Bacteria; phylum Bacteroidota; class Bacteroidia; order Chitinophagales; family Saprospiraceae; genus JADJPL01. The sequence continues at coordinate 4,395 of JBEIGB010000098.1, forward strand.
AAATCTTTGCGCTCCAATCCCTCGATGGCGCCGAAGCAGCGATCAATGGCGCTACCGAGCTCAACACCTTCATCCTCATCGCCGCAGATAACTGGATCACTATCTTCAATCCCCGCCCCGAAATGGGCCAGGGTACCTGGCAGTCTATGCCCGCCCTCATCGCCGAAGAACTCGAAGTGGACCTCCGCCAGGTGGAGGTGCGGATTACAAACGGAGAAGGAAAATACGGCCAGGCACAATGGGTCGGTGGATCTACTGCCGTGCGTATGAGCTGGCTCCCTATGCGTAAAGTCGGCGCAGCGGCCCGGGAAATGCTCATCAAAGCTGCCGCAAAGCGCTGGGGAGTGGCAGAAAGCAGCTGCTATGCGGAAAATGGCAGCGTCCACCACATCAATACCAGCAGTAGCCTGCGCTATGGCGATCTCGTCGAAGAGGCCGCTAAACTCGAAGTACCTAAAAATCCGGTACTGAAAGCGGCCAAAGATTTTAAAATCCTCGGCAAGCCTTTCCCAAGGCCGGATATCCCCTCCAAAGTAAATGGTAGCGCCGTGTTCGGAATTGATGTGGAACTGCCGGGGATGGTATATGCCTCCGTTCAGCACTGTCCGGTCATCCATGGCAAAATCCTTGGATTCAATGAAGAAGAAGTGCGCCAGATGCCCGGGGTTAAGGCGGTTTTCCGAACAGAACGCGCCCTGCCGCACAAAAATGTGGAAGGCGTCGCCGTCGTGGCCAGTAGCTACTGGGCAGCCGTGAAAGCAAGGCAGTCCCTGCAAATTGAATGGGACAACAGCGGCTATGACCAAATTTCTACTAAATCTTATTTTGACCAGGCCAGGCAGAAAGCAGAGACACAAGACGGTGCTTCTTATCCCGATGTGGTCGGAGATGTCAAATCCGCCTTTCAAACAGCAAAAAAAGTCGTAACGGCAATCTATGAAACCCCTTTCGCCGCCCACGCGCCTATCGAACCAATGAACGCGACCGCCTGGGCAAAACCCGACGGCCAGTTGGAAATCTGGGCCCCCATCCAATCGGCACTCTGGGTAAAAGGACAGATAATCGAAAAATGGGGCATCCCTGATGAGAAAATTAAGATCAACCTCGTATTTATGGGGGGATCCTTTGGTCGAAAAGGCTACAACGATTTCGTCATGGAAGCAGTCGATATCGCCCGCAAGATCAACGCACCCGTTAAACTGATCTGGACCCGCGAAGACGATATGGCCAACGGTCCTTTCCGCCCGGGAATGATCAACGCCCTCAAAGGTGCCTTCGATGCACAGGGTAAAGCCATCGCCTGGGAACATAAAGTAGTCGGGGCCTCTATCGGCGCTCAAACTGACCGTCTCGACCTCACCGATAAGACCGAAGGCGGAGCCGCCGAAACAATTGACCAGGAAACCAGCCCCTACGCCATTCCCAACCGCCGCCAGGCGTTTGTCTGGCAACCTACAGATATTCCTGTGGTGTGGTGGCGCTCCGTTTACTCCTCAACCAATGCCTTCGCACAGGAAAGCTTTGTTGATGAAATGGCGCACGCAGTGAAAAAAGACCCCCTCGACTTCCGTCTGGAATTGCTCCGTGAACATCCACGCTATGTTGCCGTCCTGCAAATGCTCGCAGAAAAATCCAACTACCGGCAACTCAGAAAAGAAAAGAAAGCAATTGGAATTGCCATTGCCCATTCCTTCGGCAGTACAGTGGCATGGGCTATAATAGTCGCTAAAAAAGGTGCAGGCGTGTCTATAGAAAAAGCCATTGGGATTATTGACTGCGGTATGATCGTGAACCCGGATACGGTGAAAGCCCAGATGGAAGGGAACGCGATCATGGCACTTTCCGCTGCTGTCAAGCCAGCCATAACCTTCGCCGCCGGTGAAGCACAGGAAAACAACTTCCATCAGTATCCCCTCCCAAATATCGGGGAAATCCCTGTGATCGAAGCGTATATCGTGCCAAGTCAGGAAAACCCCGGTGGCGCCGGCGAACCCGGCCTGCCACCTTTCGCACCCGCATTGTTCAACGCAGTCTTTTTAGCTACCGGCAAACGGGTGCGTTCCCTGCCACAAGGGCTGGAAAATCTTGGATAACATTGAACCAGGCTGTGTGAAAAGTCTTTCGCCGCCTGCAGGCGGCGAAAGAAAATTTCGAAGAGGCTGTCTGACAAGTCCTTTGGCGGTGTAAGCTGCCAAAGGACAAAGAATATTTTTTAAAACGCTGATTTGGTTGATTTTGCTTCGCAAAATCAACCAAATCGGCGTTTCAAAAAACTCTACACAATCTCTTGATATACAAGACATCCTCATTGTGAAAAGGGCCAGGCCTACGGCCTTTTCACAACACTGACCTTTTTCGTCCATACGCCTTCTTCAGCGATGACCTGGACGATATAAACACCCGCGGGAGAACGGGAAATATCTATCTGTTGGGCTGACATTTCAGACCAGCCCTGTTCAAGGCGCTGCCAGAATATCATTTTGCCGCCGGAGTCGAAGACACTGACCTGGATGGAGCCGGTGAGCGCCTCCTCCGGAACCAGCGTAAATTGGCCATTGCCGGGGTTAGGGAACAAACGCAGGATTCCATCCTGAAGTGCCAACCCTGACAAGGGCTTTACAGCCTCCACGATAATCAGCGCGTCCTCCTGGTAAAAAGGCCCTCCGCTGGAGAAAACGGGCTCCAGTGGGAGGGTTTGTCCATCTGACTTTCTCCATGCCCGTACCTCGAAACGGCCATTTTCCGCAAGGCCCTGCACACCTGCCAGATTAGGTTCGTCCCCCCATACCGCAATAGGAAGGTGGGCACCGGTGAATTTAGCGGAACCATATAAAATACCGTCCGTACTGAATATCCCGACCTCGTCGCCTGGCACCAATACCCCGGTCAAGCCGGATGCCAGGAAAACGATTGTGGCATTGACCCCCGTGTTCCCGCGCGAAGAAGATTTAAAGAATACCGGCTGCTCTGTCCTATGGCCTGCTACTGCCTCGCCCCGCGTTGGGGCAATAGCCAGCGTAGGGTAACGCAGTTCGCCGGCAGATTTTGCTTTTAACCGATAGCCCTGTGTCGGGATCATCTGTCCAATTGTATTAATTCCCAGATCGGGAATATATACCCGGCCATCATTATCTTTCAGAACATCAACCGAATTGCTCAAACTCGCCAGCGCTGTAGCCGGTGCGATAGCATTGCGGCTGAATACCGGAATGATCTGCCAACCCGTCCGGATAGGTATCGGAGTAGCGAGCGGGTTGACCGGTAAGCCGCTGATGAACAGCGTATCGTCAGCAGAGACCTGCAGGCGATAGCCCTGCGTGATGTCCCATGCACCGATACCGTTCAGATTCAGTGCGACGAGATATGTTTTCCCATCCCCATCTTTCACCACCTGGATCACGTCGGTCATCGGCTTGACGATTGTATCAAAACTCGGTTTTTGCGGGACGATATAACTCGAAATCATATTCCAACCCGCTTTTAGCGGAATGGACAGCATTTCCTGGGTCGGTGCGGTGTTGGCGTTAAGTGCGGTAATCATACTGAACCCATCGTTGGCATAGGCGCCGGTCGCGTTCACGATACCAGCAGTGCCTACTGGCGCGTAGGTCGCGGTGACATCTATAGATTGCTGGGTAGCCCCGCGCCAGACTTTCACTTTGAAAACCTCCCCGACGCTCATGCCATCTTTTACGCCCGGGGTGAACGTATCGTCACCAAAAACCGGAAAAGAGGTGCTGCTGCCCGTCCAGGGGCCGTTGCCTGCACAGAAATCCGTACCCGAGAGGGTGTAGAAAACCCCTATGTAATCTCCAGGGGCCAGAGAAGCTCCGTTAATACTGGATACCAGGGTACTTTGCAGGATAACGGTATGGTTATTTTCGGTGCGTTTAAAATTCCAGGAATCTGGTAGTACTTCCCCGCTGCCGCGCTGCGTGACCGTCACAGTCCTGGATAATGCACCGCTTCCGGTGGATATTGTAATTACGGTACTGCGTTGTTGTGCGGTCGTATTTTGGGAAAAATTGACCGCAAGGGTTGCGTTACCGTTTCCGGAGATCGTCCCAAGGGTAATCCAGTCCACCAAGTCCGCTGCGTTCCAGGTTCCGTTACTGGTAATCGAAAGCGCCAGCGAGCCTGCCTGGGGGCCTGCGTTCAGGGTAGTCGGGTTAACTTCCAACACCTCTGACAAGCCGCTCTGCGTAACATTAACGGTCTGGGTGGGGGCACCGACCCCCAGAATGGTAATTGCCCCGCTCCGTGAATTTATGCTGCTATTTGGGGCACAAGTCACCTGAACTATGGTATCCGAGCTACCGGAGGCGGGGGCTATACTAATCCAAGGCATGGTATCCGATACCACCCAATTGGTATTTGCAGTGAGGGTAAGGCCTTGGGCCCCCCCGGCAGCAGCAAAGGAAAGCGAAGCCGGGGACACCGTCAAGGATGTTGACGCGGCGGCCTGGGTAACCGTAACCGATTGTATCGGAACCAGCGTCCCGAAAACGATAATCATCCCCGTACGCACGGCACTGGTCGTATTTGGTGCACAGGTAACCGTAATCACCCCGTTATTGGAACCGGCGCCAGTACTCAGGGAAATCCAGCTCAGGGTATCTCCGAGCGTCCAGCTCGTGTTGGAGGTAATCGCAAACGTATTTGTTCCTCCTTCGGCGGTGAAGTTCAGGCTGGTAGGGCTCACCCCGAGGCTGAAAGGAGCGCCTGCCTGAGTCACCGTGACCGTACTGGTACTTGCCCCGGTCCCGGCAACACTGATCGTCGTGGTCCGGGAAGTGGTAGAGGTATTAGGGCTGCAAGTAACGACTGCTGTCCCGTTATTGCTTCCGCTGGCAGGGGCAACGGTAATCCAGTTAACCGTATCCGATACCGTCCAGGCGGTATTCGAGGTAATGCTGAGATTCTGGTTACCTCCGCCGGAGGTAAAATCCATTGTGGTGGGCGCAATGGAGATAAAAGCCCCGCCGGATTGTATTTCGAGTCCATAATCTTCTACTTCGCGGTAGCTGCTCCCTGTCGAACAGGGCCCATCACCGGATTCGAGGGACATTGCCACCCGCATGCGCGTAATCCCCGGGGTAGCCGATACTGGGACAGGGATATTTGCGGTAATCCCCCCCACAGATGCTGACCGGGAAAAGGTCTGATTGAAGACCAATTCTCCGGTATCATTGAAGTCGTTGTCCCCGTTGAAATCAATCCACGTTTTCCAGTGGTAGGTAGCGCCCTGGGATTCGCTGTTAAACCCGCCAATCAGGGAAAGCGGGTAGGTTTGTCCGGCCGTTACGGTACCGCGTACAGCGGTGCGGTTGATATAACCATAATCGTAGGAAGATACCTGGTTAAAGCCGGCAAAAGCAACCCGCGCTATCCAGTCGCCGATCGTGGAACCATAGGAATAGCAGTAAGGGTCACCGCATCCTTCGAGCGTGAAGCGCAATTCCGGCGACCAGTCACTGAACGTATCCGAGCAAACCGAGCGCACCTGGAAGATATATTCTGTACAGGGCAGCCTCACCATACTAATCACGCCAAGACTACCAAAATTGTCGTTTGTACGCCAGGTAGAATCGCCGACTGCTCTGAAGCGCCAGGAATACACGTTTATATTGGGCACCTGATCCCAGCGAACATAGAACCAGGAGTAGCCTTTCTGTAACAGGGTGAGGTTGCCCGGGACCGTGCAGGCGGCTGCCGGAGCCGACTGGTTTACCGCGATTGTCTGCGAGGCGGCACCTGAGGCCGAAACGGTAATGATCCCGCTGCGCGAGGTATTGCCCGTATTCTGACCACAAAGCACTGAAAACGAACCATTATTGGTGCCTTGATCCGGGATTACCGTAATCCAGGAAAGCCCTTCGGATACCGTCCACACCGTATTGGAGGTTACTGCGATGGACTGGGATCCTCCAGGGGCATTAAAGTCCAGCGTAGTCGGGGAAATACTCAGCGAAGGAGCCTGTGCCGCCTGCGAAATCACGATGAGCTGGGTGGCCACTCCCGTCCCCCATACAGAAATATTGGCCGTCCGGGCCGACGTCGTGGTATTGGGGGCGCAGGTCACAGTAATTGTACCATTATTGCTGCCGGAGCCAGGGTTCACGGTTATCCAGTTGGCAGAAGGTGAAACATTCCAGGAAGTATTGGAAGTAATCGCAAAGGTGTTGCTACCGCCCCCTGCGACGAAATTCATGTTATTGGTGGAAAGCGTCAGCGTCAGGGAATTTCCGGACTGTGAAACTGCCACTGTCTGGGAGGCCACACCCGTACCGGATAGCGTGATTGTACCTGACCGGACGGACGTACCCGTATTTGTACCACAAGTCACCACGATCGCACCATTGTTACTCCCGCTTGTAGCACTGAGCGAAAGCCAATCGAGCGACTCGGAGAGGGTCCAGGAGGTATTGGAAGTAATACTCAGGTTTTGTGAACCGCTTAGTGCGGTGAACGTCAGGGAAGCAGGCGCGACGGACATAAATAAACTTGCGCCCTGCTGGGTTACTGCTACCGTTTGGGTCAGCGCACCTATACCGCTAAAGGTGATCACTCCCGAACGCGCTGCTGTATCGGTATTCACGGTACAGGTCACATTTACCGTTCCGCTATTGGTACCGCCTGATGTGCTCAGGGAGAGCCAGCTCAGGGATTCCGAAGCAGTCCAGGTCGTATTGGCCGTTACGCTGACAGGTATTGTGCCCCCTGCGGATGGAAAAGAAAGAGAAGCAGGTGAAACCCCCAGTGCTGTGCTGGCCGATTGCTGGGTAATCGAGACGTTGCGATTGGTCACCCCTGGCGCAGAAAAAGTAAGGATGGCATTGCGTACAGATGCCGTACCATTGGGGGCAGCGGTCACTGTGACGCTTCCGTTATTACTGCCGGAAACGGCAGAAAGCGATATCCAGTCCGGCTTTCCCGTTATCGTCCAGTTTGTATTGGAGCTCACGGCAACGGATTGTGTGCCACCAGCGGAAGTAAAGCTCATTGTGGCGGGGCTTACACTCAGGTTATTCACTCCGTTAACCTGCACGAATACAGCGCTGGGAAAATTTTCATTTGCGGCAAAAAAGTATTCCCCGGTACAATTGTTCCGAAAATATACGGCAAGGATGTACTCGCCGGTCGGAACATTCAGCGCGGGGCCGGTAAACACCCGTAGGGTCGGGTAAGAGGCATTGGGCCTCAGGCTATCTTCCTGGATTGCGGGGAGGATAGCTTCGACATTTTCCCCCCGCCTGTCCCAGAGGACAGCATAATAACAACCCTTAAACACGGTCGTGCCGGTATTTAAAAAATTTGTGGAAACTGTAAATAGTTGACCGGCCATTATCGGGTTGGGGGTTACTGTAATTGGGGCCGAAAGCGAAATATTTGTTACCACCGGAGCACTACAACTCTTTGTAGGGTACATCGCCGCAACCGAGGCGATATCCCCGCTGCTGAGTACAGCGCGTTGACCGATCGTCGTGCCCGGGCTGGCAGGCGGGCTCTTCACGCTTATGGTCGGCAGACTATTTTTTGAGAATGCCGTTGGCCCGTAGTGCATGATCGAACCATAGTCATACCCGCCCACAGGGGTAATTGCTACGCCTTCTTTTTGAAAGTTGATTTCTCTTCCTGAAATGATATTTTCCCAAAAAACAGTTATGTACTCATCCCGGTCGTTGCGCGATTGCTCGTGCCACATCCCTGCCGCATGAAGGATTTCGTGAAGTATCTCACCAAAACCACATCCATTCGCGATATTGACCTCCTGCCTGCCCGCACCTGCCATTCCTACGTAAGACCAGCAAAACGCGTCATTATCAATAAACTCCACATAGTTCGACTCATTTGTGCGCGGTATCATGCACAAGTTGGTGTTGGTATTGATATGCTCAATCGCCAAAAGGATCTGGCTCCGCGCAATATGGTCAAAAGGAATGGTATAAGGGATACGCCCGCTGGGCCATCGCTGGTTGGTAAAGGTGATCAGGTTTCCCTTTTCCTGCTTTTTTAATCTATAGTCCGATTCGGAAAACAGGACGATATCGTCTGTCAGGAATACCCGTCCATTTTCTATACGCACGGTATATTCCTGTGGGGCAACTGCCCCCGGAAGCAGCAAGCGCACCTTTTCATAGCGCGGGGGGGCTTGCGGAAGTGCATCCGCACGTTCCCGCGACTTGATTTCAAGCACAACCGGTTGCTCCCCCGGTACGGCCGGCCGCCCCACCTCTCCTGACCCGGAAGCCAGTAACACCGATGGGTTTAGTCGCGTAAATTCCTCAATAGTGAGATCCTGCCCCAGCACGGCTTGCTGAAACAACACCCCCGCAAAAAATACGATGAGTCGGATTTTTTTCATGTCCACAGCGATTATTTAATAACTATATATTTTCAAATGACAGAGGGTTTAATCGTATGGCATTTAACAAGGGGCAAAATTTTAATATTAAATAAAAATTACAATTCTATCTATTTGAATAATAGTTAATTGAATTTTTATTTAAAAAAATATAATATGAATTTTGACTACCCTAATAAACACAGGGCACACAAAAAACAAAAATACTAAAAACCCTCCGATTATCAAGCTGTTGGAAAAAATCCCGGTGATTTTATGTAAAGCAACAATGGCTACGGGATCATCAGACTACGGGAAAGGATAAGCTATCTGGCGGCTTGTGCCGCCAGATAATATTTTTTCAGCGCCGCGTTTTCAACGAATTTGCTTCGCAAAATCGTTGAAAAC
>JBEIGB010000099.1:0-12825 GCA_040382095.1 Lewinellaceae bacterium
CCCCCCCCGCCTCTCTTCCTATCCACGTCTGCCGCCGCCTTGGGCGGAGAAATAATTTTTTTACGGGAATTCTTTTTCCCTATTTTTGCGTCCCAAAATGCGGGAAAACGATGTCCCTTCAAAATAATTATTGGCAGCGCCAGCCGCCAAAGGACGGCCGACAGGCTTTTTACATAACCCCATTAAATTTCAAAAGAAATATTATTTGGCGGCGCCAGCCGCCGAGGGGCAGCCGGAAGGCTTTTTACATAACTCCTTTAAAAAATTTTGGGCCCTAAACGAAGCAACCCATTGCAAATCAGCGATTTGCAATGGGTTGCTTCGTTTAACAAAGTGGGCCTTGAGGGACTCGAACCCCCGACTCTCGCGTTATGAGCGCGGCACTCTAACCGGCTGAGTTAAAGGCCCTCATTTCAGGGCACAAATATAATACTTTTATGAGCCCCCGTCAAGTGCGCATTAAAGATTTCTAATGTCGCTGATTTTTTGAAAATTTGTGCCCATTATACTGTACCATGGCAAAAAAGTACATCAGCCGCGATGAGGCCCTGCGGCAAATGCAGCGCTACTGCGCCTATCAGGATCGCTGCCACCTGGAGGCCAGGCGCAAGCTCCTGGATCTGGGAATCTTTGGCCAGGACCTCGAAGAAATCCTCCTTGCCCTGATCGAGGATAAATTTCTCGATGAAGAGCGTTTTGCCCGGTCTTTCGCAAGAGGGAAATTTCAAATCAAGGGCTGGGGGCGGATCCGTATTACCGCTGAGCTCAAACAACGGCAGATTTCATCCTATTGCCTGCGCAAGGCGATGGAAGAAATAGACCCCGAGGCCTATCTGCAAAAACTGGAACAACAGCTCCGCACGCGGGCCGAACAATACAACAACGACCCTTCCAACCCTTTCGAAATCCGGCAACGCCTGGCGCAATATGGTATCAGAAAAGGCTTTGAACCGGAAGTTGTCTGGGAAACCCTCAAAAAAATGTTGCTTCTATAAATAGCTGCTATTTTCAAAAACACAATATTATGCTACGCGTATTCTCCTCTACTGCCCTATTGGTATGTATTTCCATCTTGCCGATTACCGCGCAGGACAACCCAACCCCCAAATACTGGGAGATTGGTGCGGGACTGGGGCTCGATTTTGCCCAGCTCCTGCAAATGAATCCCAGGCAGGGGGCAGGCCAAAACCGCATCGGCTTTGGCAGCGCCCTGACCTCCTATGCCAAACTAAAAAAAGACCACCTCGCCTGGGATAATACCTTCGTCTGGCAGTTCGGCGTCCAGAAGCTTGGAGCAGGCCCCCTCCCTAACGGCGCCAACCTGCCTTTTCAAAAAGCCATTGACGAATTCAGGATCAGCTCTAAACTTGGTATGCAGGCAGCCGATTCCTCCAAACTCTTTATTTCTGCGGATATTAACCTTCTCAGTCAAATCACCCCGACTTTCAATGGTACAAACCAATATCCCGGTAACTTCCTCACGGATATCACACGGTCTGATGCCGTACCCCTTGCACGGTTCTTTTCCCCCGCGACTGCCACGGCATCTATCGGAATAGACTATAAACCTGGTCCGCAGCTTTCGATTTTCTACTCCCCTGCGGGTACCAAATTTATCATCGTTACCGATGACGATATTGCACGAAAAGGAGTCCATGGGAATCCTGTTACAAAAAATGCCGCCGGAACGGTAATTACATTTAAAAATGTGGATGCCCAAATCGGTTCCCTGTGCAAAATCAACTACGCCGATAAGTTTATGGACAATAAACTGACGGTTACCTCCCAGCTCATTCTCTATTCGAACTATCTGCGCAACCCTCAGAATATTGATGTGGACTGGAATAGCCAATTATCCATGGCCCTGTTAAAGAATCTACAAATCTCCCTGATCGCCAATGTTTTTTACGATGACGACGTGCGGGTGCAAATTACCGACTACGACGCCCCGGGCGGGGTAGCAGGACTTGGCAAACGGGTCAGTTTTACCCAGCAGCTACTACTGAAGTATGCCGTTAATTTTTAATTACCGCTGAAACGGCATTTTCATTTAAAAAAGCTTCTACCGCCGCAAATAATGCTTCCGGTGCATCGGCGTGTACCCAGTGCCCTGCTTCCGGGACCGTGAGGAGCCGGGCGTTAGGGAAATGCGCGTGGATTTCCGACCAGTCGGCATCCAGGATATAATCGGATTGGCCCCCACGTATGAAAAGGGCGTCTCCGGCAAAATATCCCCGGGCAACAGGAGGGCCCATAATTTTCTGGTAGTACTGGTACAAGACCGGCAGGTTCATCTTCCACTCGAAATACCCGTCCCTGTGTCTGGAAAGGTTTTTTAGCAAAAACTGCAAGGTTCCCTTATCTTCAATAAAACGACCAAGCACCGCTTCTGCTTCAGCCCGGTCTCCAATAGCACGGAGATCCACGGCCATGAGCGCCTGAAAAATATGCTCGTGCCCCCCGGCATATTGTTTTGGCGCAATATCCACTACGATGAGTTTGTCCGTCATTTCCGGATACTGCAAGGCGAATTCCATTGCCACCTTCCCGCCCATCGAATGCCCCAGCAAACTTGCAGACGGCAACCCTTGTTCTACCATGAACGCACAGACATCTTCTGCAAGCGCGGGATAATCGTGCACAGGCACATGGGGCGAGCGGCCGTGATTGCGTTGGTCAATCAGAAAAACACTGAACTGTTCTGCCAGTTTTTTGCCCACCGACTGCCAGTTGTCCAGTGTACCGAAAAGGCCGTGAAGAATAATCAAAGGCGCGCCTTTACCGAGGTGTTTATAGTTGAGTTCCATGTTGATGGGCGGTTTCCAGCGGGTTATCCATATTTCCTTCGAAAGAATAGGGATGGAAGCGGGCAAAAAGCTCCTCCGAATACCACCCCAGTTCCCGGGTTTTACGGACTACATTCTTATGGTGATTACTTTGATAGGCATATTCGAGCATCGCTGCAGGATTGCGCCAGATACTGAAAGTTGCCTGCTGGATCAGCGGAAGCTCCCCTACCCCGATTGCCAGCAATAGATTTTTGCGGTGCCGTTGTATAGAGGCGCTCACTGGCGGCACATAGGTCCAGAACCGCCATAAGTGCCTGGTAAAAATCGTGGCACGCGTGAGTACCGCTACCGGCTTTTCCTCCTGCATATCGGTTCCGGTTTCAAAAGGGTTCTGCCCTTCCCAGGCCCCGTGGGCCTTTATCGTGCGCATAAAAAACGTCTGGTAGCCGGCCCTTTCCTTGTAGGATGCAAACAAAGGATGCGTATCAAAGAACATCCTTGCTGCTGCTTCATCTTCCCAAACAATCATCAGCGCATAAACCCCAAAATTGGGCAGGATGCTGAACCCTTTCCCGGCCCCGCTACCCAGCATTTTTGCAAAGCGCTGCCCGGGGACCCTGGCCAGTTGCTCCGGGGAAAGCCCCATTTGTCCCAGCGCCCACCAGCGGTTGCGCAGGCCCTTGTAATGAAGCAGCGTAAAGGTTACAATTTGTTGACTAAACATATCGTTGAAACAAAAAGGTTACCGCTTGGTTTGAAAAAAACCCCTAACTTTACCTGTTAACGGATACATAAAATACAACAAAACAGCCAAAAACTGCTATGCCGGAAAACCCGTTGGAACGGATACGCGAACACCTGAACGCAGGGGAAGTGGAAGAAGCCCTCCAAAAGCTGGATCTTTGGCTACAGGCAAACGGCAAAGCCAGCCTCAGCAACGACGTAGCACTTTGGCGGGCAGACCTGAGCCGTGGCGAGCGGGAATTCTCCCAAAGTCTTATTGCCCTTTCCGACCTACGTGCGTTACAGCAAAAAATAACCCGCGGCATCCTCGTCCTGCTCACCGAACTGGGCACTGGCATACCAGCGATCCATACTTTCCACTGTTATACCTGCGACCGGGTACCACAAACCGACACGTTTGCCGAATCTTTTGAGCAAAGACGAAAAGAAAAAAAACAATTTTACTTCCTCTATGGCTGGGAACGCCAATCGCACCTCGGTATGTTCCGCAGGATCGCCTATGAACTCGAAGGCGCTTTCCTCGATGACCTGAGCCCACAAACCGCGCCAGGAGTAAAATCCCGGCAGATGGAACTCCGCCTGCGGCCCACCAGAAAGGAACAGTTGTTCAAACTCGAAATCGCCAAAAACCTCTTCCACCTCCTGGAGGTTAAACCGGAAGACCACGAGCCCATCCTGGACAAAAGCCTCGCCTACATCGCTTCCTTCAGCCCTTTGTTACAGGATTTTTCTGAAAAAGACTACCTCTGCATTTATATCCCAATCCTCTCGTACGACTGGGATAATCAGGTTACCCCTACAGTGGCATCCTGGGTCATTGAATCCTTCTGCAAAGATCCTCTTCCTGCTAACTGCCCCAACGTTCTCTTCTTCTTTGCCGTCGTCTTCGAAGAAGAAGATCAGGATCTGGTGCACGAAATCCGGGAAGTCGTAGAAAACAGTCGCCATATCCAAGCCCTGCCAGAACTGGAAAAAGTCGCCCGAAGAGATATCCGACGCTGGTTCTCCATCTATCACCAGATCGCCGAAACTGCCGAGGCGCGCGACAACCTCATCACCGGCCACTTCGGTAGCGGCCAGGAACCACTGGACATGGAAATCGTCGAAATCAACCTGCGCAAAATCATTGACCAATACAATAATTCTTTTATCCGATGAAACTCAGGATCAGTAAACCGCTCGTAAAAGACTTTGACCCGGAAAAATATATCCTCGACGAAGGCCTCCAACAGGCCGTAGAAGTTGCTATAGCCCTGGATCAACCCCTCCTACTCACCGGTGAGCCAGGAACAGGCAAAACGCGCCTCGCCTATAAAGTTGCCTACGAACTCCATAAAGACCAGTCCCAGGTTCAGTTTGATGCCAAACCGCTGGCCTTCTACACCAAAACGACCAGCAGTGCCAAAGATCTCTTCTACCTGTACGATGCCCTCGCCCACTTCCAGGCAGCCAACCTACGTCGCGATGCGGGGGAAGAAACCCCCAAAACCTCCGGATTTATAGAACTACAGGCGCTGGGCAAAGCCATTGCCCTATCCAACCCCGAAAACATAGATACCTCCCAATTTCGCACCGCCCTCGGTAATGCCCCCAAAAGCTCCGTCGTACTCATTGACGAAATAGATAAAGCCCCGCGCGATTTCCCCAACGATATCCTCAACGAAATCGAAAACCTCGAATTCCAGATTAAAGAACAAAATAACTATACCATCCGGGCGGGAAAAACCCAGCGGATCGTCACCATCATGACATCCAATTCCGAAAAAAACCTTCCCGAGCCCTTTCTGCGCCGCTGTATTTTCTACCATATCCCTTTCCCCAATGAAGAGCAGCTCCTCTCTATCGCCAAAGCACAACTTGGTGCCGATACCCGCCTGGCCGATGCGCTGCTCTCCGAAATCATCTCGTATTTCAACGAAATACGCAAGCGCACCGTCCGTAAAAAACCGGCAACGGCAGAGCTTATCTCCTGGCTCCGCATCCTGGAACTCGAAGAAATCTACACTGCCGCCGACCTCCGCCTCAAGCGCCACCGCCTGAGGGACAACCTCTCTGTACTGATTAAAACCAAAGAAGACTTCGATGCCGTAAAAGGGCTTTTCGCCTGAACCACTGGATACCGCACCTTTTTTATCTTTTAAATTCTTCACCTTGCACCCGGCATCTGTCCACCATCCACTCCCGCTCGAAAATCTGGTCCGCAGACTGGAGCTATCGGGTTTTCATATCACACCTGCTGCCCGCTTGCGGATGATACAGGTGCTGGGCAGTGACCCCGGAAAAGACTTGCTCAAAAACCCAAAAAAACTGAAATTCCTACTGGCCCCTGTCGTTGCTATGACCGCAGCCGAACAGGAGCAGTTCTACCTCATCTTTGACCAATTCTTTCAGGAAATCAGCATCCCCCCTAAGCTGACGCCCATGCCGGTACAGGGTTTTTTGCACAAAAACCTCTGGTGGCTACTGCCCATTGCCTTTGTGGCCGCTGGCCTCGCCTATCTGTTCTGGCCCAGAAAAACAGACACCCCCAATGCTGCGCAGCCGGTGTTCAATATCACAGGCCCCACAGCGGCACAACCTGGCGACACACTCATCTTTTCCCTGAATGTCCAAAACACAACCGGTATTCTCCTTCCTGTTATCTGGTCACTCGCTGATGCTACGGATCAACGTGTAGAAAGAAAAGAAAATGGGGATTCGACCTGGTCGGTCATCGCAGATGCAGGACAAAAATCACCGGTCAAGCTGGTACAAGCACAGGTCCGTGTGCCTGGTGTGGACTCCCTGTTCACTGCCTCTACTGCGTTTGGAATATTCTGCCCGGAGCCGCCCGAATTCAGGGAATGGGAAATGCCCGCTTCCCTTGAGGTGGAAGAACCTTTTACCTTCCGTCCACCCGCCAGGTTTGGGGAAAAAACATATACTTTTGAATGGAGCTTTGGCGATGGTGCCATTTCCAGCGAACGCAGCCCTACACATCGCTATACAGCCGATGGCGTTTATTTCCTCCAGTTGAAAATCACCAAAAAGGGCGTTAACGCCATTTGTACCGGGGAAATGGTACACCGCATCGCTATTGGGGAAGAAAATATTTTATTGGCGCCTCTCCCCCTCGAATACGACTTCATTTATCCTCGTGCTACCTGGAGCTGGGGTGCCTGGCTCCTGCTCAGCCTATTAGCTATCAGCATTTTTTATTATATGATCCGATGGTTTAAAAGGCCTTACCCCCAGAATGGCCCTCAAAAACCCGGCATCGCCGACGAAAGCACTGTTCCTGATAAAGGCCCGTACCTGATTCCTTTTCGTCCCCTCGATGATCTGATCCCCACCGAACCCGTACAGTACCGCCTGGCCGACATGCTGCGCCTGCGACAGGAAGGCCTGCGCAAGGAAGTAGATGTGCCTAACAGCATAAAAGCCACGATCGAAGCAGGAGGATACCCACGCTTGCTGCTTCGCACCAATACCCAACCCACCGATTATCTTATCCTCCTCGACCGGCAATCTGCCAACAGCCATCAGGCCCGTTTTTTTCAGTATCTCGCTGCTGCGCTCAGCCGCCAGGAAGTCGTCGCTGAAGTTTTTTATTTCCAGGCCGACCCCTATCGTCTATGGAATACCGCACACCCCAACGGGATTAACCTCGATATGTTATACCGGTTATACCCCGACCACCGGCTTATTGTGATGGGAGATGCCCACGAACTCCTGGACCCCTATGCCTCAGGAAGCCCAGCGCTGCGCCCGGGAACCACACGGGTGCTCAAAAGCTGGAAGCAGCGTCTTCTCCTGACACCAGTCGCCCCCTGTTCCTGGACGTTCAGGGAAGCCGTACTGGCAGATGTTTTCGTCATCTTCCCCGCAGATACAGAAGGACTTGCCCGCGCTTCCCAGTTCATTGAAAATGGGCTGGAACCCACTGACCTCCCCCCCTCATTCCGCGAATGGCAGGTATTACTGGCACAGGAAAGAAAAGATGTAGATGCCAACTATTATCAATGGCGGGCTGTCGAGGATTATGAAAAGTATTTCGCCGATGACCCCCAGATGCTGCGCTGGATCATGGCAATGGCCGTATTCCCCAATCCAAACTGGGAAATCACCCTCGCAATAGGTGCCGCCCTTGGGATTGAACCTCGTTTTGACCGCCTCCTCCAGCTTTCCAGGATCCCCTGGCTGCAAAACGGCGACCTCCACCCGAGGCTACGCAAAAATTTACTCGCCAGAATCGCCCCGCAGGATGAGTCCCTCGCCAGAAAGGCCGTCAAAAAAGAACTCGAAGCGATCGCTGATAGTGCCGGGGAAGGTTTCGCAGCCCTCGAACTGCAAAGCAACCTCGCTGCCCAGAATTTTATCCTCTCCCCTTATGATCCTGAAACACAGCAGGCTATCCAGGCTTTCCTCAAAGCCGGCGTTTACAATAAACCACAGGTAGAAGAACTTGCCAGGGCACTCCCGAAAACCCAGGAACACCTCACCAGGAGGCAAATGAGCAAGACCATGCAAATGGAACGCCAGCAGCCGCATGACGAAATACTCCAGGAATTCCTCGACCTACAAGCCAAGGCCACGCCCCCCCCAAAACTGCCTGAAAGACCCGTGTACACCCCTGATTTCTGGCGTATGGCCCGCAGTTTCTTCGCTTTCGGCCTCATGATCGCTATCATGTGGAACCTCGACAGCACAAAATGGCTCTACCGTACGGTTTTCGGCATGGATCCCGAGCCTTACTCCGGGCAATATGACAGAAAAATGCGGGACTACGTCCTGGTCAAAGAATCCATTTTTATTGACAGCGCAGCCTTGCTCAATAATGATGGCACAAGACAGTACTACGAGGCAGTCATACCAGAATTAGACGACCTTGTCAACGGGGATTCGAGCTATGAAGTGAGTAGCATCCCCGGGGCATTATCCAGCTTTGATCGTGCAGAAAGTATAAAACCTGGCTATGCACTGGCAGAAGGAAATACCGCGAAGCTATTCTATGCGGCAGGAGCGGCTATTTTCAATGCCCGACGAAAAGGGGGCATCTTTTTAAAAAAACCCATCCCCCTTAACCTCTATCAAACACTCAATACCGAAGCAGGGGGCCTTCTGCCATCCCCTTCTGTCAGCGACTCCCTGGCCCTCAGATTTTTCCGCCTTGCTACCTCAAATGCGGAAATCCGGCATAACACCCAGCATGCCATGGGCCTTGCATTTTATTATCTCGGCAACCGCGACTCCGCAAGCTATTATTATAATACCCTCCAAAAAATCGGGTACTTCGATTCCCTCCAATTATTCCCCAACCTGAAAATCCTCCTGGGAAAACAGGAAACCGCCCTATTCGATGTCCGGCTGCGCAATCCTAATGTACGATCTGTCGAGGCTACCCTCAATTATTTCATCAACCCCAAAGGAGTGCCAAAATTGCGTTGGGAGCTCGAAGCCAACGACAATAAAGGACCCTCCCCTTTTGTGCGCACTGCCACCGCAATGGCCAAATTCCGGCGCAACACCACCACTTTATTGATTCAATCACCAGAATCGGCACCGGAATTCCGTACTGGCGCCCTGCGCCTTCGCCTCCGAAACCTCGATCAGGATGCCCTGCTAATAGATACCCTACTCTACTGGCCCAAAAACTGGAACGTAAAAAAAATACCGGAACAAACCACCCTCAAGGCAGTTACCATGGACGAACGCAGTGTGGAAATGAAGCCCTCTTCTTTCAACATCATCGGCCAGATCCTGGATTCGGTCAACAACCAGCCGCTCGCCAACGTTAAAGTCAAACTCCTCGGCAACCCAAAGACCCCCCCCGGAACAGGCGAACAAGAAACCGTCACCGACCAAAATGGCTACTATATCCTCAAGCTCGAAGCCTTACCCAATTACCGCCTGAGAATACAGGTCGAAAGACCTGATTATGAGCCGCTCACCCTTGATCTGCCTCCGCTCAACCCGCGTTTAAGCGATCAAAAACTCCCCGCGGTCCGCCTAAAACAGATTTTGAAGTCCCGGCTACAGGATAAAAGCAATAACCTCAGAAAAATCAAAAACTCCTTTAACTAATCCATTTCCAACTTTACCCCATCCTGCCGGATATGCAAGGCACGGATTTCCTTTCCCCGCCCCAATATATCCGGTACATTTTCCAATCTAAGGACGCCACGCGGGCAGACCTCCGCACATATCCCACACCCGACGCAAGCAGCCCGGACCACGTCCTGCCCCCGCTGCGCGTATGCCCGTACATCTATCCCCATCTCACAATACACCGTGCAATTTCCGCAGGAAATGCATTGACCACCGTTCACCGTAATCCTGAAACGGCTGAAAAAACGCTGCTGTAACCCCAAAATAGCCGCCATTGGACATCCAAACCTGCACCAAACCCTGCTCCCGAAAACAGGATAAAAACCTACCCCCACAACCCCTGAAAATATTGCGCCAATGTAAAACCCATACCACTTCGAGAGTTTATAGCTGCTGATGAAAAACAATCTGGGACTCCCGCTCCAATATGCCCAGATCAAACTTAACAAAATCAGCCCGATTATCCCCCAAACCGCATACTTCACCTTGGGGGAAATAGCGGAGAATACGCCAGGCCTGACCATCCCAATAACCGATCCACCAAGGAACATACACAGGACCAGCCCCAAAAAAAACCCGCGCGTAACAAAGTAACCCTCCGGATTCTTATGAAAAAAAGCGTATAGCTGTGCCAGAGTCATCACCACCACGAATACCAGCACACTATGAACGAGCCATCGCTCAAGCCGCCACGCCCCCAATGATTTATCCGATAAATGCCGAAAGGGGTCGCCAGCCGTTTCTGCAAGTCCACCGCAACCACAGACCCAGGAACAATACCACCGCTTGCCAAAATAATACGTCAGAACGGGAGAAATTACAAAAATCATCGCAAGGCCAGTGAACAGCATCCATAAACCTACATTGCCCGAACCTATTAATAACCTGAGATTCCAGTCTTGGAAAAAATAATAGTTCAGCGGCCACATCTGCTTCAAATCCGTTGCCGGCAGGTTAAAACGCTGGAAAAACTCAGGCAACAGGAAGGCAAAACCAAGCTGAAAAAACATCACAGACAAGGTGCGCACAACCTGATAGCGGTTATGGCGGTATTTTAGAATAAATTTTACGCCCATCGCCAATACCGCCAGTGTATAGAATACACCGTAAACAAACCATTGCGAGGCGGCTTCCTGCTTTAACATGATACTCAAAGGATCGAAAAAACCGATCAACCTACTATTTGCAGCTCCATCCTGCCCTAACCCAAGCAAGGCCGGATAAAAATACAGGATGACATAAAATGCCGTTATACCCGCTCCCAAAACCCAGGCCCACATCCCCCTGGTGGCCAGTGACCTGAACCAAACTGCACGGTACTTTACCCCCAGGGGCAGGTCCCGATATGTCGCCCAGGCATACCCTATTACCCCAAATAACCCGGCAAGCAGTGAAAACCAAAGCCAGAAGCCCCCACCACGCCCAATCTCCAATCCAAGGCCTGCCATTACCCACAAAACCACTGCCAATACCGTGAATGCGAGCCCGCTGCGCTGCCCCCAGCTCAACTTCGCTGCCGCGCTGCCCGTAACTGAAATATCCGGATGTGCCTTGTCCATATTTTTTCCCTGTTTCATCCTGTTAAAGATTATCCGAAATCCCAACCTGAGGGACCCACTCACCTAAAAAATCAAGCACCCGCCCCGAAAACTCCGGGTCAAAACCTGCTCCGTCTATCTCTGCCATTACCTGTTCAACTACACACTTTTCCCGTATCCATTTTTCGCATACCGCTTGTCTGAACCTTACCCCCAGAAGGTTGATTCCGAGCAGGGCATGAGTATCCCGGTCAAAAACCAGCCGGATACTCTTTTTGCCATCGGCACTTTGCCGGTAAAGCGAAGCATACCTACCGGACAAAACGTTCGGCACTTCGCCATAAACCTGATACTCAATATCGAAAAATTTTGCGGAATTGAACCATATACCGGGATCATAAACCGTTGGAACCCCACAAAGGGTATAGGCAAGGCTCTCGCCCATCATGCGCCCGGTGTACCACATGGCCTCTATCGCTTGTCGGCCCTGCTTCGGCCCGCGTAGCTCCGCACAATCCCCGACTGCGTAAATACCGGGGATGTTCGTTTCCAGATGGGCGTTGACAAGCACGCCCTGCTGGCACTCAATTCCGCTACCCTCCAATAAACCGATGTTGGGCCGTACCCCAATGGTGAGCCCCACAAAGCCACACCCGATATATTCCCCCTGACTCGTCACGACCCCGCCAGCCCTTCCGCTGCCGTCGTCCTCAATCCTTACCAGTTCCGTAGAAAAACGAAGGTCTATGCCTTGCTCCTTTAAATGCCGGCCCACCAAAGCAGACTCACTGGCTGGAAGTACATTACCCCAATAGCCAGGTTCGCGTACCAGAATCGTAACCGCAATACCCCGGCTGCTGAACATTTCGGCCATTTCTACCCCAATCAACCCACCTCCGACAATGACTGCACATTTAAGCCCTTTACTCAAACGCTCCATACCCGCTAAATCCTGTGCCGAGTAAAGCCCCTGTACGCCTTCCAACCCCACTCCCGGCACCTCAGGCCACTTAGGGACAGAACCCGTGGCGATCACCAGCTTGTCATAACCCACCTGCCGTCCGTCCTTCATCGTCAGGGTCCTGTTGACAGGATCTACCTTCATTACCCAACCCCGAAATAATTCTATCCTGTTTTCCTTCCAAAACCCCCGCGGATAAGGCTCGGTATCTATAAACCGCATATCCCCCATATAGACATACATCAATGCCGTCCGGGAGAAAAAATAATCCGTCTCCCCGGAAATCAAGGTCACCCGATAACCGCTGAGTTTTCTGATGAACCGCGCAGCTGTGACCCCACTGATCCCGTTCCCGATGATGACGATGTGCATGTTATAAACTTTTTAAGCCCGCCAACAAACAAAATTTTAATCCCAGTCGTTTGATTTTATGAACTTGTTAGTATTGTATTGTATCAAAAGTTCTTTCGCTGCCTCTGAGGCGGTACTAAAAGACCGTCCTGTCTCATAATGCCCTCGGCGGCGAAACAACGTTTTGAATGAGGCTGTCCGAAGGGTATTCTGCCGCCTTCGGTGTCAGAATAAAATTTTCTTAGAGCGTCGGGGGGGGTGGGGTGTAGTGGGGAGGCATAGGTAAAAGAGTAGCTGGATGAAAAAGAAAATGTGGGGGGAAGGCTGGCTGGGGGGGAAGCTCTGTTTTGATATC
>JBEIGB010000100.1:0-12814 GCA_040382095.1 Lewinellaceae bacterium
AAAAAGCCTCCGTCACGTCTTTTTTTCGTTGTTGCTTTTTAAACTATTTTGCTAAGAAAAATCTTTTAAAACGCAGCTCCGAAAAATTTAATTTTTCCGCCATAGGCGGCAAAATACTTTTTACACAACCCCTTTTTACAAAATCCCACACCTCAACCGCGTACTTATGTAACGGCCTCATCCGGGTCAGATTTTTTTGACGATGTAAATATAGACTGGAAAGTGGTCGCTGTACCCATCCAGGAATTCGTTGCCGGCAAAAGTACGCAGAGGATAGCCTTTGAAAGGTCCTGAACTCTGGCTCATAAAGGGAGGGTTGAAAATCCTGGCCTGGTAATAATAATAGCCCTTTTCCTGTGGCCTGGCAAATCCTTCTGTTATGACGATCTGGTCGAACAGGCTCCAGGCATCCCGGTAGGCGAGGGTCCCGATGCCTTTTTTAAAGAACTGGTACATAGGGTTGAACATATCCCCTGCTGAGACTTCTGCAATCTCCCTTCTGCCCTTGAGGACTTCCTTGACACTCGGGCTTACCGGGTCGTCGTTCAGATCGCCCATGACGAGGATTTTTGCCTTTGGATCCAGCTTTTGAAGGGAATCTATGACTTCCTTACAGAGCATAGCGGCGGCATTGCGCAAGGGCTGGGTCGCTTTTTCGCCACCCCTGCGGGACGGCCAGTGGTTGACCAGGAGGTGGATCGGCTCACCGTCAAAACGCCCGCTGACGTATAAAATGTCCCGGGTGCCGCGTACTTCGCCTTCCTCAGAATACGCACCCAGGGGGATGGTATGAGCATGGGTAACTTCGAAATATTTTGGCTGATAGAGAAGGGCAACGTCTATGCCGCGCGGGTCAGGGGAATCAAAGTGTACAATCTGATAATTCCGGGGTTTAAGGCCGGGGTGCTTCACCAGGTCTTCAAGGACAGCGCGGTTTTCTACTTCTGCTACGCCGAGAATGGCTATTCCATCCGGGCTATACTCCATGCCCATTTTTCCGATGACCTCACTGAGCTTGCCCAGCTTGCTCCGGTAGCGCTCGGAAGTCCACTGGTTAAGACCTGACGGAGTGAAATCGGAATCGTTGGTCTCCGGGTGATCTTTGGTATCGAAGAGGTTCTCGACATTGTAAAAACCAATGGAGGCGATTTTGAATTTATCCTGTGCCGCAATCCTGCCCATCGCCAAAATGACTATGGAAAAACACCATATTAACTGCATACCTTTGATCCAAAGCGCTTTAAACATCTCTTGCTTATTTTGGTAACCTGCCAATACATCGAACAGGAAGTTTACAAGATTTTAAAAATAGTAAAAAATATATTGGAAGGGCACACATTTTTTCAGGATAAAACCTCATTGAAGTACTGTGACCGTCCGGAAAAGACATCAGAGGCCTAAGTTGGGATAAGCGATCGTATCATTTTCAATGGCTTAACGCACTCCAGCCCTGAAAGGGCGAAATATTCTGGCAGGGCTAAAGTATGAATACATCGGCGACAGGCCTTCGTTCGCTGTATTTTTCCCTTTTCCGGATTTCAAAGAACCACTTCCGATGTTCAAACTGAACCTTTTTTAAAAAAATAGCAAGAGATTTATGCGGATATCGGGAAAACATCGTTTTTTGTCGCCGAAAGAATTGAACATAAGCGGGAGTGCGTAAACAGGATGTCCGGAGCCTTGCGATGGTATCCTGGTATGCTCATGGCCCCTTTCCCCGGGGTTAAATTCAGCTTGTTTTGACAGGATTATTGCGAGCCAATTTTTTTTGTGTATTTGATGTATTTTCCCGGTCTGGACAGTGCGCTCTGAAAAGTTTTCATGGGCGTAAAAAGTGCATAATTTTCATCAGGCTGATTTATTTCAACTCGTCTGATGAACGATTGGCTGTTTTTTTGATTTCACTTTGCGAGGTTAAAAAAACGACTAATCGTTCAGAACTTTCATTTGACGGCCAAAGATGAAAAAATGCTTTTCAAACGGCCAAAAGGTACTTTCGGAAACATTCTTTTTCACGCAATTGATTCAACCTTATGCGGATACTGCAAATTGTGACTACCCTTGCCTTCATTGGATTTTGCCATGGTGCTTTTGCCCAGGGGAACTATGAAGTTCGCGGAAGGGTGTTGGATGCTGCTACCGGCCAGGGCCTGCCTGGTGTCGAAGTGCGGTTTTTGACCACAGTATTTGTTACAGAGGATAATGGCGAGGTTACTTTTCAGGCCTCGGCACCTGCGGGCAGTAAATTACTCATCACGCTGGGCAAACCGGGGTTCCAATCCCGGGAAATTATCGTGGAAGGCAACAGTGGAACGACGATCAACCTGGGTACGATCCGCCTGGAAGCCCAGGACGGTATTGGGCAGGTGAACCCGGAAGACCTCATTCCTGTGATTACGATGAGTACGAACGAACTGGGCGGCGAAGGAGAACAGAATGTAGCGAGCCTGCTCACTTCCTCCAACGATATCTTTCTTTCCCTGGCAGCGTTTAACTTTAGCGCCGCACGCTTCCGTATGCGCGGATATGATGCCCAATATACCGAAGTCTTCCTCAACGGCGTACCTGTAAACGACCTCGAGAACGGTTTTCCGGGCTGGAATTCCTGGGGCGGCTTGAACGATGTCGTCCGGAACCGCCAGAATGTACTCGGGCTTGCCATCAACCCCTATGCTTACGGCGGGGTGGGGGGGTCCACTGCATTTGACACCCGGGCCTCCCGGCAACGCAAGCAAACGAGGATATCCTACGCCTTGTCCAACCGGAGCTACCGCAACCGGGTCATGGCAACGTATTCTACCGGAATGCTTAAAAATGGCTGGGCTTTCACGGTCTCCGGCTCCCGGCGCTGGGCAGAAGAAGGGTATATCCCAGGTACACCATTCGACGCGTATTCCTACTTTGTATCCGCCGATCGCAAGCTGGGGGAAAAGCACCTCCTGAACCTCACGGCTTTCGGCGCGCCTTCCAAAAGAGGTAGGGCCGGGGTATCCACCCAGGAAATGAACGACTTTGCCGGCACTAATTTTTATAACCCTAATTGGGGCTATCAAAATGGGAAAAAACGCAATTCGAGAATCGCGAATACCCATGAGCCAGTCGTAATCCTTCGGCACGACTGGTCGCCGGGCGAACGGACCCGCCTCACTTCGTCCCTTTCTTATCAATTTGGCAGGGATGGGGCAACTGCCCTCGACTGGTATGATGCCCGCGACCCCCGCCCGGATTATTACCGCAAGCTGCCCAGTTATATCCAGGATGGACAGGGCGGGCTGGTTGCTGAATTGCTGCGCAGCGACGAAAACGCCCGGCAGGTGGACTGGGCATATATGTATGAAGTCAACCGCAATAGTATCGCAACGGTCTTGAATGCCAATGGTATCCAGGGGAATACAGTCACCGGTAAACGGGCACAGTATGTCGTCGAGGATCGCCGATTCGATTCCAGAAGGGCCAATGTGCATATCAACCTCGAACACAGGGTCAACGATTATCTGAAGGTGAGTGCCGGAGCACACTTTCAGAAACAGCGTATCCGCAACTTCAAGGTGTTGGAAGACTTGCTGGGCGCGGATTTTTATCTGGATATTGATAAATTCGCCGAGTTTGACTCGACAGCGAATACAGCATTTATTCAAAATGACCTCAATATCCCCAACCGGCTGATCCGGGAAGGGGATGTTTTCGGATACGATTATTTCACCCAGAATATCCGCTCCGGGGCATGGGCCCAGGCGGAATATTCGCTGCGCAGGTTTGATTTTTTTGCCGGTGCCAATGTCTCGCAAAATGCTTTCTGGCGGGAAGGGAACGTACAGAATGGAAAGTTCCCCGAAAATTCCCTCGGCAAGTCGGAAGTCGCCAGTTTCACCGATTATGGCGCCAAGGCAGGGGTTACGTTTAAGCTCGATGGAAGAAACTATTTCCTGGTCAACGGAAGCTATCAGTTACAGGCGCCGCTTCCGCGAAATGCATTTATCTCCCCCAGGACACGCGACCAGCTCGCAGGGGGGCTCGGCCAGGAACAAATCCTCAGCGTTGAAGGGGGCTACCTCCTGAGGGCGCCTTATCTCAAGCTGCGCCTCATCGGGTACTACACCCAGTTTACAAACCAAATCAATACCCAAAGCTTCTACCTCGACAACGCCATCATTACGGAAGACGGATTCAGAGGAGGGTTCGTGAATTATGTCATGACGGGAATCAACACCAGACACATGGGCACAGAGCTGGGGGCCGAGGTGGCAATCAATGCCGCTTTGCGCTTCAGGGCAGCAGCAGCTTTCGGTCAATTCATTTATTCGAACCGTCCGGACGTATCGGTTTATCTGGATAATGTTGCGCAGGTCGTCCGACAGGAAAAAGCATATATCCGGAATTTTTATATTCCCAATACCCCGCAAACGGCAGTCACCGCAGGCTTCAGCTACAATGCCCCAAAATTCTGGTTCCTAAATGCCAATGTCAATTTCTTCGATGATATCTGGATTGACTTCAACCCCGACCGGCGCACTACTGCCGGGGTGGCCTACGTGGAAAACCCACTGTTCAGCGATCAGATCGTAGAACCTGGGTCAGCACTATGGAAACGTATCCTCTATCAGGAGAAAGCACCCGCTGCATTTACCGTGGATGTATTCGGCGGCAAATCCTGGAAGCTCGGAGATAATGTTTTCCTTTACCTAAACGTCGGCGTCAGCAATATCCTCGATAAACAGGATTTCATTATCGGCGGGTATGAACAGTTCCGTTTCGACTATGCGGAAAAAAATGTGGACAGGTTCCCTAACCGCTACTTCTATGGTTTTGGAAGAAATTATTTTGCCAGCCTCGCACTGCGTCTTTGAAAAATGTGCCCCGACAGGAGGAATGTCTTTGCTTTAATGATGAACCGCAACAATATTACAGATATGAAATTATTTAAAAAAATCGGAATTTCCCGCCTGTCATGGGCCTTCTTCTTCGGTTTGACGATGCTGGCCAGCTGTGTCGAACTGGAATTCGACGAGCCACCAGTCGCTAAAGTGACTGAAATCGAGGCGAACACGACCATCGCGCAACTCAAGGCGCGTTATACCACCGGACAGCCACCCCTCGAAATTAAGGAAAATGTAGTCATTCAGGGAACGGTAATTGCCGATGATGCTTCGGGTAATTTTTTCAAAAATATCGTCATTCAGGACAATACGGGCGGTATTTCGGTCCGTATGAACGCCAACGGGCTGTTTGGTACTTTTCCAATCGGCAAAAAGGTGTTTGTAAGCTGTAACGGGCTCTTTCTTTCCGACTATAATGGTGTCATGCAGCTTAATGGCAGTGCCGAGAATGCGATCGAAGAACTGTTGATCTCGCGTCATGTTATCCCCTCAAAGGATGCACTGGCACCGGTCTCCCCCCGAAAGGTCACTGTTGATCAACTGAATACGTCTATGATCAATACCTTGGTAGAAATCGAGAACGTACAGTTTAAAAGCGGCCAAACGGGCGTACCGTATGCCGATGCAGTGAGACGCTTTTCCCTCAACCGCGATATCGAAGACTGCAACGGCCGCCCGATTATTCTGCGGAGTAGCGGCTATGCAGATTTTGCAGCAGCACTGACCCCGGCAGGCAAAGGAAGTATCGTCGCAGTTTACAACGTTTTTGGCACAACAAAACAACTCAATATCCGCGATCCGAAGGATGTCAAAATGAGCGATCCGCGCTGTACCTCTGGCGGTAGTTCCGGCGGTGGTAGTGGAGGCGCTTCCGTAGGAACCCCGGTGGCAGAAATCAGTGAATCCTTCAGTACCGAAGTCAATAACCAGGCGGTAGTGAAAAACGGCTGGAGTACAATTGCCTCCGTAGGTACCCGCGTCTGGCTGGCAAGGGTCTTTAGTGGTAATACCTATGCCCAGGCTACAGCCTACAATGACGACAGCCCCAATATGGAGTCCTGGCTGGTTTCCCCCCCACTGGATATGAAACAGGATAAAATCCTTACCTTCGAAACTGCAATGGCATTCTGGGTCCACGACGGACTGAGTGTATGGGCAGCGGAAACTTATGATGGTAAAAATCCCAATAATTCCAATTGGACCCGGTTGACAGCTACCTTTGCAGGTAAATCTTCGGCAGAAAATGCGTTCGTGCCTTCCGGAGATGTCCAGCTTAAAGCTAATGGGGGCAGACTTTATATCGGGTTTAAGTATGTCGGCAACAAAACCAATGGCACAACAACCTATCGGGTAGATAACGTGCGCGTACGCAATAAATAAATATCCGCGTTCCCCGGGTTGTGGAAATCGCCTCAGGGCTTTCGTGCATTTGTGTAAAAAGGCCGCAGCCCGTCATTTGGCGGCTGAAACCGCCAAATAATATTTTGGGCGAACACTTTTTAACTGATTTTGCGAAGCAAAATCAGTGAAAAAGTGTTCGCCCAAAACTTTCTTTCGCCGCCGAAGGCGGCGGAAGACTCATGAGACGGCCCTTTCCGTCCCTTCCTCTACAAAAAACCAGCAGACCGCTGACAATGCGAGGGTAAATGCAGAGATATAAAAAATAATCTCCTTGTTTGCTGCCTGGCTGACCAGAATCCCGATGCCCAGGCTGCATACCAACTGTGGCAATACCACAGAAAGGTTGAACAACCCCATGAATTGTCCCATCCTGGATTGATCCACCTTTTGAGACATGATGGCGAAGGGCAGGCTCACCGTCGCCGCCCAGCCAATACCCAAAAGGGCCATAAGGGCATAAATGCCCATTTCAGATTTTCCAACCACCAGAAAAGCGCCATACCCAAGGGCCATGGAAGCAATACAGGCTGCGTGAATTTTTACCCGCCCATACTTACGGGTCAAGGGTTCCAGGATCAGGGCAGGGAGGATAGCGGCTACTGCGTTGAATATCAGGAAGGCTACGGAAACGACTTTTCCCATTGCCGCATCGTCGAGCCCAGGCAGGGTATCCTTTACGTAGGCGTACATATACACAAACATCGTTTGAATGCCAATCCAGGTGAAGGAATGCGCTGCTAATACCTTCTGGAATCCAATGAGGGAATGGCTGCCCGTTTCCTGCTTTCTGAGCGTATTAATGATTGCAACAAAGGTAAAGCCCAGACAAAAATATTCGATGAGGTTTCCAGGGACCGACCATCCGGTGCTTCTGGATACCATACCGTACAGCGCATAGAGCAAAAAACCCTTCAAGGGATAAATATCCTTTAGGAAAGCTTTTAGTTCAAATCCACCCTTTGTTTCAGCCTGAGCTGAACTAGTGCCTTGAAGGTCCCTGGGCTCTTCGATGAAAAAGGGTGGAATCAGGGAGAGCAGCAGTACCAAACCCGCACCAAAATAGATTAGGGCATAATTACCCCAAATTGCCCCTACGGCGTAGGCCGCAACCCCAAATGTCCCCGAGATGGTCTGCATCCAGGTGTACCCCTTGGTGCGCTGCTCGCCCTCCGGGGTTACATCGGCAATAATGGACCGGGTCGGATTAAAGCTGACATTGATGGCAAGATCGAGGGAGAGGGCAACCGTAATAGCCACTCCGAGGATACCCGCCGTTCCCAGGGCAGCGCCGATGAGGTCAATATTGGGCAATGCGAGCAGCATGAGCGCAGCCAGGAAACCGCCAATCAGGATAAAAGGGCGGCGGCGCCCACCCCAGAACCATACCTTATCGCTGATCAACCCCACAATCACCTGTCCGAAAATACCAGCCAGCGGCCCTGCGGCCCATACGAGCCCTACTTCCTCTATTTTAAGGTTGTAACGCGTGCTCAAAATCCAGCTCAGTGCGCTGATTTGTACGGAAAGCGCAAAGCCCATCGCCGTGGAGGGCAGACTTAAAATCGCGTAAAAAGAATTGGTCAGTCTTTTTTGAATGTCGAGCATAATCAGGTGCATTTTAGGTAAAAGGAAAATACTGCTCAAAAAAATATTAACCGGGGTTTTGTAATAAGTATTCCGGCGCCTTCGGCGGCGAAAGAAAAGGGCTGTCCTATACGTCCTTTGGCGGCTTATGCCGCCAAAGGACGTATAGGAGGCTTTTTACACAACCCCATTATGCCGGCTAATGAAAAAAGTCCGGCTTTTTCCCTTGTCGGGTGGCATTGGCCACCATGAGCATTTCAATGATATTTTCGCGGTTTAAGGCACCAACAAGCTGGTCCTGCTCCATCACCGGGGCGATTTCAATTTTTTGCTGGTTCATCTCGAGAAAAACCTCTTCCAGGGGCATATCCGGATGCAGGTAAAGCAGGTTGCGGTTTGTGATGGTGCCAATATTACCTTCTTGTCCGTATTGCCCCAGGCCTGCAATAAGCTCATCTCGGGTGATCGAACCAATCAGCCGGCCGCTCTCCCGGACGAGAAACTCTTTTTCCTGCCCGTCGAGCAGCAACTGCACTGCTTCCCGGATAGTAGCTCCCGCATCAAAAATGGTGTGCTGGTGCATTAGGGCATCTTTGACGGTATATCGGGCCAAAACGGAGTGGGTGGCCTCATAGCTCGCCTCCGCACCGGCACCCAGATAGATGAAAATGCCGATGAACATGAGCCAGATATTGTAATACAAGCCTAAAAATACGAAGCCGATGGCCAGTACCTGGCCAATGCGTGCCGCAATTGCCGTGGCTTTTGCCCGGTCGTATTTAAGCGAGAGGAGCGCGCGCAGCATCCGACCTCCGTCCATCGGGAAAGCCGGGACCAGGTTGAAGGCAAACAAGACGATGTTGACGGCCATGAGGTTTGGAAGAAATTCAGGTCCGAGTTCAAACAGGGACTGCGGGGAAACCTCCAACTGGCCCCGGAAATACAGGATTCCCCCAAACGCCAGCGCCAGAAAGAAGTTGACTGCCGGACCAGCTACTGCAACCAGAAACTCCTCCATGGGCTTCTCCGGCATGCGTTCCATGGCAGCTACCCCTCCGATAGGCAGCAGGGTGATGCTCGAGGTGCGGACACCAAATCGCCTGCCCATGAGCGCGTGACCAAATTCGTGCATCAATACAAAAACAAAGAGCATTATCAGCGACCAGAACATCGCTATTCCCCCCTTTTGGGTGCCGCTTGTAGCGAGGGTACTCAACCCCACCCAGCCAAGCAGGATGATAAATGTCCAGTGCAGATATACGTCAATACCGGTAATCCGGGCGATTCGGAGGGACCACTTCATATTTTTTTCCTTTAAAATACGTGTTTTTTGGGAAAAATAAAATTTAATTTATCAACACTTATCTTCTTTGATTAGGGTAGTGCTAAAAATACGCTATTTTTCGACCACATGAAGGCTGTTGAATGAAAATAACCTGGTGTAAGGTGATCGTTGATTCTCGTTCAATATTTTGATGCTGTTATATAAGGTTTTGCAGGGGGTTAAAAAAGCATTTTTTCGCCTTTGACGGCAAAATAATATGCTGGACGAACATCATTTTCGTTGATCATACGAAGTAAAATCTAAGAAAATGATGGCTAAAAAAATGTTACTCAACAGCGTAAAGCACTAAATGACCTGCGATGTAAGGTAGAGACTATTTATATAACCCCAAATGAATCTTTGGGATAACGATTGATAAACACCTACATAAAGCACATTTATGACCACTTTTTCACTCAAAAAACACCTTTTCTGGCCAATCCTGGCCATCGCTTTAGGCACTCAGGCCCAGCAGGTGATCGCTCCCGATGCATGGAATGGCCTGCAATTCCGGAGTGTAGGCCCCAACCGCGGCGGACGGGCTACAACGGTTACCGGACACCCCGGTCGGCCCGGAACTTTCCTCATGGGCGCAACCGGGGGTGGGGTATGGAAAACCGCCGATTACGGCCACTCCTGGGAAAATATTTCCGACGGCTTTTTTGCTTCGCCTTCCATCGGCGCCCTGCGGATGGCCCCCTCTAATCCCGATGTAATATATGTGGGCACAGGCTCCGATGGGCTCCGCAGCAATGTCATAGAGGGTAGGGGAGTGTACCGCTCCTCCGATGCAGGAAAAACGTGGACCCACGTCGGACTTGAAAAAACAGCTCATATCGGGGCAGTGGAAATCCACCCCTCCAACCCGGATGTCGCTCTGGTCGCAGCTATCGGTAATGCGTTTGCCCCAAATCCCGAGCGCGGGGTGTACCGCACCCTCGACGGAGGAAAGTCCTGGGAAAAAGTACTTTTCCTGAGTGATACCGTAGGCTTTACCGACCTCGAATTCCATCCTTCCGCTCCCAATGTCCTCTATGCTGCTGCCTGGCGCGCAGAGCGCAAACCCTGGACCATCGTCTCCGGCGGTGATGTCGGGGGGATTTATAAATCCACCGATATGGGCAAGACCTGGCGCAAACTGGGCAACGGCTTGCCCTCCGGAATCATCGGAAAAATTGACCTCGCCGTTACGCCCGCCGCCCCCGGCAGGGTCTATGCCCTCATTGAAGCCCCGGAGCCTGCAGGAGGGCTATATCGCTCGGAAAATTCCGGGGAAACCTGGTCCTTGATCAGTACCAAAGCCGAACTGCTCGACCGCCCTTTCTACTATTGCAATGTAGATGTACACCCCCTCAACGCAGATGCGGTATTCGTTTCCTCAACCAGCTTCTGGCGCTCTAATGACGGCGGCAAAACCTGGCAAAGTGTAAATACGCCACACGGGGATAATCACGACCTGTGGATCAACCCCCGGGATACCTCCGAATGGATTCAGTCCAACGACGGTGGAGCCAACGTTACCCGGGATGCCGGCAAAACCTGGTCCACCCAGGAAAACCAACCCACTGCCGAACTGTATCAGGTCGAAGTGGACGATCAGTTTCCCTACTGGTTGTATGCCGGACAACAAGATAATACGACCATCGCTATCCCTGTAATTCCTCCTTACGATGCCCCCGGCGGCGCAAAAAGCTTCTGGATGGAAGTCGGAGGCTGTGAAACCGGTCCGGCAGTGCCCAAGCCGGGCAGCCCCCATATCGTTTATTCCAACTGCAAAGGCTGCTTTGGTGTCTATGACAAACGCACTGGTCAGGAGCGCAAATATTTTGTCGGTGCTTCTAATATTTATGGGCATAATCCCAAAGACCTCAAATATCGCTTCCAACGGGTCGCACCGATTCACGTTTCCCCGCATAATCCGAATGTGGTCTATCATGGATCCCAATTCGTCCATAAGACAACCGACGATGGCGTTACCTGGGAAACCATTTCTCCCGACCTCACTGCCTTTGAACCCGACAAACAGGTCATTTCCGGCGCCCCGATTACCCGGGATATCACCGGGGAGGAATTCTACAGCACTATTTATGAAATTATTGAATCCAAACGCCAGGCCGGTCTGATCTGGGTGGGTGCCAACGATGGCCCCATTCATGTTACCCGGGACGGCGGCAAGCGCTGGAGTAATGTAACGCCAAAGGATCTCCCCAAAGGTGGAAGGGTGGACGGATTGGAGCCATCCCCGCATCGCCCGCAAAAAGCCTATGCCACAATCCTCCGCTACCAGTTGGGCGATCCCCGTCCTTATATCGTTAAAACCGAAAACTTCGGCCAATCCTGGACACTGCTCTGCGATGGCAATAACGGTATCCCCGCCGATTATCCCGTCCGTACAATTCGTGAAGACCCCGAACGGGAAGGCCTGTTGTTTGCAGGTACGGAGTACGGACTGTTTATCTCCTTTGATGATGGAGCAAATTGGTCTTCTTTTCAGCAAAACCTCCCCATTACGCCAATCACTGACATCCGGGTTTATCGCGGGGATCTGATTCTCGCTACCATGGGCAGGGGGTTCTGGGTGCTGGACAATCTTTCCGCACTTCGCCAGATGTCCCCGGAAATCACTACCCGGAGTGCCCATCTGTTCAAACCAGCCGACCAGTACCGCCTGCGCTACGCCCCGGTACGGGGCATTCCCGATTACCCCGCTCCAGCCATCGTATTTGATTATTATCTGGGCAAAAATGCGGAAGGCCCGGTAAAGCTCGAAATTCTGGATGCGAAGAAAACCGTCATCCGCTCCTTTACCTCCGAGCGTCCGGCAGGCAGCAGGGCAAACGCGGTATCCCCACCGGATATGGCAACGGGTTTCGTCGTGGCGGGGTACAGCGATGGGTTGAAAAAAACCAAAGGACTACACCGCTTTGAGTGGGATATGCGCCACCTCGGCCCCTGGACGCCTTCGGGTTCCCGAAACAGCCGTGGGGCTCCGCTGGTAAGCCCGGGAAGCTATTTCGTCCGCCTGGAGGTGGACAGCGTTTCCTTCTCCCAGCCTTTTAATTTGCTAATGGACCCCCGGCAATTATCCACCGGGCTGAAACCTGCCGACCTGCTCGCACAGGAGGCCCTTTCGCTACAGATCGTGGCTCTGGAAAGCCAGGCCCGGCAACTAAACGCACAAACCGAAGAAAAGCTAAGAGCAACCGCCGAAGGACTCCCGGCTTATTCGGTGTTTAAGGATATCCAAAAAGCCTTGAATACAGAGCAGGGGCGCTATACGCAGCCTAATTTGCTGGCGCAAATAGCCTATCTCCGCAGCATGATTGACCAGGCTGACCAAAAGCCGGGGAAGGATGCCTTTGAGCGCTACCGCGAGCTCAAAGGCGCTTATGATGGATTGCTGAAAGCGTTCCGGCAAGTTGTGGATTGAAAGCTATTTTAAGTGCGGAGTAAAAAGTATTCCGCCGCCTTCGGCGACGAAAGAATATTTTGAACGAACGGTGTTTATATTGATTTTGCTGTGCAAAATCAATATAAACACCGTTCGTTCAAAATATTCTTTCGTCGCCGAAGGCGGCGGAATACTTTTTACTCCGCCCTTAAAATAGCTTTCAATCCACAACTTGCC
>JBEIGB010000101.1:0-12544 GCA_040382095.1 Lewinellaceae bacterium
GCCGTTTTCATTGATTTTGCGAAGCAAAATCAATGAAAACGGCACTCAAAGGAAATTTTATGCTGCCAAAAGACTTGTGAGACAGCCTCAACCTCCCTCAGATCATTATACAGGAGGCCTTCATTAAACAGAAGATTTCTTACATTTGTGAAAATTTATTGAGGCCATGCGGAACAGCAAGTTGTACAAATCCTTACAGGAATTAGCTAAAATTGAACAGAACCGGTTTAGAAAATACCTGCAATCTCCGTATTTCAATGCAAATGAAACCCACCTTGCCCTTTACGAGTGCATAATTGGGGAAATTAACGATCCCAGCAATTGTGAATGGACGAAACAGCAAATCTGGGAAGCGCTCGGTTTAGAAGATCACTATGACGATATTCGGCTGCGCAAGTATTTTTCCGACTTGCTCAAACTGCTCGAAAACTTCTTTGCCCAGCAGAAATTTGAAGAGAGCGAGATTATCCGCAATACCGCCTTGCTGGATGCTGTTCAAAAACGAAAGCAATCTATTTTGTACAACTCATCCCTGAAGCGTTCGCGGAGTTATTTCGAAAAAAGTCTTTACCGGAACAGCGAATACTACTACGGGAAATATTTGTTGGAAAAGAGTATTTACGGCCTTGCCGACTTCGAGCACAACCGCACCGTTAAGTCCAACTGGGAGGAAATTTCCCGGAATTTGGACTATTTTTTCATTGCAGAAAAGCTGTATATCTATTGCAACGTCCTTGCCCGCAGGGATCTGGCCGTCCACGAATACGACCTCGGGCTAATGGAGGAGATCGAAAATTTTGTGAAGCAACATCAACTTTCCGATATCCCCCCCATCGCGATATATTTCCAGGTGCTCAACCTGTACCGCAACCCCGACGACGTTCAAAGCTACCGGCAGTTCAAACAGCTCCTCGACCGGTATAGCATGAATTTCCCACAGGAAGAAGCCGGCGACCTGTACAGCCTTGCACAAAACTATTGCATCCAGCAGCTCAACCGGGGCAGGCCGGAGTTTCTCTCCGAGCTGTTCGTTTTGTATAAAAATGTTTTGGAAAAACGCATCATCATCCGCGACAACGAGCTCTCCCCCTGGGATTTCCGGAATATCGTCGTCGTAAGCCTGCGCGTCGGGGATTACGGCTGGACCCTGAAATTTATTGACGACTATCTGCAATTCCTTCCGGAGGATAAAAGGGAAAACGCCCGTACCTTCAACCTCGCCCAGGTTTATTTCTATCAGCGCAGATATACCGAGGTAGTGGAGCTCCTCCGTTTTGTCGAGTATGACGACATTACCTACAATCTCAACTCCAAGGATATGCTCCTGCGGGTGTATTACGAAACCGACGAGTGGGATCCGTTGTACTCCCTTTTTGAGAGTTTCCGTACTTACCTCAACCGGAACAAGGATATTCAGGAGCGCCAAAAACAGGCCTACAAAAACCTGATCCGCTTTACCCGGAAACTCACCCGGTTGCACGAGGGCGATTTGACGACCATTTCCAAGCTGCGCGAAGAGATCAGCGCCACTCCGAACGTCGCCAACCAAAAGTGGCTACTCGAAAAGCTCGAGGAATTCAATTGACCTGAGTCAGGTGCCGAGCAGGTCTTCCATACCGAAAACGCCCTGCCGGCCGGGCAGCCAGGCAGCGGCCAGCAGCGCGCCACGTGCAAAACCTGTTCGGGAATGTGCTTCATGCCTCAGGGTGATCGTATCGGTTGCCGACCGGTAAACGACCTCATGCGTGCCCGGGACCTCCCCCTCGCGAAAGGAAAAGACCTGCAGTACATCCTCATCGCCGGCCGGTGCCGCTGCCCAGTGTGATTTACGGCTGAGCCCGGCGATAATTCCCTCTGCCAGGGTAATCGCCGTGCCACTTGGGGCGTCTTTCTTATGTATATGGTGCGTCTCGTACACCTCGACAGCGTATTCCGGGTGGGCGTCCATCCACAGTGCCAGGTAACGGTTGAGCGCAAAGCATAGATTTACGCCAATACTGAAATTCGAAGCATAGAAAAAAGCGCCATTTAGCCGCAACGCAGCAGCGGCCACTTCGGGGAAGCGGTGTGCCCATCCTGTAGTACCGCTCACGACCGGTATCCCGGTGCCCAGGCAACGGAGGATATTATCCGGCGCAGCGTCCGGCGTAGTAAATTCGATGGCCACATCGCATCCGGCCAGCATCCCTGTATCCCAGTCTCCCTGCCCGGCCCTTTCGATAACCTGGCTTACCTCATGGCCCATCCCCGGGGCCAGCGTTGCTATAGTGCGGCCCATGCGGCCATATCCGATAATCGCAATTTTCATCCTTCGTTTTCTTCCAGCAAGGTTTTTAATTCATTCAGGCGGAGCATACATTCGATGGGGGTCATGGCGTGCAGGTCCAGGGCTTTTATTGCAGCACGCAATTTGCCGGCAAGCGGGTCCACCGTTTCGAAAATGCTGAGCTGCAGGGGTGCGGCAGAGATTTGCCGGGGTTCAACGGCTGGCACCATCGCAGAGCCTTCTGCAGAAGGTTGGCTGCCGGCGACCCGTTGTCTTTCCAATTGTTCGAGGATCTCGGCGGCACGCTCTACGATACCCCTGGGCATACCAGCCATACGCGCAACATGGATACCAAAGCTGTGCTGGCTGCCGCCGGGAGCCAGTTTCCTCAAAAACAAAACCTTCTGGCCTACCTCGCGGGTAGCGACATGAAAATTGCGTATCCGGGGGAAACGGCCTGCGAGCTCGTTCAGCTCGTGATAGTGCGTGGCAAAAAGCGTCTTTGGGCGCGCCTCGCTGTTTTCGTGCAAATACTCCGCGATGGACCATGCGATGGAAATACCATCGTAAGTACTCGTGCCCCGTCCAATTTCGTCCAGCAGGATCAGGCTACGGTCCGTAATATTGTTCATGATGCTCGCCGTCTCGTTCATTTCGACCATGAAAGTGGATTCGCCCGAGGTGATATTATCGGATGCCCCCACGCGGGTAAAAATCCTGTCCAGTAAACCGATCCGCGCGCTCGAAGCCGGCACGAAGCTGCCCATCTGCGCCATCAGGCCAATCAGTGCGGTCTGGCGCAACACCGCAGATTTGCCCGACATATTGGGGCCGGTAATCATCAGGATTTGCTGATCGTCGCGGTCCAGGAATACATTATTCGGCACAAACTGTTCTTCCAGCGGGAGTTGCCGCTCGATTACCGGATGCCGGCCTTCCCGGATATCAATACTGAAATCATCGGACACTTCAGGCTTGCAATAGCGGTATTTCGCGGCAATCCGGGCGAAGGAGAGCAGGCAATCCAGGCGGGCGACGAGGCGGGCATTGTGCTGTACCGGCTCGATATAATCCGAGAGGCCCTGTACGAGTTGTACAAAGAGGGTTTCTTCCAGCTCGATCATACGTTCTTCGGCGGTGACGATTTTCGTTTCCAGCTGTTTGAGTGCATCGGTGATATACCGCTCGCCATTGGTCAGGGTCTGCTTGCGCACCCAATCTGCCGGGGCCTGGTCTTTATACTTATTGGTGACTTCGAGGTAGTACCCGAATACCGAGTTGTAGCCGATCTTGAGGCTGCTGATCCCCGTGCGCTGGATTTCCTTTTGCTGTACTTCCGCGAGGAGCTCTTTGGAATGGGAGAGCGTGTGCCGCAGGTCGTCGAGTACTTCGTCAAACCCGCTCCGGATCGCGCCGCCCCGGACAAGGTTCACGGGGGGGTCGTCCACGATCTCCCTGGCGATACGCTCGGCGAGCTGGGGACAAGGGTTAATGCCATCGCCGATCTTTTTGAGTTGTGACTGGGGGCACTGCAACAATAGCTGCTGTAATTCCGAGCAGGCCACCAGTGCTTTTTTCAATTGTACCACCTCGCGGGGGTTGATTTTGCCTAAAGGCACTTTAGAAATTAAGCGTTCCAGATCGCCCATCCTGCGGATAATGGGAGCGATCTCTGCGGCGATATCCGGTGCCTGGAGAAAAAAGTCCACCGAATCCAGGCGCTCCTGTATAGCCGCCCGATCTTTAAGGGGCAGGACGACCCACTTCTTCAGCAGTCTTGCGCCCATTGGGGAGAGGGTGTCGTCGAGTACCTGGATCAGCGGCACCCCGGAATCATGTGGGCTGTGGATCAGTTCAAGATTGCGGATGGTGAACCGGTCGAGCCATACGAAGCGATCGGGCTGCACCCTCGCGATCCGGGTGATGTGCTTCAGGTTTTTATTTTCCGTAGTGGCCAGGTAGTGCAGGATCGCGCCGGCGGCGGTCTGGGCCAGTTCCAGGCCTTCGATCCCAAAGCCCTTCATATTGCCGACCTCGAAATGCCGGAGCAGGAGGTTCAGGCCAAAGTCTTTGGTAAAAACCCACTCCTCCAGTGGGAAGGTGTAAAATTTTTCTCCGAAAGTCTTAAAAAACCATTTTTTTTTGTCTTTCGAAAATAATATTTCAGATGGCTGGAAGCTCTGCAGCAATTTTTCCGCTGATGCCTGATCCCCTTCACTGACGAGAAACTCCCCGGTGGAGATATCCAGGAAAGCCACCCCGACTTCATCGTCCCTGCCCGGAGCAATTGCAGCCAGAAAGTTGTTGGAGCGATGGTCCAGGAGTTTATCATCCACGGCCACTCCCGGTGTGACCACCTCCGTAACCCCCCGCCTGACGATTTTTTTCTGCGGGCCTGGCTTCTCCAACTGCTCGCAGATCGCGACCCGATACCCTGCTTTCACCAGGCGGGGCAGGTAGAGGTCGAGGGAATGAAATGGAAAGCCCGCGAGCTCAATATCACTGCCCCCGTTGTTGCGACTTGTGAGCACAATCCCAAGGGCTTTGGATGCCAACACGGCATCCTGGCCAAAAGTCTCGTAAAAATCACCAACCCGGAAAAGTAGGATCGCATCCGGGTATTTCGCCTTTACCCGTGCATATTGCTGCATCAGGGGCGTCACCTTATCCGCTTCTTCTCTTGCCATATTCTGTCTGCTTACTTAAATCGCGCTTTGGTGGTCAACACTACCCTTCCAAAAAGATCAGCAGCACTGCGGACCAGGGCACAAGATAAAATTTTGTTTGCAGCGATGCCAAATTACTTGACGCCCTGTAGTTCTGCTTGAATAATTCCGACGGACCGTTTATTTTTGCAGTCGCAAAACCAACAGGGGTTTTATCCGTTCCATATTGGAGCAGTTGTGCACGAGAGGCCCGGATGCTGAAACAGCGCAAAGCAAGCCTCAAAAAGCCACAACGACTTAATAACCATCATTTCTGCGCAATAGATCAGAATAAAACACTTTTGTTATGGCCATCATGATCACCGATGAATGCATCAACTGCGGTGCCTGCGAACCCGAATGCCCGAATAATGCCATTTATGAAGGGGGCGTGGAATGGGCGATTTCTGACGGCACCACCGTCCGGGGGAAATATCTACTGGAATCCGGCACCACCGTTGAGGCCAACCATAAAATGTTACCTGTCTCCGACGACTACTACTATATCGTTCCGGATAAATGTACGGAATGCGTAGGCTTTCATGAAGAGCCGCAATGTGCCGCTGTCTGTCCGGTGGACTGCTGCGTGCCCGATCCGGAACGGGTAGAGGATGAGCCCCTCCTGATTGCCCGGAAGGAACGCCTGCATTTATAAACCATCCTTTATGTTATTCTGCCGCCTACTGCGGCGAAAGAGAATTTTTCGGAGGGGTGGTGTAAAAAGGCCGGAGGCTTCATTTAGCGGCTGACGCCACCAAATAATATTCTGAAAGAACACTATTTCCGCTGATTTTGCTTCGCAAAATCAGCGGAAATAGTGTTCTTTCAAAACTTTCTTCCGCTGCCGTAGGCGGCGGAATGCTTTTCATACAACCTCAACCTTTACTCTACGATCAGTTCGTCTATGAACAGCCAGGCTTTATGCCCGGTACCCGGTTTATTTGCCGGGATTTCCCCATAATTTTCTACGTGTACGCGCATGTAGCGGCCACTTCCGTTCACCAGCATGATGTGGCGCAGGATAATATCTCCCGGGCGGGTTACATTAATTGTCGCGCTGATTCCCCCATCAAATTTATCGGGTTGGTCGGACATACTGATGTGAATAGCTTTAGGCGGATATATCCATTGCCCCGGGGCATTGAAGAAGCGGAAATTCACCTTCCGCACGGCGGTTGAGGCGCCGAAATCAATCACTGCATCGAAATCGCTGCCTTCGAAGCCCTGCCATTCGGCATCCCCATAGCGTTCATCGCTGCCCAGGACGCCATTGATGGCAGAAGCGGGGCCGGCAGCGCTATACTGGGGCGCTGGTGCTTTTGCGAGTTTGATTACTTTTCCGGCAGCTTTATGGGGCACGTAGAATATCGCAGCGGATTGTCCGACGGGTTTGCCATCGAGCACGGTCTGTGCCTGATACCAGCCGGGATTGGTCAGCGTCACGTCTCCGGAGGCCTTTTCATCATAAGGCCCGGGGGTACCCGTGCCCTGTAGAATATGCATATCTCCTTTATTGGCCAGGTTCGACCAGCGCACGCGGACCTCTTTGCCTTGACCGGCGATTACCTCGCCCTTCACGTCGAAGAGGTGGTTGGCAAAATTCACCCCTTCCCGGTTCAGCCGTTCAAGGTGCACCACCAATCGCTTGATAAAGCCGGGAAAATCTTTTTTAGCCTCCCCGGACCAGACCACTTCGGCCAGGGCCTGCATACGCGGGTACACCATATATTGTACCTTTTTTTCATCCTGCATATATTCCGTCCAAACATTCCCCTGGGCACCGATGACAAATTTCGCCGCATCGCCCTTGAGTGTTTCCGGAACCGGGTTGAACGAATAGACTTTTTCCAGTGGGAGGTAGCCACCAATCGCCAGCGGCTCATTGGGGTTTATAGCCTGATAATAATCCAGATAGCAATGCGAAGTAGGGGTCATGATTACCTTATGCGACTGCCGCGCCGCCTCGATTCCACCTTCCATACCCCTCCAGGACATAATCGTCGCATTAGGCGCAATCCCGCCTTCCAGGATTTCGTCCCAGCCGATAATCTGGCGGCCATTTGCATTAAGGAACTTTTCGATGCGGCGGATAAAATAGTTTTGCAGCTCATATTCATCTTTGAGCCCTTCCCTTTGGATAACCTCCCGGGCGACTGGGCTGTCTATCCACTGGGTCTTTGGGCATTCGTCCCCTCCGATATGGATATACTCCCCCGGGAAAAGGTCCATTACCTCCTTCAAAACATTTTCGAGGAATTCGAATGTCGTTTCGCTTGGGCAGAAGACATCATCGAAAACGCCCCATTTCGTAGCTACTTTGACTGGTCTGCCGGTACAACCGAGTTCCGGATAGGCCGCGATTGCCGCCTGGGCATGCCCGGGAAGTTCGATTTCCGGGATGATTGTGACGAAGCGACGACGGGCATATTCGACCACCTCCCTGATTTCGTCCTGCGTATAGAACCCACCGTAGCGCGTTCCGTCATACGTTTGAGGAATATCATTATAATGTCCTTTCAAAGTCTCGTCCCGGAAAGCGGCGATTTCCTGAAGGCGTGGATAGCGTTTGATTTCAATCCGCCAGCCCTGATCTTCGGTAAGGTGCCAGTGGAAGCGGTTCATTTTGTACCGCGAGAGCATATCAATATATTGTTTGATAAAGCTAACGGGAAAAAAGTGCCTGCCGACGTCCAGGTGCATACCGCGGTAGGGAAAGGCAGGATGGTCTTCGATACGAACAGCCGGGATTGCCAACTCTCCCTCCGCATCGGGAAATAACTGGATCAATGTTTGGACGCCATAGAACACCCCGGCGGCGCTCCCCCCTTTGAGTACGATTCCTTTCGTACCGACCGTGAGTTGATAAGCTTCCGGTGCCAGTGCGGCCCCGTCAATTTCGATCGAAATAGCCTTTGATCCGGCCGGCTTTCCCGACTCTACTATCAGTGCCTTGCCCAACCTCGCTTTGAAATGGCCATTCAGGTAGGCAACTGCCCATTCGATCTCCTCGTCCAGTTGTTTCGGTGCGATCACGGTAGCCGTGGTTGCGACGAAAACCCCTTGCTGTGCCTCCATCCGCTGTGGAACGGGGATGACTGGCAGCGGCTGGGCAGTAGTTTGGCGGCATCCCATTAGCACCACAGGTGCCATAAGTACGAACATCAATTTTTGGATAAACATAATGAAACGACTTTATAGACTTATTGCGGCGGGGTCATTATGGGCTAAAAGTTGCTCTTTACCCCCCATCCGAAGTTTTTTCCGGTTACAAAGCCGCAGGGCTATAGTCCCTCAAAAATGCTTCGTACGGACGAAGAAGAGCGCATTTACCATTACGCTGGCCCACCGCAACAAGCCTGATGGTTAAAAGGCTATTTACCGGCAGGTTGCCACGGGAATTTCCATCTGCGAAAAGCCTCGATTGCCTCGTATTCCGCCAGCCCAAGCTGTCGGTAAGTTATCGCGGTACCCCGGTTACGGTCTTCCGCCCTTTGCCAGAACTCGCGAATATCGCTACCCGGAAAAGGGGGACGATCCTTTTGCGATTGGTGCATAAAGATCGCCCTGCGTTTTTTGAGCACTTGTTCAGGGCTCATCGGCACCGCCATTTCGATTTCGTCCACCGCCCATTCGTGCCAGGCACCGCGATATAGCCAGAGCCAGCACTCTTTCGCCCATTTCTGGTCTTTCAGGGATTCGAAAGCGGCGAAGATCGCATCGAGGCAGACGCTGTGTGTGCCGTGAGGGTCGGCGAGGTCACCTGCGGCGAATACCTGGTTGGGCTTGATTTTTTCCATGAGCTGGGCGACGATACGGATATCTTCCTCCCCGACAGGGTTTTTGCGTGTTTTTCCAGTCTCGTAAAAAGGCAGGTCGAGGAAATGGATATTTGCATCGTCCAGCCCACAGAAACGTGCGCCTGCCCTGGCTTCGCCTCTTCGGATGAGGCCTTTGATTTTGCGAATTTCCGGCAGGTCTATTTCGAGCGGTGTTTTTTCGCGCAGGAATTTCATCAGTTCCTGCCGTTTGACTGCCCCTTCGCCGCCTATACTTTGGGAGGAGCAGAATTCCTCATGGAATTCCAGATATCGCAGGGCGTCGTAGTCATGGACGGCGATATTGCCGGAAGTCTGATAGGCTACATGGACTTCGTGGCCTTGCTCGACCAGGCGCAGAAAAGTACCCCCCATGGAGATCACATCGTCGTCCGGATGAGGGCTAAAGATGATTGCCCGTTTCTTCGGGGGCTTGGCCCGTTCCGGGCGCGTACTGTCATCTGCACCCGGTTTGCCACCAGGCCACCCCGTAATCGTGTGTTGCAGGCGGTTGAAAATCCGGATATTGATCTCATAAGCACTGGAATGTTCTGCCAGGAGGTCAGAAAGACCATGCTCGTTGTAGTCTTCGTTTGTGAGTTTGAGGATAGACTTTCCCAGGGTAAGGGAAAGCCAGGTAACCGCCTTGCAAATGAGGTCGTCGTCCCAGTTGCAGAGGCCTACCAGCCAGGGGGTACGGAATCGGGAAAGGTCCTCTGCTGCACCGCGGTCGAGATAGACCTTTGCGTTGGGATGTTGCTGCAGGAAGCTTGCAGGAATGGAAGGCGACACTGCCCCTTCCACAGTAAGCTTCACCACTTCTGATTTATGCTGCCCCCAGGCCATGAGATAGATTGCTTTTGCCCGCATAATCGTGCGGATGCCCATGGTGACTGCGCGGTAGGGCACTTCCTCGACGGAAGGAAAATCCTTGGACGCATCGCGGCGGGTGGTAGCATCCAATCGGATAAGCCGGGTCACCGAAGTCTCGAACGACCCCGGTTCATTAAACCCAATATGGCCGGTACGGCCGATCCCCAGGATTTGGATATCAATCCCGCCTGCCTGTTGGATCATTTTTTCATAACGCGCACAATAGGCTTCGACCTGCTCCAAAGGCAGCGTACCATCGGGGATATGGATATTTTCCGGTTTAATGTCAATGTGGTCGAAAAGGAATTCCCGCATGAAACGGACGTAGCTCTGGGGCGCGTCCGGCTGCATCGGGAAATATTCGTCGAGGTTGAACGTAATCACATTCGCAAAACTCAGCCCCTCTTCCTGGTGCATACGCACG
This sequence comes from Lewinellaceae bacterium, assembly GCA_040382095.1. GTDB lineage: Bacteria > Bacteroidota > Bacteroidia > Chitinophagales > Saprospiraceae > JADJPL01. The sequence continues at coordinate 10,084 of JBEIGB010000101.1, forward strand.
AGTTCTTTATAGACCTGAATTGGTGAGGAGCCGGTAGCAAGGCCGAGAACGATATGTTCGCCTTCCTGTTGTTTTTGGCGAATAGCAAGTGCAATGCTGCGGGCAACGTGGATCGAGCCTTCCCTTGCACTATCCCAGACCTTCGTCGGGATTTTTTCCAGAGATTTGAATTGATAACGCAGGTAATCCATAGCAATAATTGTTCAAATAATTTTGTCTAAGCCTGAATCAGATGGGGATAAACCAGCCTGCTGTGCTGCAGGCAAACACTTCAAAGATTTTTCCCGGGGCTGTGCCACATCATGGCGGCAGCACCCAGGACACCGGTATCTTCCCCACCGAGGTGGGAAAAAGCGATTTCGCAACTTCCTTTGAACATATCGAGCAGGTGTTCGTCAATACTATCGCACACAGGCCGGAGCAGCAGCTCCCCTGCCTGGGTAAGCCCACCGGAAAGGAATATGGCCTGTGGGTCGAGCAGCACGATTAACCCTGTGATCGCCCTGCCCAGGATCGTCCCGGTCAGGCGGAACGCTTCCCTGGCTATAGGATCGCCGGATACGGCGGCTTCGTAAATCGTTTTTGCATCCAGGGCGTGATAGGTGTAATCCCGGAGCGGGCTATGGCCTTTGAATCCGGCGAGCAGCTCAAACACCGTGCGTTTGATTCCCGTTGCAGAGACATAAGTTTCCAGGCAGCCACTCCTGCCGCAGTTGCACTGCCGTCCGTGCGGTACTGCGAGGGAATGTCCATATTCGCTGGCCAGTCCGTTCCCCCCGGAAATCACATTTCCATTGATCATGATGGCCGAGCCCAAACCAGTACCCAGGGTGAGCAGCACAAAATGCTCCATGCCCTTTGCGCCGCCAAACACCCGTTCGCCGATAATTGCGGCACTGGAATCTTTGATCAGTTTTGCCGGGAGGCCCAGCTCGGATTGCAGGAAGGCTGCCAGAGCAAAAGGCTCCTGGAAGGGCAGGTTGGCGGCGGCGGCGATCGTACCTGCGCGTTCGTCCACGCCCGGTGCCCCGATTCCGATGCCTGCCACCCTGGCCTTTGTCCCGGTATCGCTCATCATTTCACCGATCGCACCTGCCAGTTCGAGGCCAAAAGCCTGCGGCTGCCGGTGATGCTGTGTATCCAGCGAGCGACGGGCAAGCAGATGGCCTTCCTGGTCAACAATACCCAGCTTTGTGGTCGTACCTCCGATATCTATCCCAATGCTCAGTGCCTTAGCGGCATCTTGCTGCTCCATAGCTTTTTATTATGGTTGGTCAAAAGTACGATTTTTTCTAAAACTGTGTGCGTACACAGCAAGAAAGCGTATCTTTAATTTATGGAACCACGCGTAACGATAAAAGATATTGCCCTGCGGGCAGGTGTTAGCCCGGGGACGGTGGACAGGGTACTCCACGGACGGGGAAATGTTTCACCGGAGGCACGGGCAAAAGTAGAGCAGGCCATGGACGAGCTGCGCTATGAGCCCAATATTTTTGCAAGTACCCTTGCCTACAACCGAACCTTCCGGGTATGTGCCCTTTTGCCCGACTACCGCCTCGACCCCTACTGGGCGTTGCCCAAATCCGGGGTTGAGCAAGCCGCCCTTGCTGTACGGCACTACGGTATTAATATCGAGTATGTTTTTCATGGGCCGACCGGCCCCGATCAGTTTGAGGGAAAAGCAATCGCGCTGCTCTATACCCGCCCGGACGCCCTCCTCATCGCCCCTTTATTCCTTGAAGCTTCCAAAAACATCCTGCAGGCCTGTGCCAAAAAAAAGATCCCGGTCGCCCTCATCAATACCGATCTGGAAGACCATCAGGCACTTTGCTATGTAGGCCAGGACTCTTTTCATAGTGGGGTGCTTGCCGGTAAACTGCTGCAACTCGTTCTACGACCGGAAGACCAGGTAGCCGTACTCAACCTCGACAATGAGATTAGCCGCGCCAGGCACCTACTCGAAAAAGAACGTGGGCTGCGGCATTATTTCCATCATCGCACCGACCATACAGCCGATGTTCTGCGCTTTGACTTTGAGCATTTTGAAAATCCCGAAAGATTGAAGGCCTTTCTGCAGGCCATATTCCAGCTGCACCCCCGTCTGCGTGGCCTCTTTGTCACCAACTCCCGCTCCTATCTGGTGCTCGACGCCCTCGGCACGGAAGCCCCGGAAGGACTAAGAATCGTGGGCTTTGACCTGCTGGAACCCAACCTGCGCTACCTCAAAGAAGAACGGATTGCGTTCCTGATTAACCAAAATCCTACACGGCAAGGTTTCCAGGCCGTTATGTCCATCGTGGACCAACTGATTTTCAAAAAAAAGGTCGAACGCGTTCAGTATCTCCCCCTCGATATCGTAGTGGCAGAGAATGCGTCTTATTATCTCAACAGATAGGGGGTTGTGTAAAAAGCCTCCGGCATATTCTTTGGCGGCTTACGCCGCCAAAGAATGTTTTTCAGA
>JBEIGB010000102.1:0-12533 GCA_040382095.1 Lewinellaceae bacterium
ATAATTTGTACACTACGAAATTAAGGCAAAATTCGGAAACCACAAAAAAAACGAACGATTTCAGGGGTTTTGGAACGAAAAAAGTGTAGTGTATAATTTGAGGGCTAAATTTGGGTATTTAAACAAACTCTTCATAGCAGGTAAGAGCCTTACAGGCCGTAGATTGTAGATAAGCTGAGCCGGGGTTTTGTGCCAGGCCTTTTTCTGCAGACTTCAACTTGTCTAATAAAATACCTCAGGTTGATTTCCATGGATTTGTTGTAGTGTATTTTTAATCCGTAGGCAGTATAAGTTCTTTGTCAGCAGGAGTTTCTAACTTAAAGTAAGTATACTCGTCGGCACCTTTATACCATCTGTATCTTGTCTGTTTGAACCGAAACAAAGTCAATGCATCTTGCAGGGTTATCTGATATTCCTTGATATTCTTATTAGCTGCGAAGGTTGCCCCGGTAAAATCGAGTATAGAATTGCCGGCCCCAATAGTCCTTGCTGTAATGTCAAACTCCCACATTTTTTCCGCTATTATTTTGCCATACTTTTGTCTCAATATGGGAAACTCTTTTACCTGAAGGGCTGTCACTTTGTTCTTTAGCTCCTGAGCAAGTTTTACGTTTTCTTCTAATGTGCTAAGTTCACCTCTGTTTATAATATCTGCCCAAATGCCAAATATTACGATTTCCATCTGGAGAGCCTCAAGTGTCCCATCATATAGCTTGTTGTCGAAAGGTTTGTTAAAGGCGGCTAATTCCTTCTTTAGTTGTTCGTTTAACTCTTGAGGTGTCAGTTCTTTGACTGGTTCTTTGGTATTTGATACTTTTTCTTCAACATTACTGTCCTCGGCTGAGCCTAATGCCAGGCTAAGAAAAATCCCCAGGACAACTGCTGAGGCAATGTGTTTAAGAATAATGTCCGATCTCATAATTAGGTATTGATTTTGAGGAAAAGATTTTACCCATTAAAAACGGAATAAAAGTTGCAATAAGAAGTAATAGCAGATCTACCTGATCATATGTTCCAGGGAGGTATCCCCAGTATTGTCCCAATTCTGAGGCAATGCCAGTAAGCGGGGCAATAAATACCCAGAACGCATTTATTTTAGTGATCTTGAACTGCCATATTAATAGCATAGCGTAAGTAAAGGAGAATGCCCATAAGGCATCGGGCAAACTAAACTTCACCCACGCGGGGAGCTGGATGCTCTGAAGGATTTTAGTTGTCCGCAAAAAATACACAATGCTGCTTGTTCCTGTTTTTTCAGACCAGGTGAACATTTGTAATTTCTCAACTCGGTATGTCAGGTATATAAGGCCACCCAAGACTACAGGACTTATGGCCACGATAAGATTTTTTTTCATTCAGTTCTTCTTTTCTGCATTACACCCAATAAAAGCTACATACCCGTGTAGCATTCCATCCTTCCCATCTTCTAATCTGTCCTGGCTTAGGGTAGGGATGGCATACTTTACCCCGGAATAATCAGCATCTATACTATTTTCAATACGATAGTTTTCTGCATTAGGAAAAGATCACCACAAAAAAGGTAAGGCCTAGCATAAAAATCATAATAATGAATAGGTAATACCCAAAATTATCATCCCACCTCACGATCTTTCCACCCTTCACCTCAATAATATAGTCAGGATCTTTGAGCTTATACCGCCCATCGCTTAATACCAGCTCGCTATTCTCATCTAAGGCGGTATTGCCCAGGGCAAAAGACCCACTGTCTGAAACCTCATTAATCAATCTGATCTTTCTCCCATCTTTGGTCTCAAAAACCTCGAAGCTACCTTTTTTACCAGGACTCTTAATCGCCTTCTGCTCAAAGCTTTCCAAATAGCCCAGGATATCCAGGTCAGCTATTTTAGCTGGATTCGCCAGGGCAAAGAGTTCTTCGGTATCATCCTTGCGGAGTACCATAATAGAACTGTCCAGCAGCAGTACCTGGTTGTAGATGTGTGCTTTCCCCTGTGCCTGAATGAGCAAGGATTGTATCTGTGGCAGGTACTCCCAGTTGCCCCTGGTGACTTCCCCTTGTCTGGATACCAGGATATCCCCCTGTCTGCGAAAGATATACGTCACCCTGGTCCCGGTATCGTCAATAAACGCCCAGGGGATTTCGATGAAGCCAGCGGTATCTGCCAGGCTTTTGCTGTGTTGCTTAAGCCGCTGTACAAGAGACTGGAGGTAAGTGGCCATAAATCTTTAGGGCTTGTTGGTTTATACCTATTTAAGGGAAGTTGAAGGTTCTTTTACTGAAGACCTGGCACGTCATTTACAGGGGGCCCTTAAAATATAATTTTTGGTCAGTCATTGATATACGGCATTTTTAAGCTAGCCTGTCGCATTAACTGGTCAACTATTCTGGCTGGGCTACTTCCTATGCTGCCGGAAAGTTTGTGCTCGTAATTCCAGATAAGCTTTTTATTCATACAATCAGAAATGCTCAAAGAGGTTCTGACTTCGTTGGTTGTGCCCCATGCTCCAGCGAGAAGGCCAATAGCGATGGCAGCACCTTCCGACATAGGCCTGGAAAGCGCGAAACTTGAAGTCATTATGCCGTCAACCCCTAAAACTTCGCATAATTCAGCTGTTGTGAGCGAATTTTCCGGATAGCCTGCTCTTTGGAGTTTGGTAATCGTCGTTTCTAAATCTTGAATTTCCTGAGTCAGCTTTCCCTGCATTTTTCTTTTAAGCATCCAGGAATAGATTTCTTTCTGGAAGTTGAGGGATTCCGTTTTTTGCTGTTCCCGCATCGCTTCGGCATCTATTTTTTTAGAGGCTGCGATTGAAATGTTTGCAGGCAAAATGGCAATCGTTTGTTGCCGGTTAGCAAGTGACCTGGCATCCGGGCTATAAAATATCTTTGCACAGGAGGTCAATACAGCAAAGGGAAGGGCCAAAATCGCAACCGCTTTAAAGATCTTCATTTTTAGGATTTTTTAAGGTTAGAAATATGTAGGATGAGCAGTCCAAGGGCGGGTTTGGGGATGGCATTGCGCTGTGTGGTGGTGAGACGGGTCAAAAATACCCCTTTTGCGGTGTCCTGGATGTCCAGGATCGCAGACTGGTCTATGGGTTCCCCGCCAATCATGGTTTGCGCGGATACCTTGGAGAAGCCCAGTACGATTAATGCAATACAAGCGTAAAGTTTAAGCTGGTGCATAGCGCGTGGAGGTTAAGATTCTAACAGCGGTAAAAGTTTATCCCAGGGTTTCCAGGAATCAATTTTACCCAGGGCAATGGGTAAATATAGGGAAAATAATTTAATAACTCCCATCCCCCCAAAACAAAAAACCCAACCACCTGATCAACAGATAGTTGGGTTGTTCTGTTGTCGGGATGACTGGATTCGAACCAGCGGCCTCGTCGTCCCGAACGACGCGCGCTACCGGGCTGCGCTACATCCCGTCGCTGCTGCTACAGCATAGGATTACAAATATATTGCCTGCGCCTGGAAAGCGCAACTATTCTGCCGAACTTTTACTGACCTGTCGAAAGATCGCGTAAAATTCATCGTCTTCCTTACCGTCCTGGTCCCAGTCCAGCAAAGCAGAAAAGTGGGCCATTCCTTTATCTATGAGTACTTTATATTGCACAGTTTTGTCGGGCTCGATCATGACCAGCGTATCTCCGAAGACATTCCAGATACCCTTGGCCTCACCGAAAACATCGCCCCGCACACCCCTGAAAACAGTGCGGAATTTCTGCTCCCCGTCAAAGTATGTGCGGTAGGGCTTGACCTGGTACTTGGCTTCCCAGTACTCTTCGCTGGCTTCAAAAACCTCCGACGTGTCACCCGATTGATACGTCGGCATCTTGACGTTCAGGTACGTGGCTGCCCAGGTGCCAGGCATAACAACTTTAAGGTCGGGCTTTGCTGCTTCCGCCGTCTTATCGGCTTCCCGCCGGCACGCCCAGATGGCAAAAATGCCCAGTAACATCAAAATAGTGGTCTTTTTCATGGTTTCCCTTTTTTCTCAGGCCTTTTCTCTGCAATTGACAGGCACGAAACTCCGGGCCATGCCCGTCGCTCTGATCTGTGGCCAAGCCAGCGTGCAAATATAGGGGAAAACCCGAAAAAAAGCCCCGCCCACCTTATTTAGGGATGATGTTTCCCGATCCGCTGATGGACGACCGGACTTTGGGCTTACCGTAATAAGTGACGTTACCCGAACCAGATATCGCGGCCTCCAGTTCATTGCGCGGGTGTGTGCTACAATCCCCTGATCCTGAAATCCTGACGGCTGCTGTATCTACTACGAGACCGCCGGTACGAATGTTGCCCGAACCAGATATCGCCGCCTGTAGCCTCCCCGAGGTGCCAGTGACGGTAATATCCCCCGATCCACTGATCGCAGCATCTACTTCGGTGCTGTGCAATTCGACCTGAATATCCCCTGAACCACTGACGGCGAGCTTTACGGTGCCTTTCCAGTTAAAGGGGGTATCCCCCCGGATATTTCCCGATCCGCTGACCGTGGCACGGTGCAGCTCTGGTATCGTAATATAGATGTTGAATTTCTGGTATCCGCGCACCCGCCTGCTGAAATGAATCTTCCACGCATCCTGCATCACATCGGTGCTGAGCACCTCGATGATGTTCTTATGACTTTCAACTTCGACCGACTGCCGCTTGCCTTCCCGCAGGTACACGTTTCCGCTGATGGCGAGTTCGAGGGCTTTGAAAGGAGCGACTTTCACTTCTTTTCTGACAACCGGCCCTTCCCCTTTCACGCCAGGCCCCCAGCTCTTCCAGTTTTGTGTGAATGCCGGCAGGGCAAAAAACAGGCTGAAAGCGAAGGACAAAATAATGCTTGATGTGTTTTTCATGGCTTTTGCTATTTTAGTACAACAAACGTGTTGCGAGGGCTCAACGAGGTGGAAAACAACGTTATCCTCTTTACACATGAAAGCTTTCAGGGGAGTAGAGCACAATTCTACGTGACCAAAAAAAGCGCAGTGTGGGAAGAAAACGGCCTTCTGAACCCCCTCAATACCTCCCCTGCAACAAGTTTACCCTATTTTAATGGACAAGTAATTTCCGCAAAGGTTGCATATTGCGTACCCTGGTCCGGTAGGTTATTTTACCTTTGCACAATGTACCTAAACCTTAACGATATGTCGCCACGGTCTTTTCTTCATTTTCTGCTCCCGGTACTCGTCCTGTATCAAGGTTGTGAGCGCACGACGCCGGCGTCCGGTGAGAACAGCAACGGGGGGCTGCCTGCCGAAATCCTCGGTTTAGCGGGCAGTGCCGAGGTATATACCTGGAGTGAGGGTTTCAAACCCAATATTTCGCCCGCTGCGCTGCCTTTGCCCGGTTATTTCGGGTTTATCCCCTCCGACAGCGGCCACCAGCCGGAAGTGCTTCTGCTCGGGAAGGATATACCAAAGGGCCGCATCGGTATCCTGCCCATTGCCCTGATCCGCTGCAGGGAGATCGAGAGAGGCGATACTTTCAACATGGTCGTCGCTGTGCCATTTGAAAAATCCTTTCGTACCGTTCAGGCAGAAACGTTTCGTGCATTTTTAATCGAATACGATGCCCTCAAGCGCACCGTAGAGTTGTGGGTCCGGCATGCTGCCGGCTATGGCATGCGCGAAGTCGTCCGTTGGGAAGACGAAGTTGTGGCCGGGCAGCTCATAAGGTCAACCCAATCCGCCGGTTCAGGAAAATAGGCTTATGTGACAGCTTCCAGGGATTAAATAAACCTTTTTGATAAAAATCGCTTTTACAATAAAATTGTGGCGGCGTGATCCTGTCAACGGGTGAAACCCGCCCCCGGTTGGATATATTATGAATAAAATTCCTGAAAATCATTTCTCCCGGATAAGCAACAGATGTGCAGATGTGGCTGCGTTGGCCTTCCCATGCAGCTGTGACGTGGCGGGTAGCCCGGAGGGTTTCACATTTACCTTCGGGACCTGGGAAGCGGTTTATGCAGTCAGTTTCAGCGAAGTTGCAGGAGCGTGGCCTGCCCATCCGGAAAACTGTTTTCTGTCCCCCGAATATCTGAGGGCGATGGAGGAGGGGCTTCCGGCATCCCTGGGACAGCGATACCTGTTACTGCGTGGGAAAGAGGGGGTAGAGGCGTGTCTGGTATTCCAGGTGGTGGAATTTCGGGCACTCGAAGATATTCGCGCCCCCGAGGTCTGGTCGGGGCTCTGGGGAAAGATGAAGCGCCTGGCGGCACGCCTGGGTAACTTCCGGCTGCTCATTTGCGGTAACTTGTTCATGGTGGGGGAAAATGGGATATATGCCCGGAGTGCGCATACCGACAGGGAAATCCGACAGCAACTCAAAGCACTGATGCAAATTCTGGCGCAAAGGGAAAAGGCCCGCGTATTGGTATGTAAAGACTTCGAAAAGCCCCAGACCTTATTGAAGGGGTTTCATGCATTGGAGTTTCAGCCAGCCATGTCCCTGGAAATTCGCCCGGAGTGGAAATCGTTTGAAGACTACCTCGCTGCAATGGGTTCTAAGTACCGGGTCAGGGCGAGGCGGGCATTCAAGAAAGGGGCTGAAATCCACTACGAGCGCTTTTCGCTGCAAATGGTCGAAAGTCACGCGACGATATTGGCCAACATGTACCAGGGCATTGTGCAGGCTTCAGGCTTCAGCCTCGCGGCAGTCGGGCCGGAATATTTTATCGCCATAAAACGCAGGTTAGGGGATGCATTTTCGCTGACGGCCTGTTTCGTTGATGGGGGGCTGCGCGGATTCTATTCTACTATCCGCAACGGCCCGGTGCTGGAAGCAAATTTTGTGGGTTTTCTCCCCGAATACAACCGCAGCGCCCAGCTCTATCTGAATATGCTTTATCGCATGGTGGAAGAGGCGATCCTGGGCAATATGCAAAGCGTAGCCTTTTCGCGTACCGCACTGGAAATCAAAAGCTCGGTAGGGGCCCGGCCAGTCCCCGCCCTGGTCTATATGGCGCATACAAACCCCCTGCTCAATATGGTGCTTCCCCCGGCTGTCCGCTTGCTCGAGCCGCGCGAGGAGTGGGTGGAGCGCCACGTTTTTCACGAACTTACCTGAATTTCTTTCCTGGCTCACCCTCGCGTATGCCCTGAGCCTGGGCAGTGAAGTCTTTCTGAAGGGCCATCGCCATTACGGCCTGTGGGTAATCCGCTGTATTGCCTACCACCTCGAGTTGGAAGCCATCGCTGCCCGTGCCCCTGCCATGGAGAATCCCTGAAAGCCCGGTAAAGACGATAATGACAGATATACCCGCAGCTACGGCCATGCGCTTTACCCAAAGCGTGCGCAGTCTCCTTGCCGCGGCAATGTCCAGCCGGCGTTCGAGTTGTTTCCATGCCTGCTGCGCGGGCATCTCCTCAGTCAGATACTGATGATCCCGGAAAAACTTGTCCAGTTCACTTTGCTGATTCATTCTGGTTTTGGTTATGACAGATTTTTTAAAGGGTTAACGGAGGGAAAGGCACTTTTTTATGCCAGCCCTAGATTACCGCTATGCCCAGCTCCGTGCCCAGCAGCTCCTGCAGACGCTTTCGCGCCAGGATGAGTTGCGACTTGGAAGTGTTTATACTGATACCCAGCATTTCGGAAATTTCCCGGTGTTTGTAACCCTCGATCACATAGAGGTTAAAGACTGTGCGATATCCAGGGGCAAGATGGTCGAGCATCCGGAGGATTCCCCGTGCTGTGAGGTCGCCGCTGGCTTTTTCCGGCACCTGCATGTCCCAATCGGCAAGTCCGATATCAAAACGGAAGGCATCGCGCCGTCGGAGAAACATCAGACACTCGTTGATTACAATGCGCCTGATCCATCCTTCAAAGCTTCCTTCGCCTTTATAGTGTTCGATATTTTGAAGCACCTTGAAGAAAGCTTCGACCAGGGTGTCTTCTGCGTCCTCCTTTTTTTTAATATAGCGACGACATACTCCGAACATTGCCGGCGCATACCGGTCATATAGCGCCTGCTGTGCTTTCCGATCCTGTTTTTTACATGCCTGGATAAGGAGCTGTTCTTCCATAAAACCTTTTATAGGGTTCAGACTTGTTTCGATGGGATTATCGTAGCTGAGGAAGGCTGCTTCTCCAACACGCTGACCCTTCGCAACAAATCTGTCGAGCACTGTCTGAAAGATGCTTTTCAGTGCAATTATGGTGTGTTTCCGGCAAATTTTGCATTTTTGCAAAACTTTTTTTAAACCGGGCCGATTCCCCTGGCCAAAGTAAAAAGCGACCATGCAGGAACAAGCATCACTTCCTTACTTATCGAACGCTCCTTCAGACCTTTTGGTTTTAGCTGAAAAATATGGTGCACCACTGTACGTTTACGATGCAGAAATTATCCAGAGGCAATACGAACGCCTGAAAAACGCGTTCCAGGCACCCCGCCTGGAGATCAATTATGCCTGCAAAGCATTGACCAACCTGAGTATCCTGAAGTTTATCCGCCGTCTCGGTGCGGGCCTGGATACCGTTTCTATTCAGGAAGTACACCTCGGACTGGAGGCGGGGTTCCAGGCTTCACAGATTACTTTTACGCCCAATTGCGTTGCCGTCGGCGAAATAGAAGAGGCATGGCGCCTGGGGGTACAAATCAATATTGACAGCATTCCGGTGCTGGAGCATTTTGCGCAGTTACACCCTGAAGCCCCGGTCTGTATCCGGATCAACCCTCATATCATGGCAGGTGGGAACTTAAAGACCTCGGTCGGGCACGTGGATTCCAAATTCGGGATATCCGTCCACCAGATGCCCCACGTCCATCGCATCGTACAGGCAACCGGGATACGGGTAAATGGCCTGCACATGCACACCGGCTCCGATATCCTCAATGCAGAGGCGTTCCTGGAAGGGGCAGAGATCCTGCTCGAATGTGCGCGGGAGTTTCCCTCCCTCGATTATCTGGACTTTGGCAGCGGGTTCAAAGTGCCTTATAAGCCTGGCGATATCGAAACGGATATCGAAGACCTCGGCAAAAAACTAACCCATCGCTTCCTGGGTTTCTGTAAAAGCTACGGCAGGGAATTGACCCTCGTGTTCGAACCGGGTAAATTCCTCGTGAGTGAGGCGGGCAGGCTGCTGGTGAAGGTAAATGTTGTAAAAAATACGACTTCCACTGTTTTTGCCGGGGTGGATTCCGGAATGAACCACCTGATCCGGCCAATGTTTTACAACGCGTACCATCATATTTCCAATGTATCAAATCCCAATGGTACCCCTCGGTTTTATTCCGTCGTCGGCTATATTTGCGAAACGGATACGTTTGGGGTAAACCGCAAAATCCCGGAGGTGCGGGAAGGGGATATCCTCTGTATCCATAATGCCGGTGCGTACGCTTTCTCTATGTCCTCCAACTATAACTCCCGGTTCCGCCCTGCCGAGGTAGCCCTGTACAAGGGGGTGGATACCCTCATCCGACATCGCGAAACGATGGCGGATATCCTCAAAAACCAAACCGGGGCAGAGCTATGAGGCTTTGCAGGGTGGGCCACCGAGGGGGCTGATATAAATGTTTTTTCGTGCGACAGAACGGCAGGGCAGAACAAATACACAACTCATGCCTTCCCGCATAGTCTTTGGATCAGGATTTTTTTAAAAAGCAGTATATGGGATTAAGCACGCGGTATAACCCGCAAGAAACTGAAGAACGATGGTACCGGCACTGGATGGGCCGGGGGTATTTTCATTCCGTGCCCGACGGGCGGGAGCCATTCGCTATTGTTATCCCCCCACCAAACGTGACGGGCGTACTGCACATGGGGCACATGCTGAACAATACGATCCAGGATATCCTGATCCGAAAAGCAAGGCTGGAGGGGAAAAACGCATGCTGGGTACCCGGCACAGACCACGCTTCCATTGCTACCGAGGCTAAGGTGGTGGCCCTGCTCCGGGAGAAGGGCCTGCGGAAATCGGATGTCGGACGCGAAGAATTTCTGCGCTATGCTTTCGAGTGGAAAGAAAAATACGGGGGTATTATCCTGGATCAACTCAAGCGCCTGGGGGCTTCCTGCGACTGGGAACGGACGCGCTTCACTATGGAGCCGGCACTCTCCAGGGCGGTACACCATGTCTTTGCAGATCTTTACCGCAAAGGCCGGATTTATCGTGGCCGCCGGATTACCAACTGGGATCCTGCCGCCAAAACAGTCCTTTCTAATGAAGAGGTAATCTATCGGGAGGAAAATTCACAGCTCTTCCATCTGCGCTATGTCCTGTAGGACAACCCCGACCAGGGCGTCGTCATCGCGACCCAGCGACCGGAGACGATTATGGCCGATGTAGCAGTGGCAGTACACCCGGAGGATGTGCGTTTCAACGGGCTGATTGGCAAAAACGTCCTCATCCCGCTGATCAACAGGCCGGTACCGGTCATTGCCGACTATTACGTGGATCCGGCGTTCGGCTCGGGTGCATTGAAAATCACGCCCGCCCATGACCCCAATGATTATGAGATCGGCCAGCGACATGGGCTCCCGTTCGTAGATATCCTGACGGAAGATGGTAAGCTAAACGAAAATGCGCAAATCCTCATCGGCGAAGACCGTTTCATCGCCCGGAAAAAAATCAAAAAACTCCTGGAGGATGCCGGGGCATTGGTAAAGCTGGAAGATTATCGCACCAAAATCGGTTATTCAGAGCGCACGGATGTGGTGGTGGAGCCGCGCCTCACCCTGCAGTGGTTCCTCGATATGAAATTATTTGCCCGGATGGCCCGGGAAGCTGTAGCCTCTGGCGAAGTGCGCTTTTTCCCCGATCATTTCCAGAATATGTACAATAGCTGGCTGGCAGAAGACAATATCCGGGACTGGTGCATCTCCAGGCAGCTTTGGTGGGGGCAGCGCATCCCGGCATGGTATCTCGCCCATGAAAAAATGGGCGAGGAAACAGCGGTCTTCGTCGCAGAAACCGCCGCAGAGGCCCTCGCCCAGGCCCAGGTACAACTCGGCCGCCCTGACCTCTCCATCCATCATCTTCGCCAGGATGAAGATGTGGTGGACACCTGGTTTTCGTCCTGGCTCTGGCCGATTACCGTGTTCGATGGTTTCGAACGGCAGGATGAGCTGCGCTATTATTATCCGACCAATGTACTGGTCACCGGCTGGGATATCATGTTCTTCTGGGTAGCACGCATGATCATGTCCGGTTACGAATGGGCTCCGGAACTGCTGGGAAAAGCATTGACCGAAGAAAAAGGGGCCATGCCTTTCCGCGATGTTTATTTCACAGGGATGGTCCGCGACAATAAAAGACGGAAAATGAGCAAATCGCTCGGCAACTCACCCGATGCACTTAGCCTGATTGAAAACTACGGCGCAGATGGGGTGCGTTTCGGGATGCTGGCCAGCGGTGCCGCCGGGAACGATATTATCTTCGATGCTCCATTTGATCCCCAGAGCAATCAGGTGTTGAACGAAAGTAAGCTCTGCGAACAAGGGCGCAATTTTTGTAATAAAATGTGGAACGCCCTGCGCCTCATCAAGGGGTGGGAGGTCACGGATACCCCTGCAGATCAGGAAACGCTCGCGGTTGACCAGCTTGCCGGGGAGTGGATGCAACAGCGACTCCGGCAAGTAACTGCACAGCTCGGGGAGCTCTACCGCGACTATCGGCTTTCAGATGCTTTAATGGCCATTTACAAACTGATCTGGGACGATTTCTGCTCCTGGTACCTGGAAATGGTCAAACCTGCCTACGAAGCCCCAATCTACCGGGAAACCCTGGAAAATACCCTCGCTTTGCTCGAAACGATGATGACGCTGCTCCATCCCTTCATGCCGTTCATAACAGAGGAGGTCTGGCATCAACTCCGAACCCGCAGCGAAGGCGAGGATTGTGTGGTGAGTACCTATCCTGTATCCATCCCATTCGACAGGCACCTCGTTCAACAGGTGGAGCTCGCCAAAGCCGCCGTATCGGGCATACGCGAAGTTCGCAATGCCAAAGGCATCAAAGTAAAAGAACGCCTGACTGTTAAAGTCCAGGATACCCCAACAGCCAGCCTTTGGCTATCTACCCCAGGGGTCGTCCCAATGATCGAGAAGATGGCGGCACTGGAATCACTCGAACGGATTTCAGGTGAGGTGGATAACAGCGTCGCCTTTCTGGCAGGGAATGAGAAGCTCTTCGTCGTCCTCCAACAGGAAATTAATGCCGGGGAAGAGCGCGCCCGACTCGAAAAAGAACTGGAATATTATCGCGGTTTCATCGCCTCCGTCCAGAAAAAACTTGAAAACGAACGCTTCGTGCAAAGCGCGCCAGAGGTCGTGGTGCAAAAAGAACAGCAAAAACTTGCTGATGGCCTCATCAAACTCAAAGGGCTCGAAGCCGCACTCCAACAGCTTGGATAACACGGGCGTGTACGCATATTTATGGGGTGTAAAAAATATTCTGGAGTTGTGTGAAAAGTATTCCGCCGCCTACGGCGACGAAAAAGTTTTAAACGAGCACTATGTTCACCGATTTTGCGAAGCAAAATCGGTGAACATAGTGCTCGTTCAAAATATTATCTTTCAGCGCCGCGTTTTCAACGATTTTGCGAAGCAAATTC